>CAJMAZ010000004.1:0-63159 GCA_905211535.1 uncultured Collinsella sp. | reverse complement strand
TCTGCCGCATGCGCGAGCACTGCCGCTTCCGCGCCGCCCACACCACCTGCTATTCCAGCCATTAGGAGCCCTCGATGTTTACTCCGCTTATCACTCATGATCTGGACGGCGCCGCGCTGGCGGCGCCTGTTGATGTCGCACGCCGTAATGGCGCTGCATACAAGACGCGCACGATCGACGATCTTCGCATTAAGGACGATCGCCTGCGCGCCGCCATCGAGGGCACGGGGCACCTGCTGTTCGACGGCGGCATGGGCACCATGTTACAGGCGGCCGGCATGAAGGCCGGCGCCCTGCCCGAGCTGCTCAACTTTGAGGAGCCCCAGGTCATTACCGACATTCAGCGTCAATATGTCGAAGCCGGCTGCGACGTAATCACCGCCAACACCTTTGGCGCCAACGCCCACAAGCTCGACGGCGCCGCCACCGTGGCAGATGTCTTTGCCGCCGCTGTCGCCTGCGCCCGCGCGGCCGGTGCCCACTACGTCGCCGGCGATATCGGTCCCATCGGCGCGCTGCTTCGCCCCTTGGGCACCCTGAGCTTCGACGAGGCCTATGACCTCTTTGCCGAGGAAGTGCGCGCCGGCGTCGATGCGGGCGTGGACCTCTTTATTATCGAAACCATGACCGACCTTGCCGAGATCAAGGCTGCCGTCCTCGCCTGCCGCGAGAACTCCGACCTGCCCATCTTTGCCACCATGACCTTTGAGGAAGACGGCCGCACGTTCCTGGGTACGAGTCCCGAGGTCGCCGCCATCACGCTCGACGCCATCGGCGCCGACGTTTTGGGCATCAACTGCAGCCAGGGGCCGGCCGAGCTCCGAGGGCTCGCCGCACGTATGCTCACCGTTACCGACAAGCCCGTTATGGTGCAGGCCAATGCGGGTCTGCCCCACGTGGACGATGACGGTAACACCGTCTTTGACATCCAGGCCCCCGAATACGCCAAGGCCGTCGCCGGCATGATCGCCGACGGCGTGAGCGTCGTGGGCGGTTGCTGCGGAACCACGCCGGCGCACATGGCGGCCTTGCGCACGCTTATCGACAACCACACGCCCAGCCCGCGCCGCCGCAAGCCCAGCATGTCGGTCACGAGCGCCCAGACGGTCGTGGACCTTCCCTGTGACGGCCACAAGATTGCCGTCATCGGCGAGCGCATCAATCCCACCGGCAAAAAGCGCCTGCAACAGGCCCTGCGCGACGGCGACCTGGACTACGTCGTGAGCCAGGGCATCAGCCAGCAGGAACAGGGCGCCGATATCCTGGACGTCAACGTGGGCCTGCCCGAGATCGACGAGGTCAAGATCATCCAGCAGGCGACCGAGCAGCTCCAGGGCTCCACGCTGCTGCCGCTGCAGATCGACTCCACCGACCCCGCAGCCGTCGAGGCAGCCGTGCGCCGCTACGCCGGCAAGCCCATCATCAACTCGGTCAATGGCAAACAGCAGATCATGGATGAGATCTTCCCGCTGGTCGCCCACTACGGCACCAACGTCGTCGGCCTCACACTCGACGAAGGCGGCATTCCCGATACCGCCGAGGCTCGCTTCGCCATCGCCGAGCGCATCGTGGCCGAGGCTGCCCGTTACGGCATCGGACCGGACCGCATCCTCATCGACTGCCTGGTCATGACCGCCTCAACCAACCAGCGCCAGGCCGAGCAGATCCTGCGCGCTATGTCCCTGTGCAAGGAGCGTCTGGGCGTCAAATGCGCGCTCGGCGTATCGAACATCAGCTTTGGCCTGCCTGCCCGACCGCTGCTGGGCTCGGTCTTTTTGGCTGCCGCTTTTGGCGCGGGCCTGGACGCCCCCATCATGAACCCGGGCTCTAAGCGCTTTATGGATACCGTCTACAGCTATCGCGTCTTGAGCGTTGAGGACGAGGGCTCGACCGGATACATCGAGCGCTACGCCGGCTGGACCGATCCGTACAAGATCGCCGCGAACCCGGCGGCGGCCCAGGCGGTATCGACCGACGCCGCGCCCGCCGCTGGCACCGCCGGCACCGACGGCAACGACGACCCGATTCGTCGCATGGTCGTCTCGGGCCGCAAAGGCGAGATCGCGGCCGAGACCGAGCGCCTGCTGGCAGATCACGACGCCATGGACCTCATCAACAACCACTTTATCCCCGCCCTCGACGAGGTCGGAGTCCTCTTTGACCAGGGCAAGTTCTTCTTGCCGCAGCTTATGGCCTCGGCCGAGGCCGCGCGCGTGGGTTTTGACACCATCAAGCGCCTGATGCCCGCCGGCGAAATTGCCGACAAGGGCAAAATCTGCGTGGCCACCGTCAAGGGCGACATCCACGACATCGGTAAGAACATCGTCAAGATGCTGCTCGATAACTACGGCTACACCGTCTTTGATCTGGGTCGCGACGTCGACCCGCAGGAGGTGCTCAAGACCGTACGGGAGCGCGACATCAAGCTCGTCGGTCTCTCGGCGCTTATGACCACCACGGTCGTCGCTATGGAGGAGACCATCAAGTTGCTCCATGCCGAGGTTCCGGGCGTCAAGATCATCGTAGGCGGCGCCGTACTCACCCCCGAATACGCCAAGCAGATCGGCGCGGACTACTACGCCAAGGACGCCGCCGAAAGCGCTCGTATCGCCGAAGAGGTCTTTGGGCAGTAACACAACGGAAACAACCGAGCACCAAAACGCGCCGCATGCGCCACTTGGCACGTGCGGCACGTTAGAATAGACAAGACTATGCTCGTTTTGGCAGATAGGAGTGCAAGGATGGCGATCACGCCCGCAGAAATCGCGGAAACCCGCGGCATGGTTGAGGAGCAGAACCTCGACATCAGGACCATCACCATGGGTGTTTCGCTCATGGGTTGCGGCGACGAGAACCTCGACCGCATGTGCACGAAGATCTACGACCACGTGACGCACACGGCTGAGCACTTGGTCGAGACCGCCGAGAACCTCGAGCGCGAGTACGGTATCCCCATTGTCAACAAGCGCGTTTCCGTCACCCCGGTGGCGCAGATCGCCGCATGCTGCAAGGATGAGGACCTCACCCCCATCGCGCACGCCCTCGACCGCGCGGCCGAGACGCTCGGCATCGATTACCTGGGCGGCTTCTCCGCGCTCGTCCAGAAGGGCATCGGCGACGCCGACCGCCGCGTCATCCAGTCCATCCCCCAGGCGCTCGCTACCACCAGCCGCGTCTGCTCCAGCGTCAACGTCGCCAGCCTGCGCGCCGGCATTAACATGGACGCCGTGCTTATGGCCGCCCAGACCATCATCGATGCCGCCAAACTCACGGCCGACCAGGATTCCGTCGGCGCTTCCAAGTTTGTCTGCTTTGCCAACATGGTCGAGGACTCCCCGTTTATGGCGGGCGCCGTCCACGGCGGTGGCGAGGCCGACGCCGTCATCAACGTAGGCGTCTCGGGTCCCGGTGTTATGGCTGCAGCCCTGGAGACGCTGCCCGATTCCGCGTCGATGATGGAAGTCGCCGAGAAGATTAAGCAGACAGCCTTTAAGATCACCCGTGCCGGCGAGCTCATGAGCCGCGAGGCCGCCCATCGCCTGGGTGTCGAGAAGGGCATTGTCGACCTGTCGCTGGCTCCCACGCCCGCCATCGGCGACTCCGTCGCGCGCATCCTCGAGATCATCGGCGTGGGCACCTGCGGTGGCCCCGGCACGACCTGCGCGCTCGCCATGCTCAACGATGCCGTCAAGAAGGGCGGCGTCATGGCCAGCTCCAGCGTGGGCGGTCTCTCGGGCGCCTTTATCCCCGTGTCCGAGGACGCCGGCATGATCGCCGCCGTCGAGGCCGGCGCGCTTTCGCTCGAGAAGCTCGAGGCCATGACCTGCGTGTGCTCCGTCGGCCTGGACATGATCGCCATCCCCGGCGACACCCCGGTCGAGACCATCGCCGGCATCATCGCCGACGAGATGGCCATCGGCGTCATCAACAATAAGACCACGGCCGTCCGCGTGATTCCCGCCATCGGCAAGGGCGTGGGCGACTGCGTCGAGTATGGCGGCCTGTTTGGCCGTGCACCCATCATGCCGGTGAACCCCAACGCCGGCACCGTGCTTGCCCACCGTGGCGGACGCTTCCCGGCGCCGCTGAACTCGCTGAAGAATTAGCTGAGGGGGATTGGCGAGGAGCCCCGGGGAGGGCAAATATATAAGGTCGCCTGCTCGGACAGTCCTGACTCGCACGGAGAGCACATTAAGTGCTCTCCGGCTCGTGCGGAACTCGCGATCGACCTTATATATTTGCCCTCCCCGGGGCTCCCGCACAACGGGACCTCGGTTGGGTCCTATCCCGTATGGCAGTCGCTTCGCTCCTGCCCGCCTTGGTTGTGAGGGCGGCTTGGCGTTGGATCGGTTCTTTCTGATATATGCTGGTTGCGGCTCTTCTTTTGGGAGGAGTCGCTTTTTTGTTGCTAGGAGGTTGGCCCGTGGTTGATGGGGATGCTCGCTCTGAGCTTCTTTCTGCTGATTGGAATGGCGAATGGATGCGTCTGCAAGCTGATCGGCATCGGGCTGATAATCCTCTTGAGTGGGATAAGCGAGCTCGGCATTTTCGTCCGTTGGAGACTGCCCCGTATGCTCGGGATTTTATAAAACTGTTGGCGCTTGAGCCTGGCGAGTCGGTGCTCGATATGGGCTGCGGGGCTGGGTCGATTGCTATTCCGCTTGCTCAGGCTGGGCATCCTGTGATTGCTGCTGACTTTTCCCCTGCTATGTTGAGCACGCTTGATGCTGGCATTGAGTTCTATGGGCTCAAGGATCGCATTACACCGCTTGAGCTTGCTTGGGATGACGATTGGGATCTGGTTGGGCCGGTTGCCAAGGCTGTTGATGTTGCCTTTGCGAGTCGCTCGGTTACTACGAACGACCTGAAGGGGGCACTTGCCAAGCTTGATCGAACGGCTCGTCGGCGTTGTGCTGTCACGATGGTCGCCAACTCCAGCCCGCGCTATGACCTGCACGTGATGAACGCCATCGGCGCCTCGGTTACCTGCAGTAATGGCTTTGTGTATACCTTTAACATCCTCATTCAGATGGGTGCACTGCCGCAGGTCACGTATTTTGAATCGCCCCGTCGCGACACCTTCGATAGTCTCGAGGCGGGCGTGGCGGACTTTTCTCGCATGCTCGAGCATGGCAACGAGGACAAGATCGACCGCCTGCGCGACTATATCGCCCACCACATGGTCGAGAACCCCCATGCCGGCGAGCCGGGATCCAAGGGGGTACCGCAGGGACGCTACATGCTCGACCACGTCCGCAAGGTCCGCTGGGCGTTTATTGCATGGGAGCCGGTCTCTTCGGGCCGTCCATAGACCGCTTTCGGCCGCCTTACACGTTCACCTGCAACCCGCGCTGTTCTCCCGCCCGGCATCCGCATTCTTTGCGAACTGGGCAAACGCGCTCCACACCACGCCGTTCCTGCGCTATCGTGGGACAGCCCACGTAGATTAAGGCCCCATTGCGGGGCGCCCCATACATAGAAAGCGAGAACCCATGGCACTGACAGGAGCCCAGGTCAAGCAGCTTCGCAGCATGGCCCATCACCTCAACCCCGCCATCATCATCGGTAAGTCCGATGTCAACGAGGGCACCGTCGAGCAGACGGTTGCCTACCTGGAGAAGCACGAGCTCGTTAAGTGCTCCGTGCTCGATGGCTCCAGTCTTTCCGCCCGCGAGGCCGCCGAAGAGCTCGCTGAGCGTTGCCATGCCGAGGTCGTCCAGGTCATCGGCCGCAAGTTCTCGCTGTATCGCGAGTCCTCGCGCAAGGACATCGAGAAGATCAAGCTCGTCTAAGAGCCAATGATCCAGCGAGCCAACACATAGCAAGCTTACGGGTGCCCAAGTACTTCGGGCGCCCGTTTTTTATCGTTCGACCAGCACGCGATTGAGCCGCCCCTCCACCAAGCGCTCGTATAGACGCCGTGTCTCGGGCTCGGGCACGCCATTGACCTGCTCCCTCAGATGGTGCATATGCCCGCTGTATAGCTCGACGATATCGCGCCGCCGCCCCGCCGCACTGTAGACGCGCATGGCGCAGCGCACCATATCCTCGCGCGCCGTTTCCTGCCGAAGCCCCGACTCCGCCAGCCAAATCGCCGACTGCAGATCGTTTTCTTCTAGAGCGGCATTTGCTCCCTTGATCATGCAATCGATGTACTTTGACTGCATAATGCGTCGCATGCGCAAAAAGTAGGTGGGATTACAGCCATTGGGAACATACAGCGGTCCGGCATAAAGCTGCTCAATCTTAAGGCACAGCTCAACTAAATGGGGCCCGCGCGCACCCGTGCGATTTCCCAAAACCTCGCGGCTTATCTGGTCAAACAGCCGTACATCGGTCTTGACGTAGTCGCCGTTGAGTCCGATGCATTCATTTTGGATGAGCACACACGACTTGCCATCCGGCGTCGGTCCCAAAGCCGACCGCAAGCGCGATATCGTCGAGTACAGGTTGTTGCGGGCGCTATTGAACTCGGCATGGGGCCACAGCTCCATGGCCAGCGTCTCACGATCGACGAGCGCATCCATGCCCAGCGCAAGCCGCTCGGCAAGTGTCGCCGCCTTCTTGCGGCGCCACATTTTGTCCGTGATGGGAAACCCGTCGCGCTCGGCGCGAAACGCACCAAACATGCGAATCTCGATATGGTCGATGGTATCAACGGCTTCAACCTCGCCGGCCTGGAACAGGCGCTCGCCCTCCCCTTCCAAATCGTCGCGCAGCGAGTACCGCGACAGCTCGCGCACGGGAAGCTTCTTGCGTATCCTGGCCGCCGGCTCGCCCAGACAATGCATGGCAAGGCGCGCAAAGAGCCGATACGATGGCTCTAGAATCCCCGCACGGTTCATGGACATCCAGGCCGCAAGGTCGCCGTCTCGGCCCGCACAGGCCAAATGCAGCGCCACCATCCAGGCTTCTGCGCCACCAACCTGCGTCTGGCTTATATCGAGCAACTCCGCTTCCTCGCGCACCGAAACCATCGAGGTGTTACGCAGATATGCCGCACGCTCCAGCAGCAATGCGTTATCGCGCATGTACGCAATCGACTCCTCGGCAAGTTTGAGCACTTGGACCGCACGGAACTTTGCATTAACCGGCCGTCCCTCTGCCAGCGACTGCCAGCCTTCTAGCAACAGGCCAAACAGCTGAATCTGGTTGTCGCGCATGCGCACGGCAAAACGATCGAGCTCGTTGAACGCCGCGTCGTCGGTTACCGGCAAGCCGGAAAGGAGCCGCCGTGCCGCCAACACCATGCGCACCCAGATAGCCATCGCCTTAAGCCCGCGTACGTCGAGCGCCTCCCGCACCACCGTCATCTCGTCGTCGCGCTCGTCGGTTCCCGCAAACGACCCGTCAAAGAGCTCCACCAGCATGCTATCGGCCCGTATAACAATCCCCGCGATATCGAGCTCGCAGTCGTAGGCCTTGCTCGTTTTGAGCTGCTGTAGAACGCCGCCGTCATCTCCCCGCTCGGTCAGACAGCGCTTGACCTCGATATGCGCAGACAACATATCGAGTGCGGTATGGGATGTCTCGATTTCTGGCACGGCCAGATTCGTAGGAAGCCCAAGCCCGTTGTCCCCATAGCAAACAGCCGTCAGTGTCTGGGCCACCCTCCATGAAACAGGGTCTATTTCGCAGGCCGCCCGTTCGCCCCCGCGCTCGATAACCGATGCCATATAGCGGGCGAGCTTTGTATTGGACACGCTGACCGCTGCCAGATATACGCCGAGTGCCTCGGCAGGCGTTGGCTCTGGAGCCGGATCGTCGGCATCGATCGTGCCCAGCGCTGCTCGGCAGATATCGGCCCCGTGCCCCGTCAGCGCCAGATCGACCCCATACTGCCCAGCAAGTTCAAGGACCGCCTCACGGTCCAAAAAGGCGTCCACCAGGCCCATCGCCGCATCGCATCGGCCCGCCTTAAGCAAAATCCGGGCCGCCCTCGGAACAAGTTCGGGGCGAACCTCGGCCACCAACTTACGTAAGCGCAAGCGTCCGTTATCCTCCGTGCCCAGACACGTAAAACTCCGCTCGGCGGGGTCCAAGCCAAAGATCGGGTAGTCGCGTACAAAGTAGGACTGGTCGACCATCGACAGCCTTACCCCACAAGCCTCGAGTTCTGCGATATTGCCCTCGCCCATCAAAACCATGAGACATGCCACGCAAAACAGCGCATTATTGTCGAGCGAAGCCAGATCGACAAGTGCCGCGCCATATACGTTGACAATCTCGTTTTCGAGCAGACCGGCTACGTCGCCTTGGCCATACAGACCCGTCTGCAATGCCGAAACGAGCTCGGGCACGCCCTGCGTGAGCTGATAAAAGTCGAGCGATGTGCTGATCGAAAACGCCGATGCCCACGCCGAATACTCATAGGCATGCACCTTGAGCATCTGCGCATTGATCTTAACCGAATCGCCCAGCCCATGAATCAGCTGACGATTTGAAGGACGGCAGGAGATAAAGACCCCTACCCCCATAGCACGCAGGCCGCGAATCCTGTCGATGAGGTCTTCGGTATCGTGCTGATCGAGGTTTGGCACATTATCAATCGCGATAAGGGAGTGCGGTTTGTCTTTGAGTTCTTCGGTAACCACCTCGAGCTGCATAAACACCTCGCGCCCAATGGCGCAATCGGCCTCGATAATCCGCACGGGGCCTCGCGTCGGGTCGCATTTAACCTCATGGGTGTACTGCAGCAGCACCGAGGTCTTCCCAAACCCGTCGGGCGCATAAAGAACCACGATGCCGGCCTTTCGGCCCTTGGCGATAAGCTCATTCATCAAGCGTTCGCGTCGCACCATATAGCCTCCGCCCAGCGGCATCAGCTCGAGGTCGTCTATACTGCTCAAATCGTTTACCATGCCCGCTCCTCAACTCGACCGTATGGACACTGTATCCGCAAGACCATACAAGCCGCGCTATGAATAGAGCGACCTTGTGTTTTAGGTTGTCTTTTGGTACGCAAGCGGCAAGTTTTTGTACAGCGAGGGCCGATTGTTATTAATCCCCCGACTAATCGGTCTTTAAGCAGGTAAATGAGCTTGTCAGCTTGTCCCATCTAAGCGGCAGTGTAACGCAAATGAACAAGGTTCAGCCATGTCATTCAACTCGCCTAGCACCCGCTACCGTCTACGACCTTCTAGTGGCATTTTTGCATAGAATCTGGTATAGAATGAATCAAGCTGTTGGACATCCGGCATTCGTCAAGCTTGCGGCAAGTTTTTGGTCAAGTGGGCGGAAAGGGATAGCAAAAAGGCCCCCGCAAAGCGGAGGCCTTAATCAAGGCTATGTCGAGGTGCAGGATTCGCGCTACTCGCAGAGCGAAAGGGCGGCCTCGTCGGCAACGACAACGCAGTTGGTGTGCAGCTGCAGGATCGAAGCCGGGCACTCGGGCGTAACCGGACCATAGCACATGTCATGCACGGCCTGAGCCTTGGCCTCGCCGTTGGCGACGACCAGGATCATGCGGGCATACATGATGGTCTGGGTACCCATGGTGTAGGCCTGACGGGGAACATCGTCGATGCTGTCGAACAGGCGGCTGTTGGCCTGAATGGTGCTCTCGGTGAGGTCGACGCAGTGCGTACCCTTGGAGAAGTGGTCATCGGGCTCGTTGAAGCCGATGTGGCCGTTGTTGCCAATGCCGAGCAGCTGCAGATCCGGGTAACCGGCGTCGGCGACGATCTTGTCGTACTCAGAGCAGGCAGCGGCGGCGTCGGGGTTGGAACCGTCGGGCACATGCGTGTTGTTCAGGTCGATGTTGATGTGATCGAAGAAGTTCTCACGCATGAAGTAGTGATAGCTCTGGGGATCGTCGTGCGAAAGGCCGCGATATTCGTCCAGGTTATAGGTGCTGACCTCGGCAAAGTCGACGTCGCCCTTCTTGTACCAAGCAGCGAGCTGCTTGTAGGCACCGATCGGGGTGGAGCCGGTGGCAAGGCCCAGCACACAGTCGGGCTTGAGGATAACCTGGGCCGAGATGATATTAGCGGCCTTGCGGCTCATATCCTCGTAGTCTTTAGCTTTAATGATCTTCATTACGCGTCCTTTCTCGTACAAGAGAGGCAAGGCTCCCTTACAAGCACTTGCCCGCGGCCCGCGTCGGCCGCAACCAACGTGTGCGGCCACCAGGGCGAGGTCGCGTAATGTATGTGTCTCGTGTCTAGCCGCGTCGAGGCCCCTGCCCGTCCACGGTGACCCGAAGCCTTTTAGCTTCGGACAAATCCCATCTTGCCACGGAGGGCCCCCTCTTTCAGGGGCGCCCTCCGTAAACGTGTTTGAATTGTAGGCTAATGGCCACGTGCACTTGCTAGCGCTCGCGAGCAACGATGAGCTGGTCCATCTCTTCGACATGCACGCCAACGGAGCCCTTGATGCTCGAGAACTCAACGGAGTTGCACACCAAGATGGGAACCGTCACATCGTAGCCCTCGGCAGCAATTGCCTCGCGATCGAACTCAATGAGTACATCGCCCTTATGGACGATGTCACCCACTTGCGCATGCACGGTAAAGTGCTTGCCCTCGAGCTGAACAGTGTCCAGGCCAACGTGGATGAGCACGTCCAAGCCATCGACCGTGTTAAGCGCAACGGCATGTCCCGTGGGAAAAATGGCCTCGACCTTGGCATCAGCCGGTGCAATCACACGCGTTCCGGTGGGCCGAATCGCCACGCCCTGGCCCAAAAGGCCGGTGGCAAACGTCTGGTCGTTTACCTCGGAAAGCGGAATGACATCGCCCGAGATGGGAGCATCCAGCGTAAGGACTCGACCACGCATACCAAAAGACCTTAGGACTTTAGTGAACATGCTCCCCCTCGGACATACCGATCAATCAAAATAACCTTAACAGTTTACCACTTGGCAACGGTTTTTGACCATTAGGGAAGTTCGCGCTTGACAACCTCGACGATGTCGTCGACAACGCGCTGGGTCAGCTCGTGCGTCTCGGCCTCGGCCATCACGCGGACCAGCGGCTCGGTACCGCTCGGGCGCACCAGAATGCGACCGCGGCCGTCAAGCTCCTTCTCGGCAGCAGCGACGGCATCCCAGATGGGCTGGCAATCGTCCAGACCGGCCTTGTTGTCCGAATGCACGTTGACGAGTACCTGCGGGTACTTCTTCATGATGCCGGCAAGATCGGTGAGGGTACGACCGGTGCGCTTGAGCACGGCCAGCAGCTGCAGAGCCGTCACCAGGCCGTCACCGGTGGTGTTGTGCTCCAGGAAGATGATGTGGCCGGACTGCTCGCCGCCGATGACGGCGCCGTCCGCGAGCATGCGCTCCAGAACGTAGCGGTCGCCCACGGCGGTCTGAACCATCTCGAAGCCCTGCTCCTTCATAGCGATGGAGAAGCCCAGGTTGCACATGACGGTCGAGACGATCTCGGAGTTGGCGAGCTTGCCGCGGGCGGCGAGGTCAGAACCGCAGATAGCCAGGATGTAGTCACCGTCGATCTCGTTGCCCTCGCTGTCCACGAACAGTACGCGGTCGGCGTCGCCGTCGTGGGCCAGGCCGATGTCAGCATGGGTGCGCAGCACGAGCTCGCGCAGGGGCTCGAGGTGAGTGGAGCCGCACTCAACGTTAATGTCAGTGCCGCAGTAATCGGTGTTGATGGCATGCACCGTGGCACCCAGGCGCTGCAGCGCGGCGGGCGTAGTCTGGCAGGAAGCACCGTGACCGCAGTCGACGGCAACGACCAGGCCATCGAGCCTAAGGCCATCAAGCGTATCGATGGCATGATCGACATATGCCTTGCGGGCGTCCTTCATCTTGATGATGTGGCCCACGCCGGCGCCGGTCGGCAGCGTATCGGCAGCCATGGCCTCCTCGGACATGACCCAGGCGCTGATCTCTTCCTCGACCGCGTCGGGAAGCTTCATGCCCTTGCGGCTAAAGAACTTGATGCCGTTGAACTCCGGCGGATTGTGCGAAGCGGAGATGACAATGCCGCCGTCGAGCTCGTTTTGAACAGTGAGCAGCGCCACGGCAGGCGTGGGGATGACACCGCAGCAGTGCGGACGGCCGCCCTCGGCCATGATGCCGGCGGTCAGAGCGCTCTCGAGCATGGTGCCCGAAAGGCGCGTGTCACGGCCGATGCAGATATCCGGACCAAGAAACTTGGTCGCCGCGCGACCCAGACGAAACGCGAGGTCGCACGAAAGATCGGCATTAGCGACGCCACGGACGCCGTCGGTACCGAAGATGTTCTGGGGCATAGGATCGCTCCTTCCCTAGCAGGCGATATGCAACCGCCCACCCTAGTCGAAAAAGAAAAGCGGGACCCGCCGAGGAATCGGCAGGCCCCGCTTGTACATTGTATCTCGAAAGGAGATAAAACCTTAGCGCTTGGAGAACTGGGGAGCGCGGCGGGCCTTCTTGAGGCCGTACTTCTTGCGCTCGACCACGCGAGCATCGCGCGTAAGGAAACCGGCCTTCTTGAGGTCAGCACGGTAGTCGCCAGCGTTCAGAAGAGCGCGAGCGATGCCCAGGCGCAGAGCGCCGGACTGACCGGAGATGCCGCCGCCATCGCACAGAGCGATAACGTCGAACTGACCGGCGGTGTCGGTCACCTTGAAGGGAGCAAGGGCGTTCTCAACGAGCTGATGACGGCCGAAATACTGCTCGGCGTCACGCTTGTTGATGGTCACCTTGCCGGTGCCGGGGACGAGACGGACGCGGGCGACGGCGTTCTTACGACGGCCGGTACCCTGGTAGACAACGGTGTTCTCAGCCATCTTTAAGCCTCCAGCTCAATCTTCGTGGGGTTCTGGGCAGCGTGCGGATGCTCGGCACCAGCGTAGACCTTAAGCTTGGTCATCTGGGCACGGCCGAGGGTGGTCTTGGGCAGCATGCCGCGAACGGCGCGCTCGATGACCTTCTCCGGGTGCTTCTCCATAGCCTGGCGGAAGCTCTCAGCCTTGAGGCCGCCGTTGTAGCCGCTGTGGCGATAATAGGTCTTCGTGTCGGCCTTGTTACCGGTAAGCTGGACCTTATCGGCGTTGATGACGACAACGAAGTCGCCGCAGTCGCTGTTGGGCGTGAACTGGGGCTTGTTCTTACCGCGCAGGATCATTGCGATCTGGGTGGCAAGACGACCCAGGACAGCACCATCGGCGTCGACGAGAACCCAGTTGCGCTGGACCTCGCCCTGCTTGGCGTAGTGAGTCGATTTCGAAATCACTTAGACTCCTCCATGTACAGTACGTGTTGTTACAGAGATTCACGGGGCTCTGCAAGTAACCCGTCCATATTACCCCGCTCGTCGCCCGAGTCAACAGGTATTTTGGCTCTGACCAGACTTTCTGCACATGTCGTCCATGGGTCATGACGTCGCGAATCTAGCGCTCGACAAACGCCTCGATATCTTCCAGCAAGCGCTTTGCCTCCTGGCGACCTTGAATATACAGGTCGAGGAGCTTTGCCGAATCGTGCTCAACGTGGCCGACCTCGACCGGCTTTTGCGGAGCAACGACCAGCGCGCGGCCCTCGCGCTCATACTTCCACAGATGCATGCGCTGGATGTTATAGCGGTCGTGGCGCGTCTCGATAGCCTCGAGCAGGTAGGGGTAGTCGGCATAGCGGGCGCGCGCGGCGGGCATAAACTCGTAAGGCTTTTTCTCGTAGGAGCGGTCCTGCGTGACAATGACAACCGCGCGATCGAAGCCCGCCTCCTCCAGCACATGCTCGATAGGGACCGAATCGGCCACGCCGCCGTCGACGTATTTGTGTCCGTCAATCTCGACCGGCGGCGTCACCAACGGCAGCGAGGTCGAGGCGCGCACGGCGTCGAGGTCGAGCACGGCGCTTTTGACCGGCAGGTACGTGGCGGTTCCAAAGAGCATGTCCGTCGCGACTGCGTACATCTCGATGGGGCTCGCATCGAACGTCTCGTTGTCAAAGGGATCCAGGCGGTCCTGGACATCGTTGAAGATAAAGTCGTAACCCACGATGGAACCCGTGGACGCAAACGATGCGGCGCCCATGAAGCGATTGTCGTTGCAGAAAGCCAGGTTGATGCGGTTGGCACGGCCGATCTGATGCGACTTGTAGTTCACGCCGTTGAGGGCGCCGGCCGATACGCCGTAGACAGCCGGAATCTCGACGCCGGCCTCCATGAGGACGTCGAGCACACCTGCGGTAAATTGCCCGCGGAAGCTGCCACCCTCCAAAACGAGCGCGACTTTGCCGGCGTTCTTTGCCTTATCTTCTGCAGTCATGTTGACCTCCTGCTGTTTCGTTTTGGCCTTCTTCTACCCAGTTTTACGGAGGAGAGCGCGCAGGTTTTGGAGTTAAGGGGGCGGGGCGGTCGACGGGAAAGCGCATCCCGGCCTGCGTCACCGGGGCATTTTCTTTACGCCCGCGCCCTGCGCAGAGTTCGATTCTCCGCGGTGCGGGGAATCCTTTGATGCGGGGCTTGGCCAGCTTAAATTCGATAAACATCGCATCCGTTTTGAGTCGAAGGTTTGCGCGGAGAATCCGCGTATTTGCTTCGCAAATCCGCACCGGCTTCGGCCGCCTGCCGGCGTCCTCGCCCGCGGGCTAAAAACGCTCCCGCGTTTTCTTTACGCCCGCGCCCTGCGCAGAGTTCGATTCTCCGCGGTATCTATATGTAATAAAAAAGCAGGTAGAGACACTTCTCTACCTGCCTGTAACTATTGGTGGAGCTGGCGTTCATTCGGTCGAACACCTCGCCACCTGGACCTATAGCGCCAGGCAGCGACGGATTATCGCCCAAGCCGGCAGAATCGTCAAACGTGAACGCCACGCGCAGGCCGTCGTCATCGTCGGGGCCGCCCAGCACCACGCGCGCCACGAACGTGCGCAGGAGCTGCGCGTCGTCCACCTCGGCGGCGGCCATGCCCTCAAGCCAGAACAGCGCGCGGTCGTAGTCAAGGCGGGCGGCCTCAAGGGCCTCGGCCGTGCGCAGCTCGTCCTTGAGGAGCGCCTGCCGCTGCTTCAGCGCGTCTATGCGCTCCTTGCCGCCCGGCGGCGCGATGCCCGACTCGATGGCCGCCCATATGTTGGAGAACGCCGTCTCGATCTTGGCCAGCTCGCCCTTTATGGTCTCGCTCAAGGGCTTCTCGTCGGCGCGCTCATCCTCGGCGTCGGCCAGCATGCGAGCGATGCGCTCGCGGCTGTCGGCGCTGCCCAGGGCCTCGCGCACGGCGTCGGCCACGCGCTTCTCCACGACATCGCGGCGCACGGTGCGCCCGCAGCTGCGGCAGCGGTAGTAGTGATAGGGCCTGCCCGACTTGCCCGTGCCGCTGGTGCCGGTCATCAGCCCGCCGTCGCGCCCGTCGTAGAGCTTGCCCGTGAGCGGGAAGTCCCACGCCTCGGTCTTGGCGCGGGGCCTGTGCGAGTCCTCAAGCATCCGTATCACCCTCTCCTCGTCATCCATGGGAACGATGGCGGGCATGCCGCCGGGCACGACCACGCCCGCGTAGCGGTACTCCCCGCCGTTCTCCCGCCGCATCAGTATGCGGCGCACCGTCTGGAAGCGCCACTTGCCGCCGCGCTTGGTGCGGTACGGCTCCCAGGCGCGCACCACGTCGGCCACCGACTTGCCCGACAAGACCATGCGCACGCCCAGGCGGATGGCGGCAGCCTCCTCCTCGTTGACCACGTAGCGCCCGTCCACTATGTCCCAGCCGTAGCGCACGCAGCCGTTGGCCATGCACCGCTCGGCGTTCTTCTGTATGCCGTCGCGTATGCGCTCGCCGTCGAGCGCGCTCTCGTACTCCGCCAGCACCTCCAGCATGCCCAGCTGCAGCACGCCCGCCGAGCCGTCCGAAATGTCCTCGCCCGCGTACAGTATCTCGACGCGGCAGCGGCGCAGCATGATGCGCGCCATGGCCATCTCGTCGCGGTTGCGCATGATTCGGGTAACTTTATATATGACCACGAAATCGAACAGCCCTCGCTTGGCGTCGGCCATCATGCGCTGGAACTCGGCGCGGTCGGTGTTGGTGCCCGTCTGCGCGAAGTCGCAGTACGTGGCCACCACGCGCAGGTCGTTCTCGGCGCAGTAGGCGCGGGACTTCTCCACCTGTATCTCTATGGACTCGCCGCGCTGGTTGTGGCTCGAGAAGCGGGCGTATATCGCCGCGCGCCCGCCCACGGCTACTCCATCTCGTCGGCGGCCTGGAACCACACCACCGTGCCGATCACGCGCACGGGGCCGTCGTCCATGCCGAAAATCATGTCCTCGTAGTCCTCGAAGCTATCCGCCGACAGCATCAGCTTGGTGCTGCCCTTGTACCAGCGGCGCATGACCGCGCGGTAGTCCTCGGTCTCCACCACGGCGATGGACCCGTTGGCGGGCTGGCGGTCGGGGTCGACCAGCACGTGGCTGCCCTCGGGTATGACGCGGTTCATGCAGTCGCCCTCGACCTCCAGGGCGAACGCGCGCGGATGCCCGGCGCACACCGAGGCGGGCACCTCAACGCGGTGCGCTATCTCCTCCTCGTCGGCGAGCGCGCCGGCGTGCACGCGCCCGAGCGTGAGCAGCGGCACGGTTGCGCTGCTGGCCACCACCGGCATGGCACCGGCGGGCATATAGGAGCTGCCCTTGGGCTTTTTGGTCACGGGGTCAATCTGATCCATTCCGCCGTCTTCTATAAGGTGTGACTTACTAATCTGATAGCAGGCCGCCATGCGCTCAATAGCTCCCATACGGGGTTCGGAGCGGCCATTTTCCCACTGCGAAACGGCGTTACCTGTCACACCTGCAATCTCACCCAGTTCATCCTGGGTAACGTCGAAAATCTGCCGTAACTTCTTTATGTTGTCGGATATCGGCATCTTAACTCCTTCCAGGACTTAAATTTATTTTCAATTTTACCAAAATTAATCTTGACCGTGTTCTGAAGATTAATTACAGTTATGGACAGAAAGGAGGGAGTATGAAGTCACTCAAGCAGGCGCGCATGAGCAAGGGCGTAACCAAGAAGGCAATGGCTGAACATCTGGGCATTTCAGGACCTACATACGATGTTTATGAAGACCACCCCGACCGTATGCGCATCGAGACGGCTAAAAAGGCCGCCGACTTCTTGGGCTACAAACCCGAAGAAATTTTTTTCGCTTCAAACTGTAATTAGATTTACCTATCAGAAAAGGAGACACACCATGACCACCAAGAGCCACCAGCCCGAGTTCGTCGCCGAGATCATCGGCAAAACGCTCGACCACCTCATCGACGACCGCAAGCGCGTGGCCGTCGACTTCGAGCTGGCCGAGAACGGCTGCATGGAGGAGACGCACGACAGCCTCAAGCGCCGCATCACGGCCATGTGGGGCTTCCAGACGAGCGGCATCGAGCTTCTGGAGGCGAGCACGACCTGGTTCGAGCTCGGCGGCGTGCAGTTCAACGTCTACAGCTCCGTGCAGTTCAGCGTGAACGGCAAGGGCTGGAGCACCGACTTCAAGACCATCGCGCGCGACACCGCGTACGACGAGAAGGAGTAGGCCGTGCTGAACGAGGTGACCGTACGGGGGGGGTTCACCGCCCTCAACGTGAAGAGCGGCAAGTGCGTGCTGCAGTTTGAGCTGGACCCGAAGTTCCGCGACTTCATCCCCAAGCTGGTGGAGTTCACGGGGCAGATGCTCAACATCCACGTGTACGACGACCAGGAGGTGATGTTCGTGGATAGGGACACCGGTGAGGTCGCCTACGGGGACGCCCCGCTGCTTCTGCCGGGCGTCGCGGGCGAATGACCCCGATACAGCGCGCCATGTGCGACGAGTGCGCCGCCATGATGCGCGAGTTCTACAAGGACCCAGAGAACGAGAGGAAGTTCCAGGAATGGAAAAGATCAAGGGAAAGAGGGTGCGCGTCGCAGCCGGCAAGCGAAAGACGCGCACCGCAACGGTTCACTTCCGAACCGAGACCAGTGTAACACCCGAGCAGCGCCGCGAGAGGCTGCAGGCCGTTTTCGCCGCCCTGTTCGTCTGCGCGTGCATCGCCGCCACATGGGCGCTGGAGGCAACGGTATGGCCGAGGTAGACGCCAAGGCCCAGGCCCTCGTGGCCAAAGCGTGCGGCTGGGTTGCCTCGAACCCCGATACATGGGCGAAGCTGCGCCGCATCTGCTACCGCCTGATGCTGGAGGGCCACGTCATCCAGCGCGACAACGTGTACACCCTGGCGTGCCAGAACGGCATGACCGTGAGCGAGGCCAGCGAGTTCAAGCGCGACCACAACCTGTGGAGCGTGCTGTCCCGCTACATGGTGCTGCAGCGCCCCTCCATGCTGGCCGCCGTGAGCTTCCGCCGCACGCCGGTGGACTCCGTGGACCTGGTGGGCACGTGGGAGGCCATCGTGGGCCCAGCCGTTTTCGCCGCCTCCACGCTAACCGAGGCGCAGGGCATCTACGACAGGGGCGCGCAATGAGGTGCACCGTCACGGTCGAGGGCCGAATGCCGAGCCTGAACGACTACATCAGCGCCGAGCGCGCCAACCGCTACAAGGCGGCGGCCATGAAGAAGCGCGAGACGGCGCGCGTGAGGGCGGCGGCCATGCAGCAGCGCGCCCCGCGCTTCGAGCGCCGGGTGACCGTGCGCACCACGTTCTACGAGCCCGACATGCGCCGCGACGCCGACAACGTGGGCTTCGCGCGCAAGTTCGTGCTCGACGGCCTGGTGGCGGCGGGCGTAATCAAGGACGACTCCCGCAAGTACGTGGAGCAGTGCCCCGACAGGGTGCTCACCGACAGGGCGCGCCCCCGCGTGGTCGTGGAGGTGAGCGACGAGTGACCCGCCGAGACAAGGGCAGGCCACACAGGGCGTGGCGCAAGGCCGACCTCGACCGCATAGCCGAGCTGGCGGGAAAGGTGCCCGCCCGCGAGATTCGCCGCGAGCTGCGGCTGTCCAAGAACCAGTTGGATAACGCGCGGCGCTTGATCAACGCCAGCGGCGGCCACGTGTCCCTGCGCTGCTACCGCCACCGCCTGGAGCTGTGCCCGTCGTGCGGATGCCGCAGGGCGACCCTCGGCAAGGACGGCATCTGCGAACCGTGCAGACGCCAGCAGCAGCTTGAGGCCATAGAGGCCCGCATAGACGAGCTGCTGCCGAGGCTGACCGCAGAGGAGCGCCGCACCTACGAGCGCACCGAGTGCGGCCGAGAGAGCCGCGCCGACCCCATGCCGCAGGCCCCGGACACCTCGGGCATGAGCCGCTACGCCGCCGACAAGGCAGCAGAGGCGCACGACGAGGCCATGGAGCGGTGGCTGTGCCGTTACCTGTACCGCAGGGTCAAGGCGGCGCAGAAGCGCAAGGAGCGCATAGAGAAAAAAGTTCCGAAATCCTGAAAAGTTTTTATCACTTTTAGTTTTCCCAGTTAGGAGACCCAAATGCTCACGGAAATCATCAGCAAGACCGTCGCGGACAAGACGGTGGACAGCATCCTGAAGCGCATCGAGCGCGCCGTTCCCGTGCCCGAGCCGGGCGACGGCGGCTTCGACGCCGCCATGCGCCAGGCGTTCAACATGGGGGCCGCCTGCATGGCCGCGCAAATCAAGAACGGCCCCGTGCCCACCAAGCGCATCGCGCTCATGGGCGAGGTGGCCCGCGTGGCGTGCCGCGCCCGCCTGGTGGGCATGGAGTGCCGCGTGGTCGTAGACGAGGAGGCCCGCGCATGCAATCGCTAGAGGAGGTCGCGATCTGCGACGTGTACCCCTACGAGCGCGCCGACGGCGAGCCGATGAACCCGCGCGACTTCACCACCAGGGAGAGCGCCGAGCACATCGCGGGCCTGGCCGCGCAGTTCAAGGCCAACCGCCTCAACCCCGGCCAGCCCGTCATGAAGCCCATCCTGTACAAGGAGGGCGGCATCTACTGGATCATCGACGGCGAGTGCCGCGTGCGCGCCATGAGGGCCATCGGCACCGAGCGTTTCCTCGCCGAGGTCTACGACGACCTGGACGACGCCGAGCTGGCGCGCGTGGAGGCCGCCAAGGCCATGGTGGAGACCGACGCCAAGCTGGGGCTGACCGCCGAGGAGAAGTCGCGCGGCGTGCAGACCATGCTGGCGCTCGACATTCCCGACGAGGAGGTGGCCGTGGCCGCCCGCACCGACGCGGTCACCGTGGCCAAGGCGCGCCGCGCCGCCCGCAGGGTGCAGGACGCCGCCTACGACATGACGCTCGACCGCCTGGCGGCCATCGCCGAGTTCGAGGGCGACGACGAGGCCGTGGCCGAGCTGCGCGACTGCAAGCAGTCCGAATGGCAGCGCGTGTACGCGGGCCTGAAGGCCGAGGCCGAGCAGAGGCGCAACCGCGCCGAGGTGGTGGCGGTGCTTGCCGACGCGGGCGTCGAGTTCGTCGACGAATGCCCCGAGGGCTTCGCCGCATGCCGCACGTTTTCCGACTACCGCCCCGACCTGGCGGCGCTGGACGCCTACGTGGCCGACAACGCGGGCGCGGGGCTTCTGGCCGAGGAGATGTCGTTCGGCGTGACCCTGCTGGCGCCGGTGGCCGAGGGGGCCGACGAGGCCGCACAGGCCGCAGCCCAGCGCAAGGCCGACTTCCAGGCCGCCTACGAGGACGGCGCGAAGGCCCGCCGCGAGTGGCTTGCCGCCCACGCGGGCGACCTCAAGTCGATGCGCCGCACGGCTCTGGCGCTGACCGCGTTCGCCATGGAGGCCGAGGCCGTGGAATCGTTCGAGGAGCTGCTGGGCCGACCCATCGACCGCACGCCCACCGAGCTGGCCGTGGCCATGGGCTGGCGGGCAGCGTGGAACATGAGCGGCTGGACGGCCTGGAGCCTCATGGAAGGCGGCAGCTCCGTGTACCTCAACCGAGCGACGGTCGAGAACGTGACCATCATCTACGAGGCCATGAAGGCCGACGGCTACGAGCCGAACGCGGCCGAGACGGAAACCTACGAGGCGTGCATGGCGCGCCTGGGAAGCGAGGAGTAAATGAGCGAAGCAGTTGAGGCCGAGATCATCGAGCCCGAGGAGGCGTCAGAGCTGACCGTGGCGTACTCCCCCGCCGTGATCGAGGCCAACTTCGACGCCCTGGAGGCGCACGTGCGCAGGCTGGTGGCCGACTACGAGGGCGCGACCTACGACATGGGCAAGGACGAGAACGTGAAGGCCGCCAAGCGCGACCGCGCCTACCTCAACGGCATCGCCAAGGAGATAGACGAGCGCCGCAAGGCCGTGAGCCGCGAGTACACGAAGCCCCTGGCCGCGTTCGAGGACAGGTGCAAGGCCGTGGCGGGCATCGCGAAGCAGGCAGCCGACGGCATCAAGGCGCAGCTGGACGAGGCCGAGGAGGAGCGCCAGCTGCGCGCGTACGCCAAGCTGCGGGAGCACTACGAGGAGTTCGCCGGGCTGCTGGCCCCCGTCGTGCCCTATGAGCGTTTCCACGAGAAGCAGTGGACCAACAAGACCTTCGGCGAGGTGAAGGCATTCAAGGCCCTGGAGGCCAAGGTGAAGCGCCTGGCCCAGGACTGGGAAACCCTCAAGGCGCAGTTCCAGGGCGAGCCGTTCTACGACGAGGCCGAGCGCGAGCTGTTCGCCACCCTGGACCTGGGCGCGGCCATAACGGCGGCGCACAAGGCCGAGGAGGAGCGCCGGCGCATCGCCGAGCTGAAGGCGGCCATGGAGCCGGAACCCGTGGAAGAGCCCGAACCCGAACCCGAAGCGGTGCCCGAGCCCGCGGAATGCCAGCCCGCAGAGTTCCCGCAGCCGCTTGAGCAGATGCCCGAGCCGCAGCCCGCGCCCATGCCCGCCCCGGTGCCGCCAGCGCCGCCCGCACCGGCACCCGTGGCCATGGCGGGCGACCCGTGGACGGTCGTGGTGCCGTGCGCCACGCGCGAGCAGATGCAGGGCGTCGCGGCGGCCCTCAAGGCGCAGGGCGTCGTTGGCACCATCATGCACGGCACGGTGGGCCAGGTTTACGAGCGAATGAACGGAGGCTACTAGCATGACCCAGGAACAGCAGCCCATCGACCTCATGGCGGCCGTTGCCCGCGTGCAGCGCGCCGTGGTGGTGCCCAAGGCCAAGTACAACGCTTTCGGCAAGTTCAGCTACCGCAGCTACGAGGACATAGTGGCCGCGCTGAAGGAGCCGTGCGCCAAGGAGGGCCTGGCGTTCTTCATGACCGACGAGCTGGTGCAGATAGGCGACCGCTACTACGTGAAGTCCACGGCGTGCGTGTTCCCCGCCGAGGGCGGCGAGGGCCTGCTGCAGGTGAGCGCCTACGCCCGCGAGGACGAGCACAAGAAGGGCTCGGACGACGCCCAGGTGACCGGCATGGCGTCGAGCTACGCCCGCAAGTACGCGCTGTGCGGCGCGTTCGCCATCGACGGGCAGAGCGATCCCGACGCCATGGAGGAGCAGCCCGCGCCCGAGGAGAAGCAGCCGCCCGCAGACGGCCCCTTCACGGCCCACTGCCGCAGCTGCGGGGCGCGCTACCAGTTCGCCAGCATGCCGCAGTACATGGAGTTCGTGGCCAACAGCCCGTGCTGCCCGCGCCCCGACTGGCAGGTGGAGTAGATGCAGGCGCTCACCGAGGAGCTGGACGAGCTGACCGACAGGCTGGAGGCCGAGCTGAAGACCTGCAAGGAGTCGGGCTGCCAGTACGCCGAGAACGAGGCCGAGTACCGCAAGGCCCTGCGCATCGCCATCCTGAACGAGCGCCAGAAGGGAACGCCCGTCACCATCATCGGCGACGTGTGCCGGGGCCAGGAGCAGATAGCGGAGGCCAAGCGCCGCCGCGACTGCTCCGAGGCCATCTACAAGGCCTCGCAGGAGGCCATCAACGTAATCAAGCTGCGTATCCGCATGGTAGACGCGCAGATCACCCGCATCTGGAACAGCGGGGACGTAACCCAAGGAGGGTATCTATGAGCATCAACCGCGTGTGCATATCCGGCAACCTGATCCGCGACCCCGTGCTGCGCTCCACGTCTGGCGGCATGTCCGTGCTGTCCATGGGCGTGGCCGTCAACGACCGCCGCAAGAACCAGCAGACCGGGCAGTGGGAGGACTACCCGAACTTCGTGGACTGCACGCTGTTCGGCACCCGCGGCGAGAAGCTGGCGCAGTACCTCGCCAAAGGCAGCAAGGTGGCCATCGAGGGCAAGCTGCGCTACCGCAGCTGGAACGACCAGCAGACCGGCCAGAAGCGCAGCGCGCTGGAGGTCGTGGTGGACGAGCTGGAGTTCATGAGCGGCCAGCAACATCAGCAGGGCTACGCGCCGCAGCAGTACGCGCCCCAGGCGGCCCCGCAAGCGCCGCAGGCCCGCACGTACGGCCAGGGACGCCCCGCCCCGGCACCTGCGCCGCAGCAGCCCGCCTACGCGCCGCAGCCGGCCACTCAGCAGCCCGCGCCGCAGCCCGCGCCGCAGCAGCAGGCCATGCCCGATCTGTACGACGAGGATATCCCGTTTTAGGGAAGGCGACGGCGACACTATGGGCATGGTTATACACGACGACTTCTGGGCGGCCGCGCAGGCCATGCCCGAGAAGCAGCGCGCGCCGTTCATCTACGCCATCGTCGAGTACCGGTTTACGGGCAAGGAACCGCAGGGCAGCCCCGCGTGGCTGCCCACCTTCCTGGTGCTCAAGGGCAGGCTCGACATGGGCGACGAGAATAGCGAGCGCGCAAGGAAGGCGGCCAACGCCCGCTGGGGCAACAGGCCGGGGAAGGAAGACGCGGTGGACGATGCGGCGGCACGGGCGCAATCCGATGCGCAAGCACATGCGGGAGCATATGCGGATACAGATGCAGCCGCACATGCGCAAGCATATGCGGATGCACATGCAGGCGCATCGAGTTGCGGCAATGCAGAGGTTGAGGTTGAGGTTGAGTATATAGATAACCCCTTAATCCCCTTTGACGAAATCGTGCATGCGCTCAACGAGGCAGCCGGCACCCGCTACCGCTCAAGCAGCGCCAAGACCCGCAGGCTGATACACGCCCGCTGGGCCGAGGGCTACCGCCTCCCCGACTTCCTGGCCGTCATCGACACGATGGCAGCCGAGTGGGCGGGCGACCCGAAGATGGCCAAGTACCTGCGGCCCTCCACGCTGTTCTCGCCGAAGTTCGAGGACTACGTGAACCGCGGCCCGAGGACCCGGAAGGAGGCCGACGGCTATGCCGAGTACGACTGAGTGCCCCCACTGCGGGGCGCAGCTGGAGGTCCGCTACGTGGTGCTGGCTGGCCGCCGCACCTTCTGCGGCTGGAAGCCGTGCGGCTGCCCGGGTGCCGTGGCGGAGCGCGACGAGCGTTCGCGCCTTGAGGCCAGGGCCAAGGCCGAGGAGGCCGCAGCCAAACGCCGCCGGGCCTACGAGCGGGCCGGAATCAAGCCCCGCTTCATGACAGCCGCCTCCCCCATGGCCGAGGGCATTGCCGCGAAGGTTGAGCAAGGGCGCGGGGCGTACATCTGCGGCCCCGTGGGAACCGGCAAGACCCACCTGGCGAGCGCCGTGGCGCGGCTCCTGGTGGACGGCGGCACCAGCGTGAGGGTGACCGACATGCTGGGCGTGCTGGCCGCCATCAAGGGCACCTACGGCGGCGACGGCACCGAGGACGGCGTGCTGTCCAGGCTCTCCCGCGTGGGGTGCCTGGTGCTGGACGACCTGGGCAAGGAGTCCCCCACCGACTGGACGCTGGGGCAGGTGTTCCGCGTCGTGAACGACAGGTACGAGAACATGAGGCCCGTGGTCGTGACCACGCAGTACGGCAAGGGCGACCTCATACGCCGCCTGGCCAAGAACGGCGACGAGGAGACGGCGGTGGCCATCGTGAGCCGCCTGTCGGAGATGTGCGACAAGTACGAGCTGCAAGGCAAGGACAGGAGGCTATCGAATGGCAAACGTTGACACGCTGCCCGAGATCCTGCGCCCCCTCATGGAGGGGCCGAGCATCGAGACGCCCAGGTGCGCCGTGTGCGGCGCGCCGTGGCCGCTCAACCGCCACCACATCGTGAGGCGCGGGGCGGGCAAGCTGTTCCGCGACGGGCGCGAGGTTCCCAAGCCCACGGTGATGCTGTGCGGCAGCGGCAACGGCAGCGGCTGCCACGGGCTGGCGCACGCCAACCGGCTGCACTTCCGCTGGGTCAGGGCCGAGCAGAGGTTCAACCGCCCCGCCCCGCCGGGCTCGGGGCACTGGGAGTACCTGCTGCTGCCGGAACCGACCAAGTACGCGGATGCCCTGGCCATGGACGGCTGGGGGCGGCTGCCGAGGGGCAGGCGGTGCATGTGAGCGGGTACGAGCCTTCAAGCGGGTGGAACCTCCCGCCCGGGTGCTTCGAGTCAGACCCCAGGGCACCGTGGAACCGGCCCGACCCGTGGGAGGGCCGCACGTGCCGGGAGTGCCGCTTCTGCGGCCGCGTGCAGGGAGCTGGCGGCGAGGCCGTGTGCGCCCGCGACGCCATGACTGGCGGCGGCCCCGACGTGGAGGCGGTAGACGAGACAAGCGAGGCATGCGAGTGCTTCGAGTTCGAATAGGAGACGAAACGATGAAGAAGATCTACGCGGTGGCCACGGAGAGCGACGTGGTGCTGGCGTTCGAGAGCAGATCGGACGCAGACGAGTACGCAGGCGAGCACGACGGCATGGCGGTGCTGCCGGTGCCGTGCGTGGGGGCCTACGAGTACCCCAGCGAGAAGTCGGCCACCGACTGGGACCGAATCGCCGACGCTCTGCCGAAGGGAGGCGAGCAGGCATGAGGCTCTACATGTGCGCATGCGAACGCTGCGGCAAGGAGGTGCCGGCGACCCTGGCGGGTTACGCCAAGATGGTGCTGGGGAACAGCGCGCGAATCGACGGCAAGGCAAGGGCCTTGTGCCCGGAGTGCGCCGAGAGCCTGCGGGCGTGGTTCCTCGCAGGCGCGGTGAAGCCGGAAGGAAGGGAGTAGCCATGGGAATCATCTGCGATACCTGCGGGCGCGATATCGACGCCCTGGGGCAGGACAACATGGGCGTAGACGCGCCGCTGTGCGAGGACTGCTGGGGCGAGCAGCAAAGCCATACGGTAGCAGTGCCGCGTCGCGAGGCTCGCAACCTGAGGTTCGAGAACGCCCTACTGCGCGAAAAGCTGGACGCCGGAACCGAAGAGACGGCCGTGCAGAACCTGCGCAAGGGCATCGAGACGGCCTACGAGGCGAGCCGCGAGCGCGCCCTGGCGCTCACGAAGCTGGACGAGTGCGAGTTGTGGCTGGGGCGCTGCGAGCTGAGGGTGACAGCGTCACCGACGCTCAAGGGCGCGGCCCAGGACGCCGCCATGCCTTGCCTCAAGGCCGAAGAGGCGCGCGGTTTCGCGATGTCCGACGTGAACGTGGAGGTGAAGGCCGAGGTAACGGCCGAGGAGTTTGCCAAGAGCCTGCGCGAGTCCATGAAGTCGGCCATGCGGATGGCGGTGGAGTAGCCATGGAGCAGCAGACCGAGAAGCCGAAGCGCCGACCCAGTATCGAGGTACGCTGCCCGAAGTGCGGCATGCGCGAGATCTGGCACCACCTGCCCAAGGGCGGCGACCGCTGCCGCTGGTGCGGTCACCTGTTCGAGGACTTCACCTACCGCAAGGTCGGGCCGAGCGCGAAGGAGGGGGCGCGATGACGAACTGGGAGCACCTTTTCGGCACGCCCGAGCGGGCCATCCACACGGAGACGGAGTTCCACTCGTGGCCCTTCTTCATCGCCGTGTATGAGACGAGCCGCATGAGCAGCTGCACTACCAGCAAGCGGCTGCTGGCCAGCTTCTGCGAGGAGGCCGACTACCTGGAATGGCTCAAGGCCGAGTACGACGACGGCACCGTCGAGTGGGAGGAGCGATGAACCGCCCGGGATGCAACTGGGGGTGCCTGCTGTTCATAGCGGCGGCAATCGCCATAGACGCGGCGGCCATCTACGCCATAAGGGCGCTGGCGCTCGGGCTCATGGCCATGGCCGTGGCGGCGTGCGGATAGGGGCAACCGAATACGGAAACAGGCAGAGGGCCGTCCTTCGGGGCGGCCTTTTCCGTGCCCGGCGACACGCTTGCGACCATATGGGCCGAGAGATAGGAGACGCATGGCGAGAGGCGAGACATACGAGGAGTTCACGGCGAAGTTCGAGCCGAAGAGGACGACGGACGACTGCTACACCCCGCCCGAGGTGTACGACTGCGTGCTGCGGTGGGCGCACCGGGAGTACGGGTTCGACCTGGCGAAGGTGGCGCGCCCGTTCTATCCGGGCGGCGACTACGAGCGCGAGGAGTACCCGCAGGGCTGCACGGTGGTGGACAACCCGCCGTTCTCCATCCTGAGCAAGATCGTCAAGCACTACCAGGAGCGCGGCGTGGGCTTCTTCCTGTTCGCCCCCACCCTGACGTGCATGGGCATCCGCAACTGCTGCAAGGTCGTGACGGGCGTCGGCGTGACGTACGCCAACGGCGCAAGCGTCAACACGTCGTTCGTGACCAACCTCGACCCCGCCCAGGCTCGCAGCGCGCCCGACCTGCGCTCCGAGCTGGATGCCGCGATAGAGCGCCTGCGCCGCGAGAAGGCCAAGGCGCTGCCGAAGTACGAGTACCCGGACGAGGTGCTGACCGCGCCCATGCTGGCGCGCTACTCCAAGTACGGCATCGACTTCCGCGTGGGGCCGCAGGAGTGCAGCTTCACGAGGGCGCTCGACGCGCAGCGCGTCCAAGGCAAGGCGATATACGGCAGCGGCTACCTCATATCAGAGCGTGCAGCCGCAGAGCGTTTCGCGCTTTCGCCGCGCGAGCGCGATGTGATCGCGTCGCTTGGCTAGCGCGAAACTAATCAGGAAGGAGGCCGCAGGTGCCCAAGAAGGACAAGCCGCTCACGGCGAAGCAGGAGGCGTTCGCCCGCGAGATGGCCAAGCCCCGCGCCAAGCAGCAGGACGCGTACCGCGCGGCCTACGACTGCAAGCGGATGAACTACAACTCGATAAGCTGCGCCGCCTCCAAGCTGATGCGCGACCCACGAATCGCGCACAGAATCCAGGAAATCCGCGACGCGGCCGCCAAGGACTGCCGCTGGGAGCTTCAGGACGCGGCCGCCCCGCTGTTCGAGGTGCTGGACGGCGCGCTGCCCATCTTCCGCCGCCAGGCGGCCGAGGGCAGCATCAACGGCGACGCGCGCCTGGCCATAACCGAGAGCGTGAAGCTGCTCAACGACATGTTCGGCGTGGACGGCGCGAAGGCCGCCATGGCGGAGGCGGGGGTGACCATCGTTGACGACCTCGGTTAGGCTCTCGGACGTCGTGGCCTCCGTGTTCGCCGGCGTGTGGCGCTCCATCAAGGCGCACGAGTTCACGCACTACTGGTTCAAGGGCGGGCGCAACTCCACCAAGTCGTCGTTCATATCCATCGCCATCGTGCTGCTGATCATGCTCAACCCGGAGGCCAACGCCGTCGTGCTGCGCAAGGTCGGCAACACGCTGCGCACGTCCGTGTACGAGCAGATAGGCTGGGCGTGCGACGTGCTGGGCGTGGCGCACCTGTTCGACTTCGGCCTGTCCCCCATGGAGGTGACGTACCGCCCCACCGGGCAGGTCATACGCTTTGTGGGATGCGACAAGCCGAAGAAGCTGAAGTCCGCGAAGTTCCGCACCGGCTACTGCGCCGTGGTGTGGTTCGAGGAGGTAGACGAGTTCGACGGCATGGACGAGGTGCGCAGCGTGCTGGCCACGTTCCTGCGCGGCGGCGACATGTTCTGGGTGTTCTACAGCTACAACCCTCCCCGCTCGGCTCGCAACTGGGTGAACAAGGAGGCGCGCGACCTGGAGGCCCACCCGGGCGAGGACGGGCGCTTCATATGCCACACCACGTACCTGGACGTCATAGACGAGCACCCCGAGTGGATAAGCGCCGCCGCGCTGGCGGAGGCCGAGCGCAGCCGCCGCAAGACGCCCGAGTCCTACCGCTGGCAATGGCTCGGCGAGGTCATCGGCACGGGCTCCGAGGTGTTCCCCGACAAGCTGCTGGACATACGCCCCATAACGGACGAGGAGCGCGCGTCCATCTCGCTGCGCTCGTTCGGCGTGGACGCGGGCAGCGTCCACCCGTGGGTGTTCATAGAGGCGGGTTACGACGAGAACGAGCGCGTGCTGTACCTGCTGGACGAGGAGAGCCGCCAGGGAACCGAGGCCATCGACGTCAAGACCGCCGAGCTGGTGGCGGCCAAGCTGCAGGCGGCCGAGGACCCCGCCGCCGACGTGTGGTGCGACAGCGCGGCGCGCGGCATGATCCTCTACTACCAGGAGCAGGGCATCGGCGCGCAGAAGTCGCTCAAGCAGGGCCTGAACGCGCCCAAGAGCCGCATCAGGTGGATGCAGAACCTTACGCGCATAGTCATCGACCCCGACCGCTGCCCGCTCGCCGCCAAGGAGTTCCCCGAGTTCGAGTACGTATCGAACGGGCAGGGCGACATAACCGAGACACTGCCGAAGGTGAACGACGACGCGATAGACGCGGCGGGCTACGCCGCAGGACTGTGGATAAGGAGCAACCTCTGATGGAGAAGCGAGGCAACACGGGCTACGCCGAGGCGTGGCTGCGCCGCATGGGATACCAGCCGGACACCCGCATGCAGGGCATGGTGGGCGTCTGGTTCGGCTGGTTCGCGGCGAACAACGGCTGGTACCACTACAGCGAGCGGCGCGGCTTCCGCGTGTACAAGCGCGAGCGCGCCAGCCTGCACCCGGCGGCGCTCGTGGCCGACGAGTGGGCCAGTCTGCTCATGAACGAGAGCACGATCATCTCCAGCACGAGCGACGAGCGCCGCGCCTGGATGGCGCGCTACTTCGCCAACCCCAAGGCGACGGGCGGCGTCGGCGACGAGGGGCACGAGGACGGCCAGGCCGCGCCGAAGCCGAAAGAGGACGGCGACGCGCCCACATCGTTCGCCATGGACAACGCCGACTTCATAGCCCGCGCGTTCGCCATGGGCACGGGCGCGTGGGTCATCGAGCCGCGAGGCGTGACCGACAGCGCCTACACGCCCGACGCCGAGCTGCGCATCGTGCGCTACGACGCCACGCAGATAGTCCCGCTCACGTGGAGCGCCGACGACTGCACGCAGTGCGCGTTCGTGGGCCGCGTGGAGGTCGCCGGGCGCGACTACGACCAGTGCCAGGCCCACGTGCTCAAGGGCGGCACCTACCACATCCTCACGCAGCTGTTCGACACCAAGACGCACAAGCAGGTGGCGGTCGAGGGCATCAGCGCCGACATGGACACGCGCTGCACCCGCCCGCTTTTCGCGCTGGTGCGCCCCGCCGTGTCGAACCGCTTCTACGACTACTGCGCGATGGGCGCGAGCGTGTACTGCAACGCCGTGGGGGCCATGAAGGTGGTCGACGAGGCCGCCACCTCCCTGCTCGACCACATTCGCGTGGGCCGCCCGCGCACGTTCGTGGACAAGACCCTCATAGAGTCCAAGACCGACAAGGGGCCGGACGGCAGCCTCACGAAGACCTACTACGCCTTCGGCGAGGCCGACGACACCATCTTCAGCATGAACCCCGGCGACGAGGGGTCGGCCAAGATTCAGACCGTTCAGAGCGACCTCAAGGCCGACGAGAACGCCAGCGCCATCAACACGGGCCTGCGTCTGCTGTCGGTGGCGTGCGGCTTCGGCAACGGCTACTTCTCCTGGGAGTCGCACACGGGCCTGAAGACCGCCAAGGAGGTGGCGGCCGACAACTCGCAGCTGATGCGATCCATCCACCGGCACGAGAACGCCCTGCGCAAGTCCATCGTGCGCCTCGTGAACGGCATGGCCGACGCGTGCCGCAGCATCAAGGGCGAGGCCGTGCCCTACGGCGACGTCACCGTGGACTTCGACGACTCCATCATCAGCGACACGCAGAGCGCGCGCGAGATGGCCATGAGCGAGGTCGGCGCGGGCATCATGGCCCCGTGGGAGTACCGCCGCCGCTTCTACGGCGAGACCAGCAACGAGGCCAAGGCCAACGTGCCCGAGCAGCAGGGCGGCGCGTTCGACATGCTGGGCGACGGGCTCGCCTGATGCTGGGGCCGGACTACATAGAGCACTTCACCGACGCAGCGCAGGGGGCCATGGACGAATACACCCTGCGCCTGGTGTGCATCTACGCCGCGCTCATAGGCTCCATCGACTTCGAGGGCGACAGCGCCTACTCGCAGGCCGCCCGCAAGGCGGCGCTTGCCGCCAAGGACGTGCAGAAGGCCATGAACGAGGAGGGCCGCAGAGCCGCGCGCGAGGCTGCCAAGGCTGCGGCCGAGGCCGTGGCCAAGAGCGCCGAGGCCGACCTGGCCACGCTGGGCACGGCCATGGGCGCGCTGTCCAAGACGATGCAGTGGAGGCTGCACAACTCAGCGCGGGCCACGGCGGCGGGAGTGCAGGACGTCGTGAGCCGCGACAACCTGAAGATGCCCGCCAACGTGCAGCGCGCCTACCTCGAAGTCGTGGCGCAGGCCGTGGCTCGGGTGAACTCGGGCATGGCGGGCTACGAGCAGGCCACCCGCGAGGCCGTGCTGAAGCTGGCGCGGCGCGGCGTGTCCGTCGTGGACTACAAGAGCGGGGCGTGGGCGCAGGCGGACGTGGCCATGCGCCGCCACATTCGCACGCAGGCGGTGCAGGCCGGCAGCCGCAACACGCTGGATCTGCTTGAAGAGACCGGGCACGACCTCGTGCAGACCTCCTCGCACGGCGGGGCGCGCGAGAGCCACGCCAAGTGGCAGGGCCGCGTGTTCAGTCTGTCGGGCAAGTCCAAGAAGTACCCGCCGTTCTACCGCGAGACGGGCTACGGCTCTGTCGATGGCCTGTGCGGCGCGAACTGCAAGCACGACTTCGGCATCTACGTGGAGGGCCAGCAGCTGCGGTACGAGCGCGATCCAGATGGCGGCGACGAGAAGCGCGAGGAGCGATACCAGGCAGAGCAGAAGCAGCGCGAGCTTGAGCGCGGCATACGCGCCGCCAAGCGCGAGGCAACGGCCCTGGAGGCCGCCGGGCTCGACAACACCAAGGAGCGCCTGCGCCTGGGCAAGCTGCAGAAGCGCCAGCGCGAGCACATAGCCGCCCATCCCTACCTGTCCCGCGAGCGCACGCGCGAGGCCGCCGTGGAATCGAAGGAGCGCATCTACCCGCTTGCCACGGACAAGACCTGGGTGCGCGAGAAGTTCATGCCGGGCAAGGGCGCGGGCACCGCCGCAGACGTGAGCCGCCGCGCCGTGAACGGCAGGGCCTACCACGACAAGGTGGCGTCCCTTCCCATCCCGAAGCGCGCAAGCGAGGCCGTGTACGCCGAGAGCCGCCGCATCCTGCGCGACCGCGACGGCACGGGCTACGAACGCATGTCCGTCGTGTCGTGGAAGAAGGGCGAGCGCGTCACCGACACCTTCGGGCACGGCCTGAAGAGCCAGGCGTGCGGCCTGACCGCCAAGCAGGTGGAGGCGTGCAGGCGCACCAAGGGCGGCGTGGTGCTGATCCACAACCACCCCATGAGCTCGCCGCCGTCGTGGACCGACATTCGAACGGTGGCGGAAAACGACTGGGTGCGCAGCTCGGTGGTGGCGTGCCACGATGGTACAATCTACGAAATCAAGGTGAACGACCGCAGCGTCGTACAAGCGTATGAGGAGCTGCGAGAGCTGGCGAAAAGAGAGTGCCCGAACGCGGGCGGCGATGTTATCGACCAGCTTGCCACCGAAATGCTCTACGAGCGAAACGAGGAAGCGAAATGGTTCAGGCTGACAAAAAAGAAGTGACGCCAGAGGACTGGGTGCTCGTCATAGATGACAGCGCCTCCGAGTCGAAAGCCGCCGAAAAGCTGACCAAAGAAGAGCGCGAGGAGCTTTTCGCCAAGTCCCGCAAGGTTCTGCGCGACGCGGGGCTGATGAAGTAGACCAAGCGACAACCGAGTAGACGCACGGCATCAAGGCCGCCCATCACGGGCGGCCTTTTCTTTTGCCTGGCGACACCTCGGGGAAGATGCGGTCACGCGATGGGGCGGCGACAACGGCCCCGCACGCGACCGCGGCGACAACGGCGGGCCATCCAAGCGCGCAGGGAAGCGCGAAAACCAAACACGGAAGGAGCAAGCGATGGCGGACGACAACAAGCCCCAGGGAAACGAGGGCGGCGACAACGGCCAGCAGACCGAACCGACGAAGGAGGTCGTGTCCTACGCGAAGTACAAGCGCGAGACCGACGAGTACCAGGAGCAGGTGAAGGCCCTCAAGGCCGAGCTGGAGCAGCGCGACAAGCAGATCGAGGAGTTCACCTCCAAGGCGGGCAACGCCGAGGAGCTGCAGGCCGCGCTCGACAAGGCCAAGGCCGACAACGAGGCGTACAAGGCCGACGCCGAGAAGCGCGAGGCCGACATGCGCCGCGACTTCGCCATCGACACCAAGCTGGCGCAGATGGGGGTGCGCAACGCCAAGGCGGCGCGCGCGATCATCCCGAACATCGCTGACGCGAAGCTGGACGAGCAGGGCAACCTCACGGGCATCGACTTCGAGGCCCTGAAGAAGGATAACGCCTACATGTTCACCGACCAGCCCCGCGAGAGCGCGGGCGGCGACCCCAAGGGCGGCGCAGGCTCCGACGGCCTGGCCGACTTCCGCGCAGCTTTCGGACTCACCGACGAATCTTCAAAGGAGTAAATCATGCCAAACAGCATCGAGCTGCCCAAGGGCTACGAGAACGTGCTCATGGAGGCGTACCGCAAGGAATCCCTGACCGCAGTGCTTGAGAGCGCCGCGCCTCAGGGCAACATCGCGCAGATGGAGCAGCTGGGCGAGTTCTACTATCCCGTCTACTCCATGGGTGGCCTGGGCGACGTGCAGGCCAACGGGCGACTGCCGCAGAACAGCGGCGCGTCCCTGACTTGGAAGCCCATCAGCGCCAACTACGACCGCGGCACCATCCTGGAAATCGACCAGAAAGTGGACGCCCAGTCCTTCAATCTGGCGTTCGGCAACGCCGCCGCGCACTTCAACCGCACCAAGGTGGTGCCCGAGGGAGACGCGTTCGTGTTCTCCACGCTGTGCGCAGGCACCGGCATCACCAAGGAGCAGAAGACCTACGCCGACGGCGCGGACATGCTCAAGGGCCTGAACGCCGCCATGTGCGACATGGACGAGAAGGAGGTGCCGGAAGAGGGCCGCGTGCTGTTCATCACCCCCACCCTGCTGGGTATGGTGAAGGACCTGGACACCACCAAGTCCCGAGAGGCGCTGGACGGCTTCTCCTCCATCGTGAAGGTGCCGCAGTCCCGCTTCTACAGCGCCATCGACCTTTTGGACGGCACCACCAAGGACGAGGAGATCGGCCACTACAAGAAGGGCACCGGCGCGGTGGACATGAACTTCCTCATCGTCCACAAGGACGCCGTGGTGCTGCGCTGGAACTTCGCGCACGGCAAGGTCATCGACGCCGAGGACAACCAGCAGGGCTTCGGCCACCTGTTCAAGTACCGCAAGTACGGCGTGTGCGGCGTCCGCGAGAACCTGGCGCACTACATCACCGCAGGCATGAAGGCCGCGTAGGAAGGAGGCGCGACATGCGCACCGTTGGACTGGCCTTCGAGAAGGAGGCCCCGAAGAAGGCCAAGCCCGCCAAGGGCAAGGCGGAAAAGCCCGAGGCGAAGGCCGCAGACGAGCAGCCCGCCAAGGGCAAGGCGGAAAAGCCCGAGGCGGCCGAGGACGATGGAAACTAGAGCCCCGACCCACGAGGACTACCTGGCAGCCGGGCGCGGGGAGCTGTCCGCCGAGGAGTTCAAGGCGGCGCTCCCCCACGCCACGGCAGCCGTGCGCGACCTGATCTTCCCCAACGAGCCGGACGGCTCCGAGGAGTGGGCGCGCGCGGTCATGGCGGCCTGCGAGGTCGACGCCGCATACGGATGCTCGGGCGGCATCATGGAGGGCGGCGGCTTTACCGTCGGCTCGTTCTCGTGGAACCCCGGTACCGAAGGGGCCAGCACCTACCGCAGCGACATGGAGGCCGCCGTCCGCCGCGAGCTGCTTGGAACGCCGCTGCTCTACGCGGGCATCGGGGGTACCAGATGATGCGGGTGCCGCGCTCGGCGCGGCCCTCCACCATGTTCGTCAAGGTGCCCAGGGAGGGCGGCTACGGCGGCGAGTTCGAGCAGCCCGTCGAGGTGCGCCGCGTGCGCTTCGAGCCCGTCTCGGCGTGGCTCGTGCGCGAGTACGCCCTGGGCGACGGCGCGCAGGGCCTCGTGATAGCGGACGGCGCGGACAGCCCCGGCATGTTCGACGTGCCAGTGGGCAGCCGCGTGAGCATCGACGGGGGCGAGTGGATGAACGTGGCGAGGTGCACGCCCCGCCGCGCGTTCGGCACCCGTCCCCACCACTGGGAACTGGAGGTGAGGTAGCCATGCCCGCAGCAGTTACGGTCGACCTGACCAAGTGCATGAAGCGTTTCAGCGCGAAGGAGCTGGAGGCCAAGCAGGTGAAGTTCGCCATGAGCGTGGCCGAGGACATGAACGCGTTCACGCCAGAGGACACCAAGCGCATGCACAACTCCATGCAGGCCGCCTCCGACTTCAGGCAGGGCCTCGTCATATGGGACGCCGACTACGCCGCCTACGTGCGCGACCTGCCCGACAGCTCCATCAAGCACGGCAAGAACCCGAGGGCCAAGGCCGACTGGCCGAAGGCCGCGAAGGAAGCGCACGGCGAGGACTGGGAGCGCCTGGCCGTCGACCTCCTGACCGAGGGGGCGTGACATGGCCCCGGACGTGATGGAGGCGGCGAAGGCCGCCATAGAGGCCCTGGGCTACGGCCCGGTGCTCCTCACCCGCCTGGCAGCATCGCGCGGCCACGACGACGCGGTGGTGCTGAGGCCCATGCCCACGGCCGACGCGGTGCGCCACATGGACGGCACCCGCCGTGTCGGATACGTGCTGCAGGTCATCGTGAAGGACACCTCCGAGGCCAAGGCCATGGGCGACGCCTACGACCTGGCCGACGCGTTAGACGGGGCCGACCTGTCCTCGCCCACCGGCTCCTACGGCTTCACCAGCGCGGCGCTGTACACAGAGCCGCAGGAGATAACGCCGCCGGAGGGCGGGCCGTACCTGTGGGAGTTCCGAATCAAAGCGACCATAACCATAGAGAAGGGATAACGATGGCAAAGAACCAAGACCTGGGCTTCGCGCCCAACTACATGAGCGCGCTGGAGATCGACACCACGCCAGACGCGGCCAGCCCCACGTGGGCCATCTTCTCGCGCGGCATCACCGAGGTGAAGCCGACCACCAACGAGACCACCGAGACCAAGGACTACTACGACGGCTACGGCACTCCCACCGACAAGGTGAAGAGCGTGCAGCCGCAGTACGAGGTCACAGGCGACCGCTGCTACGGCGACCCCGCGCAGGACTTCGTTGCCAGCCTGGCGCTTGAGACCGGCGAGGGCCGCACGGGCCACTTCCGCCACACCGACCCCAACGGCGACGTGGTGGAGGGCGACTGCACCTACCTGGGCCTGACCGTCGGCTCGCAGCAGGGCGCGGCGTCCGACCCCGGCGCGTTCTCCTGCACAATCTCGGGCGCTGGCGCTATGCGCTACATCCCCGCCAACAAGCTCAAGCAGCCCACGGGCGTCACCTGCACCGCTCCGACCGGCCCGGCCGTGGGCAAGTCCATGAAGCTCGCGCCGACCGTCACGCCCGCCGAGGCGAACGCCAAGTGCTTCTTCGCATCGGGCAACACCGACGTGGCCACCGTCGACAGCGACGGCAACGTGACGGGCGTGGCCGCAGGCGAGGCGGTCATCACCGTGCGCTGCGCGTCCAAGCCGAGCATCTGCACGCAGGTGAAGGTCACCGTGGCGGCGAAGTAGCCGCAGGCGACACCAGACATAACCTCCTGGACATGGGGGCGCGGGCTAGTGAGCGGCCCGCGCCCCTTTTCTATGCCCGACGCTCACCGCTCACGAAAGGGGCAACAAATGGAACTTCTGAAAAACATCCGCGCGTACGAGGACGTGTTCTTCGAGGACCCCGAGGAGAACCCCGACACGCCGCGCTTCCGCGTGTGGTTCGACGACAAGCACATCGAGGAGTACCTGGCCAAGGTCGGCAACGCCATCGACCGCGCGCAGGCCAACGAGCAGATGGCCCGCGAGGCCGACACCCCCGAGAAGGCGGCCGAGGCCAACGCCGCGCAGGCCCGCCTCATGAAGCGCACCATCTCGGCGTTCATCGGCACCGAGGGCTGGGAGCAGCTGCTCGCGTGGATGGGCGGCGACGAGGGCCCCATCGCGCCCGAGGAGAACATCCGCATCCTGGGCGAGGTCTTCGCCACGTTCCTCAACATGTTGGCGCGCCACGCGACCAGCGAGCAGCTGATGGCGTGCGGCCTTGCATACAGCGAGCGCGCCGATCAGGTCCAGGCGCTCAACCGCGCCCAGCGCCGCGCCAAGGCCAAGCGCAAGAAGAAGGGCGGCAAGTAATGCTGCCAGCCGCGCTCACGGCCGAGCGGGTGCGGCTGCCCGACGGCACGAGCGCCACGCGCTACCCGTGGAACGGCGAGGAGGTGCTGGTGCGCGACGACGCGCTCACGATCATCCGCGTCATCGAGGTGCTGACCGACGAGGGCAAGTCCGACGACCAGCGCCGGGACGAGTTCCTGGCGCTGTTCTTCGTGGACTGGGCGGACGCGTGGTGCGCATGCGACTACGACGCCGCCGAGTTCGTGCGGATGCGTGACGCGGCGGTATGGGACATGTGCGGACTCGACCTGACCGGCGACCGCCCGCACGAGACCCCGCTGTGGGACTTGGAGGAGGACGCGGCGCGCATACGCACCAGCTTCCGCCAGGCCTACGGCATCGAGTGGGACGAGGTGCGCGGTCGCATCAGCTTTGCCGAGTTCGTGGCACTCGTGGGCGGCTGCCCGCAGGACACGCCGCTCGGCGCGGCCATCCACTACCGCAACCCGGCGACCAAGCCGAAGCCAACCAAATACAACAGGCAGGAGGTCGAGGCCTGGAACGCCGCCCACAAGGCGTTCGAACTCGGCAAAGGCCGCAGCTCACACGGCTCTGAGGAAGGAAGCGACGCGGCGATGCGCGATGTGTTCGCCGCGCTCAAGAGAGCGACGAGGTGAGCATGGACGGCAACGTCATCATCAAAGCGGTGCTCGACACCGTTGACGTATCCAAGAACATCAAGGCCCTGGAGCGCGACCTCCAGGGCATCTCCTGGAAGAACATAACCGAGGGCGACGAGAAGGCCGCGAAGCTGTCGTCCTCGTTCAAGAAGGCCGGCACGGCCGCCACGGTGACGCTGACCGCGCCCGTGGTGGCCGCCGGCAAGGCCGTATTCGGCGTGGCCAGCGACTACGAGCAGGCCAACGCCCGCATAGCCGCCGCGTTCGGCGTGTCCGGCGAGGAGGCCGAGCGTTTCAGCGGCATAGGCAAGCGCATATACGAGGGTGGCTGGGGCCAGTCCCTGGACGAGGTCAACGATGCGCTGATCCAGTGCAAGTCCACCCTTCGCGACGTGTCCGACGAGGACCTGCAGACCGTCACCACCAACGCACTCATGCTGTCGGACACCTTCGGCGCAGACGTGAACGAGTCCATACGCGGCACCAACGCCCTCATGGAGGGCTTCGGGCTGTCCGCCACCGAGGCCAGCGACCTGCTGACGGCGGGCATGCAGCGCGGCCTGAACTACACCGACGAGCTGGGCGACAACCTGAGCGAATACTCCGTGCGATGGGGCGAGGCGGGAATGAGCGCCAGCGAGTACTTCTCGCTGCTCGAAGCGGGCACGTCCAACGGCGCGTACAACCTGGACAAGGTGGGCGACTACCTCAACGAGTTCCTGACGGCGCTGTCCGACGGCCGCATGGAGGAATCCATCGGCTCGTTCAGCGAGGGCACGCAGGAGGTCTTCGAGAACTTCAAGAACGGCAGCGCCACCGCCGAGGACATGCTGCAGGCGGTGCTGGGCGACCTCACGCAGATGCCAAACGAGTACGACAAGGCCGCGCTGGCCTCCACCCTGTGGTCCTCGCTGGGCGAGGACAATGCCATGGGCATGATCGAGTCCCTGGCGGGCGTGCAGGACAGTTTCGGCGACGTGGCGGGCGCTGCGCAGCAGGCCCAGGAGGCCGCCTCCGACAGCTTCGCCGTGAAATCGCAGGAGGCCATGCGCGAGCTGCAGGGCTCCATCGAGCCGCTTGGCGAGCCATTGCTCAACATCGCCACCAACGTGGCGGGTGTCGTCAAGTCGTTCTCCGAGTGGTTCGCCGGCATCGGCGAGGGCGGCCAGACCGCCGTGCTGGCGATCGCCACGATAGCGGCCGCCATAGGCCCCGTGCTGTCGACGGTCGGCACCGTCGTGGACACCGTGCCGAAAATCGGAGCGGCCTTCCAGGTGGTCGGCAAGCTGGGCACCGGCGCGCTGGGGCTCATAGCCGCGCACCCCGTGGTAGCGGCCATAGCGGCCATCATCGCCGCCGTGGTGCTGCTGTGGAACAACTGCGAGGAGTTCCGCGACGCGGTGACCGCCGTGTGGGATGCCGTGTGCGCCGCGTTCGAGGTGGCCACCCAGGTGGCGGGCGACGTGGCCCAAAGCGTCGGCGAGTTCTTCTCGCAGCTCGGCGAGACGCTGGGCGGCGTGTGGGACGGCATCTGCTCCACGGTGCAGGGGGCCATCGACGCCATAGCCGGGTTCTTCCAAGGCCTGGCCGGCACCGCCTCGTCCATCTGGGACGGCATCTGCAACGTGGTGCAGGTCGCCGTGATGCTGCTGGGCGAGATTCTGAACCTGGCCATCGAGACGCTGCTCATACCCTGGAACTTCATCTGGGAGAACTTCGGCGAGCAGCTGACGGCGGCATGGGACGCAATCTGCAGCGCGGTGGGAAGCTACATCGACGCGGTGAGCCAGGTCATTACCGACGTGGTGACGGCGCTCTCCGAATGGTGGGGCGCGACGTGGGAAGGCATCAGCGGCACCGCCAGCGCCATATGGGAGGCCATCTACGGCGCGGTGAGCGCATACATCCAGTACGTTAGCGACGTGATAGGCGCAGCCCTTTTGGTCATCCAGGGCGTGTGGGACACGGTGTGGGGCGCGGTGAGCTTCACCGCCTCCAGCATATGGGATGCCATCAGCTCGGCGATAGGCGCGGCCATCAATGCCATCAGCTCCACCATATCGGCGGTGCTGTCGGCAATTCAGGCGGTGTGGGACTCCATATGGGGTGCCGTGAGCAGCACGGCGTCGAGCGTGTGGGGCGGCATCAGCTCCACCATATCCAGCATCGTGAACGGCATCCGCGACACCATCTCCAGCGTTTTCAGCGCCGCTCGCGACACGGTGTCGAGCGTGTGGAACTCCATCAAGAGCGCCATCGAGACGCCGATACAGAACGCCCGCGACACCGTGCGCAACGTCATCGACTCCATCAAGGGGTTCTTCAACTTCTCGTGGTCGCTGCCCCACCTGAAGCTGCCGCACCTGTCCATCTCCGGCAGCTTCAGCATCTCCCCGCCGAGCGTGCCGCATTTCGGCATCGACTGGTACGCCAAGGGCGGCGTGTTCAACGGCCCCAGCGTCATCGGCGTCGGCGAGGCGGGCCCCGAGGGCGTGGTGCCGTTCAACGAGCGCGGCGCGCGCCCGCTGGCCGAGGGCATCGCCAAGCTGCTCGACGGCAAGGGCGGCGCGGCCCATGGCGACACGAACGTGACAATCAACCTGTACGCGACCGTGCGGGAGGAAGCCGACATCGAGAAAATCTCCCGCCAGATAGCCAAGGAAATCAAACGGCAGGAGTGCTTCGCATGATATACAACGGCTTCGACTTCGCGCCGTGGTTCGACACCCGGCTCGTGACCCGCTCGCTGCTGCCCGAATACGAAATCGCCACGCGCGACGTGCCCGGGCAGCCCGGCTCGCGCTTCATGCGCGCAGAGCTGAAACCCCTGACGATAGACGTGGCGGCGGCCTGGAGGGCACGCCCCGCCGACGATATGGCGGCCCTTCGCCGCCTCATGGCCTCGCGCCTGCTGTGCCTCAAGGAGGCCGAGCTGTGGCTGGACGACGAGAGGCACCTGGGCCTGCGATACATGGCCGTGCTGACCTCGCCGGGCGCGCTCGACACGTTGTGGCACACCGGCGAGGCCACGCTGACGTTCACGGCATACGACCCCGTGGCCTACGGGGCCGAGGGGCGCGCAACCGTGTCGGGCACCTCGGGCGTGCAGGTGGGCGGGACGTTCCGCACCTACCCCACCGTGACCGTCAGGCCCGGCGGCAGCACGTCGGCGCTGCGGCTGACGAACATGGGCACGGGCGAGTTCGTGCAGATCGACAAGGCGGTGACGGCATCGAGCGCGGTGGTCATCGACATGGCCGCCCCGCAGGCCACGGTGGACGGCAGCCCCGCGCCCGTGACCTTCGAGAGCGACTTCTTCCCGCTGGAGCCGGGGGCCAACAGCCTCAAGCTGTCCAGCGGCACCGCGACGGTACAGTGGACGGAAAGGTACGTGGGCTGATGATTCTGTGGGCATGCGACCGCTGGGAGGCGTACAAGGGACCCATCAAGACGCTGTTCGAGTGCGAGGACACGCGCGAGGTCAACGGCGAGAACGCCCTGAGCATCACAACGCTGGCGCGCCTGGACAAGGGCGACCGCCTGGTGTGGCGCGACCTCAAGGGCCGCTGGCACGAGAACATCGTGGACGGCGTGGAAGAGGAGCGCGCAAGCGCGGGCATCCTCTACACGTACTACTGCCCGACCTCGGCGCAAATCGAGCTCCTGGGCGACTACCTGGAGGACAAGCGCCCCTACGACGTGAGCGCCTACGCCGCGCTGGCCTCGGCGCTGTCCTCCTCGCGCTGGCAGGTCGGAACCGTGGCCGACCTCGGGCAGGCCGGCACGAACTTCTACCACACCAACGCATGGGCGGCCATCCACGACGTGGCAGACACTTGGGGCGGCGAGCTGTCGTTCGAAATCCAGGTGAGCGGCACCAAGGTGACCGCACGCCGCGTGTGCATGGCCAAGCAGGTCGGCGAGGACAACGGCAAGCGTTTCACCTACGCCAAGGACCTCGTGAGCGTCAAGCGCAGCGTGGACGAGGGCAACGTGTGTACCGCCCTGTACGGCTACGGCAAGTCCCTGCAGACCGCCGACGAGGACGGCAACCTGACGGGCGGCTACGATCGCAAGCTGACCTTCGGCGACGTGAACGGCGGGCAGAACTGGGTGGGGTCGGCCGACGCGCTGGCGCGCTGGGGACGGCCCGACGGCAAGGGCGGCAAGGCGCACGTGTTCGGCGACGTGGAGTTCTCCGACTGCGAGGACGCCGCCGAGCTGAAGAAGCTCACCGAGGCGCAGCTGGCGAAGTCGTGCGTGCCCACCGTGTCCTACACTGCGGACGCCGTGGCGCTTGCGCGCGCCGGCGAGGGCTTCGAGGGCGCGGACGAGGGCGACCTGGTGACCGTGGTGGACAAGGTGTACGACCCGCCGCTGCGCGTGCGCACGCGCATCACCAAGGTGGTGGAGGACCAGCTGCGCCCCGGCGAGGTCACCTACACGTTCGGCAACTACCAGACGGTCGCCGAGCTGATGGCCGCGCAGAAGTCGGCCGCCAAGTCCACCGCCTCGACCATCCGGGCGACCGTGACCGAGGCCGTGAACGCCTCGAACAAGGCATCGACCGGCAAATGGGGCGAGAGCCTGGCGGCCGCCGAGGAGCGCCAGAAGGCGTACGCCAAGGAGGTCGGCGGCGCCGCCCAGGACTACACCGACCAGATAAGGGACGAGCTGGACAAGGCCCTCAAGGAGTACGCCGACAACGGGGACACCACGCTGGAGGAGGCGCTGAAGAAGTACTCCGACGACGGCAACCTGGACCTGGACGAGGTGCTGCGCCTGTACACCGACACGTCGATAGAGCAAAGCGAGAGCGTGCTCAAGCAGATAGACGAGGCCAACAAGGAGTACCTGGAAGGCGTCACGGGCAAGCTGGACGAACGGCTGACGAGCGCCGAGGGCGAGGTGGATGGGCTGCAGAAACAGCTCGACCAGCTGCCGACGGATATCCGCAAGAAGATCGTTGACATGCTCAACAGCGAGGTGAACACCACGGGCGGCTGGGTGTACGAGGAGCCCGGCCAAGGCATCCTGGTGTACGACAAAAAGCCCGAGAGCGCCACCAAGTGCGTCAAGATAGGCGGCGGAATCATCGGCGTGGCCAACTCCAAGTACTCCAGCGGCGCGTGGAAGTGGCGCACGGCCATAACCGGCGACGGCGTGACCGCCGACGAGCTGACCACGGGCCGCATCAAAGGCGGGAACTCGTACTGGGACCTCGACAGCGGGGCCTTCTACCTGCGCGACGGCTCCATCTTCATGACCGACAGCAACGGCAACAGGGTCTATATCAACGCCACCAACGGCTTCCAGATATACGACAAGAACGGCTCCATCATCGCGGGCACCGTGCTGGTGGGCAGCACCTCCATGTTCCGCTGCAACATGGTCGGCACGTCGTCAACCAACTACATCACCACCGGCACGACGACGAACAACCACCCGGGAGCGTCGTTCGTGAACGGCTCGACCGAGTACTGCACCATCGAGGCCGTCCACGCGAAGGACAGCCCCACGGCGAGCTCGACCGACGGCGTGGGCATGTCCACCTGCGGCTACGGCTTCCTGGCAGTCAACCGCTACTACCGCCAGACGTGGCTGACGACCCCCTACTACGCGGGCTACATGAGCCATCCCGACGAGCAGCTGTACATGAGGAGCGGCAACAGCAACGCGGGCGGCTCGGCGTACGTGAAGCTGCAGGAGAACTCCAACAACTACGTGTACCTGGATAGCAGCCGCGCAGACATTGGGTCGTCGGGCACCGCCAGGATACTCGCCCCGAAGTTCGCCATAGGAACCAGTCCGAGCAGCGGCGGCACCTACGGGTACACGGGCTCCACGCAGTTCATCGGGTGCATCACCAACAACGGCAACAACTGGACGTGGGGCACCATCAACGTGGTGAACGGAATCATCACCGGCATGAGCAGCATCACGGGAAACTAGACCAGCGAGAGGGGAAACGGAATGTTCTACCACCTTGTGCAGCAGCCCGAAGCGCCGCAGGCGCTCGACGGCGCGCCGAAGCCGCCCGAGGCGCTTCCGGTGTTCGAGTGCATCAGCGACCCGGCCACGGCGCGGGCCATCGTGGAATCGGAAGACGTGTTCGAGTTCGACGGCAAGGGCGGCTTCACGCTCGTGTCCAGCCCCGTGGCCGTCATGGACGCGGAAGGCGGCGAGGCCAACGCCGTGGACTTCTCGGCGCTCACCGACGAGGAGATATGCGGGGTCCACAGAGCGCAGCCCGGCGACATATCGCGGACACTTGCGGCCGAAGGAAAGGAATAAGGCATGGCAACGCACGAGCTTACGCTCAACCTCAAGAAGACCAACATAGCGCCGCCCGTCATCACCGTGCACCAGGGCGACAGCGCCGAGGTCCTGAAGGCCGCCATCTACGACGGCGACAAGAAGGCAGCCCTGACGGGCTGCAAGGTGCACCTCATGGCTGCGAAGCCCGACCACACCTACGTGGAGCAGCAGTTCACTGGCATCAGCGACAACGTGGCCACCGTGACGGTCGACCCCGCCGTCTTCGGCGTGGCCGGGCTGCTCAAGGTGTGCTACGTGCGCGTGCGGAACGCGGCAGGGCTGGACGCCACCACCGAGAACGTCCTGGTGAACGTGCTGCCCTCGGCGAGCGCGTCGGGCGAGATATCCGGCCCGTACGTCGATGCGGTGGAGGCGATCATCGCGAACCTCGAAGGGCAGCTAGCCGACGTGAGCGCGCTGAACGCGCAGATGCAGAAGGCCGAGGCCTCCCGCGCGAGCGCGGAAAACCAGCGCGCCACGAACGAGAAGGCACGCCAGACCGCCGAAACCAAGCGCGCAGAGGCCGAGAAGAAGCGAGCCACGGCGGAAAGCGACCGCGTGACCGAGGCGTCGCAGCTGAAGACGGCCTCGCAAGCCGCCACGGCTGCGGCAAACGGCGCGGCCTCGAACGCCGACGCGGCGGCAAACATCGCCCTGCAGATAGCCAACAGCGTGGCGCAGGGCAGCGCGGGCAGCTCGGACATGGCCAAGCAGAAGCAGCAGATAGCCGACCTGTACGGCAAGCTGGCCGACGCCACGGACACGTTCATCTACGACGACGGCACCGTGTACTGCCCCGCCTCCAAGGCCAGTGCATCTGGCAGCACCATCACGTTCGGGAGCACCTGCACGGCGTCCGGCACAACCCTCAACCTCAAGTAGAAAGGCAACGAAATGGCACAAGCGAAAACCCTGTCGGTGGGCGGCATCGGCTACGAGGTCATCGACGATACCGCGCGCAGCAACGCGCAAACGGCGCTCAACAACGCCGAGTACAACCGCCAGGGCCAAATCGGCAAGTACGGCGGGCAGAACATCGCCACCATCCTGGCGGGAGAGATCGGCAGCGGCAGCGTGTACGACGCGCTGCACAAGCGAGCCGCCAGCGGCAACTTCGCGGGCCTGCGCGTGGGAGACTACATCGACGTGCCGCTGGTAAGCGCGTCGGGCGTGGCGGCCCAGCAGTCCGTGCGCTTCCTCCTGGCGCACTTTGACCCGTACTACTGCTGCGGCGACAGCTCCAAAGGCCACCACATCGCCTTCGTGGCCTCCGCGCCCATCGCCGTGGCCAAGACCGTGACCGGCGTTGCCAACGACAGCTTCCTGATGTGGAATACGACCAACACGAACCAGGGCACCGCCGACCAGAAATGCCCCTACCCCAACAGCAACCTCAAGGCATGGGAGACGGCCTTCGAGGCGTGCCTGCCCGAGGGGCTGACCAAGTACCTGCTTACCCAGCGCGTGCTGCTTGAGGAGCGGTACAGCGCCAGCGGCGCGCTCAACGACTCCAACTCGTGGAGCTGGCAGGATATCGGCAAGGTGTTCTCGCTGTCGGAGATGGAGGTGTACGGCTGCCCCGTGTGGGGGACGAAAGGCTACAGCGTGGGCTTCGACTGCCAGTTTGACCTGTTCCGAGACACGGCGCACCGAGTCAACGGAAGTCGGTGCGCGTGGTGGCTGCGTTCCGTTGCGTCGGGCTCCGCGTCCAGCGTGTGCTATGTCCACAGCGGCGGCGGTGCCAACTACGACTCGGCGACGGGCGTCTGGGTTCGCCCCCGCCCCGGCTTCCTCGTCGGCTAGCCAGCCGAGTGCTCTATACTCTGCTTCTAGGCGACCGCCTTGCGCGGTCGCCTCCTGCCCGCGAAGCGGGCCGTTTTTTCGCCAGTTTCCCCAGGAGGTGCACGTGAGCGGCGTCTACCAGCGCAACCGCGAGGTGTCCGAGTACAAGTTCTTCACACAGGCCATCGCCATCCGCGTGGAGGTCAACAAGCTGATGGCGTCCTCCTCAGTAGTGCCCAAGGCCTACAGGCTGCTGAACGCGGTGCCGACCGTGGAGACGGCGCGCAGCATCGTGTACAACGTCAACCGCGCCGACTGCTTCTACCCCAACACCTCGTTCAACGCGCTGGAGAGGAAACGCTACCTGACGCTGGCCATAGCTGACTGCGAGCAGCTGATGCTGGACATGCAGTGCCTCATGGATATCGGCCTGCCCGTGAACGCCAACCGCTTCGAGGGGCTGGCGGCCATGGTCGAGGAGGAGATCAAGCTGCTAAAGGGCGCGCGCAAGAACGTGCGCGTCACCGGCAAGAAGTCCACCGAGGAGCGCATAGCCGAGGCCGAGGCCGAGCTAGAGCGCCTGCGTTCGCTATAATGGACGGCGGTCGCGCCTTGTTTATCGGTACAATTGGTGGCTGCGTTCCGTTGCGTCGGGCTCCGCGTCCAACGTGTGCTATGTCAACAACAACGGCAATGCCAACTACAACTCGGCGACGAACGTCTGGGTTCGCCCCCGCCCCGGATTCCCTTATTGCCAGACCGAGTAGGCCCCAGGGCCGAAAGCAGAGCGCGAAGAGGAAGGAAGGCGCGACCGTCGGGCATGCGCCCGTAAATACGCACCCCGCGAGGGTGGCCGGACGCTGCTTGCATGGCGCGGCGCTCCGTGGCTTCGCCGCGTTTCATGGCCATACCTCAAGCGGCTGCCAGAGCCACATTGCAAGCCGCGCGGGGTGCCTCCTGTGAACTCCGAGCAAAGGCGGGCGGCGCGCCGCAAGCGCCGCGAGGAGAAGCGCGCGCAGGCCAAGGCCGAGCGCGTCAAGGCGTGCACGCTTGATACCGTGGCCGACCTCAACAGCCTGTGCAAGGCATCGAAGCAGGCCGCGCGGGGCGTCATGTGGAAGTCGTCCACGCAGAGGTACATGAGAAGCTACCTGCGCAACGCCGTCCTGTCCCGCCGCGACCTTTTGGAGGGGCGCGACATATGCCGGGGCTTCATACGGTTCGACCTGTGGGAGCGAGGAAAGCTGCGCCATATCAGCGCCGTACACTTCCCCGAGCGCGTGGTACAGAAGTCCCTGGCACAAAACGCGCTCGTGCCCGCGATCGTGCCCACCCTCATAGCCGCCAACTCCGCGAACATAAAGGGGCGCGGCACCGACTACGCCCTGAAGCTGCTCAAGCGCCACCTGGCCGACCACTGGAGGCGGCACGGCCGCGAGGGCTACATCCTCCTGGGCGACTTCTCCGACTACTTCGCGCGCATAGCGCACCAACCCGTCAAAGACCAGGTGGCCTCCGCGCTGCTAGATCCGCGCGTGGTCGCCTTGGAGCACCGCCTGATAGACGCGCAGGGCGATGTGGGCCTGGGGCTGGGCAGCGAGCCGAACCAGATATGCGCCGTGGCCCACCCCAACCGCATCGACCACTACGTGACCGAGATGCTGCGCCCCGAGTCTTACGGGCGCTACATGGACGACTTCTACCTGATACACGAGTCCAAGGACTACCTGCAGGTGTGCCTGCTGCTGATAGAGGGCAAATGCGCCGAGCTGGGCATCGAGCTGAACCCGCGCAAGACGCGCGTGGTGAAGCTCACGCGCGGGTTCACGTGGCTGAAGAAGCGCATCTTCTACACGGAGACGGGCCGCATAGTCGTGAAGCCGTGCCGAGACTCCATAACGCGGGAGCGCCGCAAGCTCAAGAAGATGGCCCGCATGGTCGCCGATGGAGCCATGACGCCCGAGCAGGTGGAGCATAGCTACCAGAGCTGGCGCGGCGGCATGGCTCACTTGGACGCGCACCGCAGCGTGCTGGCCATGGACGCGCTGTACCGCAGCCTGTTCGGAAATCTCGCGGGGGGGTTGCTCAATGCAATCCAAACCTGGAGGCGACACGGATGGGAACATGCCCCTACCCTAGCAACGGAAGGAGCGACCCATGACGGAACAGGAAATCGCCGGGGAGATCAACGGCTACAAACAGCAGCTTGAGCAGAGCGACTACAAGGTCATGAAGGCGGTGGAGCGCATCTTCTCCGCATCGTCCATCACCGACCTGCTCTCGGCCATCGCCGCAGCTGCCAAGGAGGTGGCCGAGATCATCTCGCAGCGCCAGACGTGGCGCGACCGCATCAACGAGCTGGAAGCCATGGAGCCCGACCAGCCGGAAGCGCCGCAGGAGTAGCGAGCGCCCCTTCGGGGGCGCTTTTCTTTTGCCCGGCGACACCTCGCGGACAATCGCGGCAGCGATTCGAGGAGGTGAGAAAACGAATGACCGACGTGCTGGAAATCTTCGCGCCGTACGGCCCCGGGTCGCTTTTCGGCGCGCTGCTCGTCCTAGTGGTCCTGTACTTCGGCAAGCAGTTCCTCGAAGAGTTCAAGGCCCAGAACGAGCGCAAGGCGAACATCGACCTCAAGCGCGAAGAGCGAAAGCAGGACGAGGTGAACGAGCGGGCGCAGCGCGACCGCGAGCGCAGCCAGATGGAGGGCCGCATCGCCGCGCAGATGGAGCGCAGCAACGCGCTGATGGAGGCTATGAAGGCGCTCATGGAGTCCGTCGTGACCTCCAACGAGGTGCTGCACGCCGACCTGGCGAACAGCCAGGCGCGCAGCCAGGGCATGGCGGCGAAGGTCGACCACATCGCCGACCGCGTTGACCTGCTCTACAAGGAATCGGCTCGATAGAAAGGAATCCGAAATGCCAGAAATGCAAGCAATCGCAGCCATCGTGCTGTCTTTCGCCGTGCCGTTCGCGGTGCAGCTGATCAAGACCGAGGCCATGACCGGCAAGGCCGCGCGCATCCTGGCGCTGGGCTGCTCGCTCCTGGCGGGCGTCGTGACCGGCTTCGTGGGCGGCGTGCCCGCAGACCCGGGCGCATGGGTCACGTGCGCCTTCGCCGTGGTAGGCGGCGTGCAGGCGGCCTACACGCTGTTCAAGTCGGTGGGCATCACATCCAAGTGGCTCGACGCCCTGTTGGGCGTGACCGTAGGCGGGAAGGAGTAGGCAATGGCTAAACTGTTCATCATCTGCGGCCACGGCGCTGGCGACCCCGGCTGCTGCGCAGGCGGCTGCACCGAGGCCGAGCGCGTTCGCGCCCTGGGCCAGCGAATCAAGGAACTGGGCGGTTCCGAGGTCGAGCTGGGCGATACGTCCCGCAACTGGTACGCCGACTGCGGGCTTAACCGCCTGAGCACCGACGCGCCAGTGGTGGAGCTGCACATGGACGCCAGCGGCATCGCCACGGCCCACGGCGCGCACGTCATCATCAAGGAGGGCTTTGAGCCTGACGAGTACGACAATGCGCTGGCCGACAAGCTGGCGGCGTTCATGCCAGGGCGCTCCGAGAAGCTGGTGCGCCGTTCCGACCTCGCGAACCCGAACCGAGCCGCCGCGCGCGGCATCAACTACCGCCTGTGCGAGAACGGCTTCATCGACAACGACGGCGACCGCGAGAAGTTCAACGGCAACCTGGACGAGCTGGCGCGCATCTACCTGGAATGCTTCGGCATCACTGCTGGAAGCGCCCCCGCAGCCGTCCCGCAGCCGCAGCCTGCGCAGCAGGAAACGACCGAGAACTTCGGCGGCACCTACCGCTGCACTGTGGACTACCTGCGCGTGCGCGACGCCCCCGGCCTGGGCGGCACCGAGGTGGCGCACTATTCCAGCGGCGAGACCGTGACGCTGGATAACTGGTACAAGATCGCCGACGGCTACGTGTGGGGCCGATACACGGGCTACAGCGGCGCAACGCGCTACATCGCCGTTGGCAAGGCCACGGGCAAGCCAGAGGCCGACGACTATCTGGTGAAGGTGGGATAGGCCATGCCGTACCCGAGCCCCGCAGACGAGGAGCGCAACGGCGGGTGCGGCCCCATCCTCGCGGCGGTCGTCCTGCTGTTCATCGTCCTGGCCGCCGCCAGCTGCGCGTCGCAGGCCATGGGAGCGCAAGACGTGACCGTGAGGCAAGCCCGCACGGACGGCCCCATATACGACCTGCCCGAGGGCATCGGCCAGGAAATCGTGTGCGACGAGCACAACCGCGAGTACCTGCTGCTTACCACCGAGCAGGGCGGCGTGTTCCTCATGCCGTACATGGACGAGGACGGCGAGCAGGAGATCATGCCGCAGGCCTAGAACGCAAAGAAGCCGCCCCGTATGGAGCGGCTTCTTTCTATCTGACGAGCAATACGAACGCCCGCCTAACGACGAACACGCGTATGTGTTCGCCTACTGAACAGTTGGTGGAGGCGCGGAGAATCGAACTCCGGTCCACGAAAGCCCCCTGATCGGCATCTCCAAGCTCAGTCGCTGATTTAATCTCGGACGCGTTGCGCGCAGCGACACGCTCGCAGCATCCCAACCGGTTCGGTCTTAGCCCGCGCCATACCGATTACGTGCGCGGGAGCATTCCCCTAAAATGACGTCGCACCGGTGTCGGGGAAATCACCGGGTTGACGCGCCAGCTATAAATTAAGCAGCGAGAGCCATGGGCTCATAAGAAGTGTTGTTGTCAATTCAATTTGACGGTACCCCTGTTTTACGAGGCGAGGAGACCTCGGCTTGCTTCCTCTCTCAAGGCTATCGTGTCGAAACCAGTCACCCCCTCAATCGAGAGGTCATGGCGTTGCTGCATAGCACAATTGCAGCAGCAACATCGACCTTTTCAAAGAACACGCGCTCAACGCGGACCTGTATTCTACCACGTTGAGCGCCATGCTATTCATGTGCCGTCGATGTTTGCACTTCTCTACTGCCCATCAAGAAGTGCAAACATCAAGGCAACCTCAGTTGGCTTTGTTCTTGATCTGCTTTTCGAACTCTAAATTGGAGAGGTTGTAGCTTAAAAGATCGAGCTTGGAGCAGATGGACTCGGCAAGAACCTGGAACGGAATAACCGCGCGAGGCGCGTCGAGTTCGCACCCCATAAGGGGCTTCAACGCAAACGTCTTCTCGTTGGACTGAGCAAGTCCCTCCCCAACCGTATCGATAACATAGACCTCGTCGGTCAGGACGTGCAAAGCGCGATAGAGCTGCATCATGCGCTCGTGGCCGGGGCCGCCCAAATCAACAAGGACAACAACGTGCCCACGGCGAATCTCGTAGGTCGGTCCGTGTACAAACTCCTCCATCTCATAAGCGTTTGCCGCGACACCGATCATCTCATTGAGCTTGAGTGCGCCTTCCAAGGCAACACCGTATCCGGCCCCAATGCCCACGCACATAATGCGTCGGGCATCGACAAACGCGTCCAGATGCTGTTCGGCAAATGTGCGCGCAGCGCGGTAAGCCCCGGGCATATCCTCCACGACTGCAGACACATCCGAAAGCAGCGTCGCACAATCGTCAGTACCCCTCACATCGAGGGCGCGAGCAGCCTCGATGGCAAAAAGCGCTAGATAGACGCAGCTGGTTGGAAATCCTTTTGCCACATAGTAGTCTTCCGTACCGCTACCGTAGGCATACACGTGTTCACAGTACTCACGCATCGGGGCGTCAGGATTACACGTCAGCACGGCAACGTGGTGCCCACACGCCTGGGCACGACGAACCGCCTCGATGGTGTTCGTGCTGCGACCCGACTGCGACATGCAAAGAACAAACGTTTCGCCATTTTGAGCATGGTTATACAGGATGTAGCTCATGGGCCATTCGACGCTTACTTCGATGCCCAGCGTCTGCTGCATAAATGGCCTCATCGACATTGCGATGTCGTAAGACGAACCCGATGCGACAATCAACAGGCGCTTGGGTGCCATGCCGCAAAACTGCTCGACAAGAGGGCCCACCAGCGTTTCGCGGCGCGCGATAATCTCGTGAGCAATCGCCGGAGCCTGCTCGATATAGGTATACATACTTCTCATGAACCGCTCCTACGCAATAATTCCCAGCAGGTTGAACACGATGCCAAAGGCCAAAAGACCAAAGAGCAGAGGAATGATCTTCACCTTGCGGCGAAGCAGCGTAGCAACGATAAACACGGAAGCCAGCGGAAGCATGTTCGGCAAAATCTCGTCGAGCGTATCTTGAAGGGTCAGAGTCACGCCGTTGGCCATGTTGAACACGAGCGGTGTGGTAACGCTGATCATGCTGCAGGTCATGGCACCGATCACCATCATGCCCAGGATGCCCGCGCACAGCGAGATCTTCTCGATGATGTTGTTCTCGGCCATCGACTCAAGAACGCGACCGCCCAGCTCGTAGCCCTTGAAGGTGAGGATATAGCGAATCACCCAATGCGGGATGTTGAAAACAAGAAGGAACAGGATGGGTCCCAAGATGCTGCCCTGCATAGCAAACTGGCAGCCAATACCGGAAGCAACCGTCTTGACGATGCCCCACCAAAAGCTGTCGCCGATGCCCGCGACAGGACCCATCAGACCAGCCTTGACGCTGTTGATGCTCGCGGTGTCAAAGTCGGGATCAACCGAGTTCTGCTCTTCCATAGAGGCGGAAATGCCCATAATGGCAGTGGAGAACTCCGGATTGGAGTTGAAGAACTCCAGGTGACGATTAACGGCTGCGCAACGATCTTCCTCGGTCGTATAGAGCTTCTCGATCACCGGAAGCATCGAGCGGCACCAGCCGATAGCCTGCAGGCGGGAGTAAATGAACGGTCCCTCCAGGCCAAACGATTTAAAGAAGACCTGGTTGAGCTCGCGCTTGCCAAGCAGGTGCTCGCGGGCGGCGGCAATCTCCTCCGGCTCGTCGTCCAACGCATCGAAGTCGTCGAAAATCTCCTCGGCAGCCTCCTTCGGCGCGCTCTCGTTACCCGTAAAGAAGTATGCGATAGCGGCAAATGCTGCGCCGACAATAGCAACTGCCATCGTAGGCATATTGAGATACGATGCACAAACAAATCCGATAAAGAAGAACGCCATGGTCTTGGGCGTGCGCGTGAGGTTGAACAGCATCGCGAAGCCCAAGGCAGCGAGCAGGTTGGTTCCCGTACCGATTGCATTGAGGATATTCTCGGGAATAGCGTTGGCAACGCCGGCCACGGCATCGGCGCCAATAAGCAAGCTCAAGAACACGGTGAGGAACATAAAGGCGCAGGAAAGACCAAAGATCAACCAAAACGTCTGGGTAACGCGGCGCGTAGTGTTGCGCTCGGGATGATCAAACAGCATCTTTGCGGCAACAAGGTCATAGCCCGTCGTTGCCAAGTGCTCCAAGAGTCGATAGACAATGCCAATGGGGATGGCAAGCGCCACTGCGGCTTTGGGCGAAAGCCCGCTCGAAATGGCAAAGCCTGCGCCCAGCACGCCCGCGATAGTGATATTGATGGGAATTGAAATGCCAATTCCCATCATGCCCATCGTCGCAAGCTCAAGCGTGCCACCGATGACGATGCCCTGCGGCAGATCCCCAAGCACAAGGCCGACAAGCGTACACATAACGATAGGCCTCGTGGACTTATTGATACCGTCAACGTACTCGCACCAGCCAAAAACAGCGATTAGGCCCAAAAGGGCCATCTGGATGATGTTCATCTTCTCCCCTTATTTGATCATCGCGGCAAGATCGGTCTTACCATCGGCGGGAACTTGTTGTGCATAGACCAAGACGCCGTCAGCGGCAAGATCCTTGATCGCCTCTTCATCCGCCGCATCCAGGCATACGGCATTGGTGTAACGGCGAGAATCGCCATGTTCGCGAATGCCGCCCACGTTGATGGCATCGATGCCCTCGCAGCCCTTTGCGAGCGCCGCGGCATCGGCCACGTTCTTGACCAAAACAAGAACGGAGTACTTCTGGCCCTTTGCGGAATTCAAAAAAGCAATTGTTTTCTCAACTGTCGAAATAACCAAATTGACACCAGCAGGTTTCGAAAGCGCGAAGGCATTCTTCGCCGCCTGGTCCTTTGTCACTTCATCATTTGCAATGACAATGAGATTGACCGTCAGGTTCTTGCACCAGGCATATGCCACCTGGCCATGAAGCAACCTGTCATCGACGCGCAACAGCTCGACCATCCGGACTCCCTTCTATATGTAGCAGATAGCTCGAATTATACATACAAAGCTCGTTAGTAAACTCTTTGTATATACAATGTTGCCTACCGATTACCTAATCGGTAGGCAAGCAAGCCTTGAACGGCGTTAAGATGGTCGCGAGAAATTGCATTTAAGCAGCTAGAAAGGCTGTCTATGTCACAGGTAGCAAAATATAGACAAGTCGAGTCATTCATTAAAGATCGCATTATCAACGGCACGTATCCCGTTGGAACGCGCATCATGACCGAGGAGGAACTTGTCGACCGGTTTGGCTTTTCGCGCATGACGATCAATAAGGCCCTCAACAACCTGAGCAACGACGGCTTTATCGAGCGCAAGCCGGGCAAGGGGACATACGTCTGCGCCACGCGCGTTTCCAAGCCCACCGACAGCGCCCGCAGCTTCACCGAAGACATGAAGGCAATCGGCCTTGTAGCCGGCTCGAAGCTTATCTCGTATGAGGTTATCCGCGCGCGCGATAAGCCCGAGATTGCTCAGCGCCTCGAGCTCTCCGATGACGAGCTGCTGCACTACTTCATACGCCTTCGCACCGGCAACGGTAAGCCCATCGCCATCAGCTACAACTACATATCCACCAAAATCGTCCCCGCAATCGACGTCAAATGCCTGGAACAGTCGTTTTACGCCTTCCTCGATTCGCAAGGAATCGAGCGAGAGTATCAGGGAACATCCTATACGGCAAAGCTGCCCACCGCAGAACAGCAAGAACTCCTTGAGGCAAACGACATCGCCCTGCTTTGCGCCTCGCACAGCACCCTTACCAGACGCGAGGGAAAACTTGTGCCGTTTGGATACACACTCACTTGCTATAACGGCAATCTCTATACCTATTATTCGAGCATTTAGATCTTCGCTGGGCCTTATCGCCCAGGGCAATCAAAGCGATTTGTCGAATAGATTGCTCTGAGATTTACCCAAGTTGGTTTGAGAACGTCCCATTGTGGTAGAAGAAGTCCCAGGAACACACCTTGCCCGATACAGACTTCGAAAGGGGCCACGATGAGCGAAAAAGCAAACAACGCGGGAAAGACCGCTTTGGTACTTGAAGGCGGCAGCTTCCGCGGGCAGTTTACAGCCGGCGTACTCGACGTCTTCTTGGAGAAGGGCATCACAGTCGATGCCTGCTATGGCGTATCCGCCGGTGCTCTTAACGGCGTCAACTTCAAATCCAAGCAAATCGGCCGCTGCAATCGCTTGAACCTCGCCTTTTGCGGCGACTCGCGTTACGTAGGCACCAAGTCTTTTGCCGAAAGCGGAAGCATGGTGGGCTACGACTTCTTATTCAACGATATCCAGGATCACATCGACCCCTTTGATAACGAGGCGTTTAAGGCCAACCCCCTCGAGCTCTACGTCACCGTCACCGATGTTGTTTTTGGCACCGCCGACTATCTCCCCGTCAAGGATTCGACCCTCGACCTGGACGCCGTACGCGCCAGCACGTCGTTGCCGCTTGTCACCCCTGTCGTCGAGCTCAACGGGCATCTCTACCTTGATGGCGGAATCGCCGACTCCGTGCCTGTGGAGCATGTGCTGGAAGATGCCGGCTTCGACCGCGCAATCGTAATCCTCACCCAGGATCGTAACTACAAAAAGGGCTCTTACGAGTTCATGCCGGCAGCAAATGCCCGCTATGCCGAGTACCCCTATCTCCTCGACGCCATCGCCACGCGCCACGATCGCTACAACGAGCAGCGCGAACACGTCTGGGAGTACGAGCGCCAGGGCCGTGCACTCGTCATCGCGCCCGCAAAGCCCGTCACCGTCAAGCACGTTGAACGCGATGCGTCCAAGCTCCTCGACCTGTATATCCAGGGCAGGCAGGCAGCGCAACGACAACTCGAGGCAATCCGCTCGTTTATCGGATAGCGCCGGCAGCGCCGACCGGCCCCGGCGCGCCAACCAGCGGCGCTATCGCCCGTTCGTATCTGAGCTGCAAATGCGTGGCAGCTCTGACGATGAGGATGGCGGGCGGGCCTACATCAATCGGCAAACTGCAGAAGCATGGCAGCTCTTCGAACCCAGATGGCAGCGAAAGCGATTGAGCGAGATTGTGCACGTATTTCCGCCACTCGTCCCGACAGCACCGCAAGACGAGTGGCGGTTTTTAAAACGTCTCGGAGCAAGATTTCGCACATAAATGCACTACTTACCGCCACTCATCGCAAAATGTTCGATTTACCGCCAATCATTTTCTGCTGTGAGCCACCGGTTCGAACGCACACCGGTTCGAACACACACCGGCATGAACGCACGTTGGTCAGAATGCACTCTGTCTCGACTGCACTCTGTCTCGATTGCACGCCGCCTCAATCGCACGCCAGGTCACACATGCGCCCGCCCAGCCTCTGGACCAGCGCGTTCTTAACAAATTTGAATATAACAGCGATATTTCGTGAAGAGCCTGCGAGAACTTGTTGACAAAAATATGAACAAGTTTGTTCCCATGCGAAGAATAGCTACTCTATCAAACAACCGTTTAGGCCCTAATCCCCTAGATTGGATACCAACGATGAAGAACGAAAACGCATAACTTGCAGGAGCGCTTGTCGGCCTTGGTGGAACGATTTACCAAGCCATGGATGAGATTGATGGCTTTGTCCCCTGTGGGCATCCTGCGACCGTCGTCATCGACGGCCTCGCCTCGCTCCAGGCCAGACTCTCCGATGAAGAGCTTAGCAAGAAGACCGAGTCGGTCTGCGGGCTCATCGATCACGTAAGTGAAAAACGCGGCGTGCCCGTACACTCCGTCGCCAACGTCAAGGAGTTCTCCAGCTCGAAAAAGGAGCTGCTCGCCCGTCTCGCGGATATAGCGTGTCAGCTTCAGGCTAAAGAGGCCACGCATCAAACCATCAACGCTTGGCTCTACCGCGGCCTCGCGGCCCTCGAAGGCGATGGCAACGCCGCGATGAGCATGCTTGCCGAGGCAAACGCCATAGAAGCTGCAGCCGCTCTGGTATAAAGTAGCGCCGCAAAACCGGCCGGTTGCTCTTGATATATACTCAGCAGCCTCCTTTGATGCATCTTGGACTGCCCTCCATTTCTTGGACTCGGGAAATGGAGGGTTTTTCATGCGTGGCAACCTTAATGCAAGCACAATATCGAGACGGGAAGGCCGACGGACCGGGCCCGTCGCGGCCCGGTCCGCGCTGTCCGCACGCCAAAAAGAAGTCCCTCGCCTGGAACGACAAGAGACTCCCAATTAAACTCTATTCAGCTGTTAGTCAGACTATGCAAGCTCCACGAGCTGGCCAGTCTCGGCAGCCTGCTTCACGGCGTTGAGGCAACACAGCGTCTTGACGTTATCGGCCGGCGTGACCACAGGAGCCTCCTTGCGACACACGACACGAACAAGGTTTCCTCTCCGTCAAATTAAGGCAACCCGCCCGCCCGGGTGCGAGCCCGTTGGAACACGCCTCGGCACGTTCCAACGGGCTTTTGTAACAAATGCCCTTTCCCAAACTGATAGCTTGCCCCTATGCTATTGTTAGCCTAATTAAACTCAACCTAGGCTAACTCTGCCCTCACCATCGACCGCTCCGTTAGCCTTGCGCGCAACGATTGGAGCGTCCCATGAAGGGCAACACCCCCTACCTGGTGGTTAACGACCTCAAAAAACACTACGGCGACGGCGAGGCCCGCATCCAGGTACTCAGCGGCATCACCACCACCGTAAACCGAGGCGAGGTTTGCGTCATGCTCGGCCCCTCGGGCTCGGGCAAGTCGACCTTTCTCAATCTCATCGGCGGCCTCGAAGACGCCGACGGCGGCACGATCTCAGTCGGAGATTGCGAGCTCACCTCACTTTCGAGCAAGGACCTCGGCGAGTACCGCCGCCGCGAGCTCGGCTTTGTCTTTCAGTTTTACAACCTTGTGCCCGATCTCACCATCAAAGAGAACATCGAGGTCACAGCACACCTCTCGGCAAACCCCCTGCCCATGGAAGACCTTCTGCGCTCGCTCGGCCTTTGGGAGCACCGCAACAAGTTTCCGCGCCAGGTCTCCGGTGGCCAGCAGCAGCGCTGCGCCATCGGCCGTGCGCTTGTAAAGAACCCCGGCCTTATCCTATGCGACGAGCCCACGGGAGCCCTCGACTACAAGACCTCGAAAGAAGTCCTCGAGCTCATGGAACGCGTGAACCGCAAGTACGGCTGCACCATCGTGATCGTGACGCACAATGCCGCCATCGCCCGCATGGCCGATCGCGTGCTGCGCTTGCGTGACGGGCATCTGGCCGAAGACGAGGTCAATGACTCTCCCGTATCCGCCGCCGAGCTCGATTGGTAGGCGACCCATGACTCCTCTTGCCAGGCGGCTCCCCCGCGAGCTGCGCCACAACATCGGTAAATATCTGGGCATCTTCCTGCTCATGTGCGGCAGCATCGCCCTCACATCGGGCTTCTTGCTCGCCGCTCACTCCATCGGCTGCATCATCGACGGCATGCGCAACGAGTACACGATTGAAGACGGCCGCGTGACGACTTCCTTCGAGGCGACCGACACCCAGCTCGAGGCTGCCGAGGGCGCGACCGAAGGCGTCGGCGGCGTCACGTTCCACAAGAACTTCTCCATAGACGCAGCCATAAAGAAGCCCACCGGCGACGACGGCACCAAGCGCACGCTGCGCACCTACGCGCACCGAATCGAGGTCGACATCGCGTCCTACTGCGAGGGCACGAAGCCGCAGGCAGACAATGAGGTCGCCGTCGACCGCGTGTTCGCCACGAACAACGGCCTCGCCGTGGGCGACAAGGTTGAGCTTTGCGGGCGCGCCTACACCATCTGCGGCATCATGACCCTGCCCGACAGCCAAGCGCTCTTTCCCAACAACTCCGACTTCACGGTAAACACCATTACCTTTGGCGTGGCCGAGGTCGCAGACGCCGGCTTTGCCGCGCTCGAAGACGCCGGCGGTGCGCCCGCATACACTTACTCGTTCACTTTCAATGACCGCGACCTCTCCGTCGCCGAGCGCACCGATGCCGAGAAGGACATGGTCGAGGCCTTAACGGGCGCGGATGCGCGCGTGGACGACCTCATCGACGCCGACTCCAACCAGGGCATCGGGTACGCGCGCGACGACGTAGACGGCGACTCCGCCATGTGGACGACGCTGCTCGACATCATCATCGTGATTATGGCCTTTGTCTTCGTCGTGCTTACCGACGCCACGATCGAAGAAGAGAGCGCCGTCATCGGAACACTGCTTGCCAGCGGCTACCGCAAGCGCGAGATCATCCTCCATTACCTCGCGCTTCCCGCCATCGTAGGCATCCTCGCAGCTGGACTGGGGTGCACCCTCGGCGTCGCGTTCTTCACCGAGCCCATGCGCAACCTCTACTACGGCTCCTACAGCCTGCCACCCTTCCGCGTGTACTGGAGCTGGGAGATCTTCATCAAGTGCGCCATAGTGCCCGCCGCAGCGCTCGTCCTCATCACACTCGCAGGGCTTCTTCGCAAGATGGGCAAAACACCCCTGCAGTTTTTGCGTCACGAAGCCAGCGGCAAGTCCGGCACCAAGCGAGGCCTGCGGCTGCCCGAGTACATGGGCTTCGTCGCGCGCTTCCGCCTCCGCGTCTTCCTGCGCAACCTCGGCAACTTCGCCACGCTCTTCGTGGGCATCGCTTTCGCCTCGCTGCTTTTGCTCTTCGGCCTGGCGATTCTTCCCACAATGACGCACTATGCCGACAACCTCGAGACAAGCCTTGTGGCGAAGCACCAGTACACACTTAAAGCCCCGCTCGAGCTTGAAGGCAGCACCAAGGAACGCAAACAATGGGCAGCGCTCGAGCGCCTGCAATCAACCGACGGCGCGCTCCTTACCGCCGCCGAAAATGCAGAAGACGAGCTCAACGATGCGACGGATGAGGCACAAGCCGCAGCAGACGCCGCGACCGCTTCGCCCTCCGCCGCAAGTCTGAGCGCGGCGCAAAATGCTCTAGCAGAAGTCCAGGACAAGAAAGACGCGCTCTACGCCCGCCTCGACGACATCGCAGATGCCCTCGACTGCGATCGCGACGAAGTAATCGACCTTATTGACGATGCCTCCAAAATCGACACCGACAATGACGATATCCACCCTGTCAATACGACCGACAACGGCGCGAATAAGACTGCCCAAGCCGAAAAATACGCCGTCTACCAGCTTCAATACGATCGAGGCGAAGGAAACGGCGAGGAGACCGTAGCGATCTACGGCATCTCGCCCAGCTCGCGCTATTGGAAAGACCTGAACGTTGGAGAGGGGCAGACCGTCTTTGGACGCGGGTTGCTTGACAAGTTCGGCTGGAAAGAGGGCGAGCAGGTCGATTTCTACGACAAATATGAGGACAAGAACTACTCTCTCGAATACACGGGCAATGGCTCCGCATGGGGCTCAAAGTCTGATATGAACGTCTACATGAGCCTCGACGATTTTAACGGGCTCTTTGGCAACGACGCCTCATACTTCAATGGCTACGCAAGCGACGAGAAGCTCGACCTCGACGCGCGCTACTTTGCCAGCGACACCACACCCGACGACATGCGCGCCGTAGGCGATCAGTTTATCGGCATGATGAGCGACCTGATCGGCTTGATGGTGGGGCTTGCCGTGTTCATCTTCTTGCTGTTCATGTACCTGTTGACCAAAGCCGTGCTCGACCGCAGTGCCCGTTCCATCAGCTACATGAAGGTCTTTGGCTATCGCGATGGCGAAATCTCGCGCCTCTACATCCGCTCGATCACACTGTGTGTCGCCGCATCGCTCGTACTGAGCCTGCCCGTAATCATCGGCTCGCTCACCGCGATCTTCCGCGCGATGCTGATCTCTTACAACGGGAACATCGAGATCTACGTACCGTGCTGGTCCATGGCGGCATGCGTGGGCATTGGATTCGCCACCTATCTCGTCGTAGCGCTTTTGCACACACGCTCCATCAAGCGCGTCAGCCTCGCCGAGGCACTGAAAGTCCAGGAATAGGAGAAGGCCGTGGCCAAAACAGCAGAGCAGCTCAAACAGCTGTCCATCGAGGAGTTCACCGAGGCGGCGCAGATCTATGAGTCTGGCCACGCCGGAATCTACGAGATTTGCAAGGATGACTATCCGCAGATGCTCGAGGAACTGCGAAGCGAGTCGTTTGAGGACGTGCTCGACGTGGGCTGCGGAACCGGAGCCGTCCTAGAGCTGCTTCATGGGGAATATCCCGAGAAGCACCTGACAGGGCTCGACCTCACGCCCAGGATGATCGAGGCGGCTTGCGCCAAGCGGCTCGAAAACGTCTGCTTCGTCGTCGGAGACGCCGAAGCCCTGCCGTTTGAGTCTCAGAGCTTCGGCGCCGTACTCTGCTCCAACAGCTTCCACCACTATCCGCACCCGGAGAAGTTCTTCTCAGAGGCAGCGCGCGTCCTTCGCCCCGGCGGACGCCTGATTCTCCGTGACTACACGTCGAACGACTTCGTGGTATGGCTTATGAATAACATCGAGCTTCCCCTGGCCCGCCTCATGGGACACGGCGACGTTCGGATTTCCAAGGTATCCGAACTTCGTGCGCTCGCCGAGGGAGCCGGGCTCACCGTTCTCAAACTCGAAGCCCAAAAGGGCTTCCGCGCGCATCTGGTGGCGAGGAAAGAGTAGCGAATCAAACAAGAACGCGCCGTCACAAACGTGGCGGCGCGCACTTTTTACGAAATGTCGATGACCCGCTGTTGTCCAAGTTCATGCAACTACGAGACCGGCGGCAAATAGGCCTTCGCATTGTTAAGGCTGTAGGCAATCGTCGAGCTGTTATGCAAAAACGACGAAGCCTGAGGAGTGATGACCCCCGTGATGCCGAGAGCCAAAAGCGCTGAATTGGTGAGCATCACCTTTGAATACGAACTGGTTAAACGATCGATAAGACCCTGGCTCATCCGACGCAACCGAACAATGGCAGCAAGATCCGTGTCGGTAAGGATGATGTCGGCGACCTCTTTGGCGATGTCGCTTCCGCCACCCATTGCCAGCCCCACGTCGGCCAAACCGAGCGCCGGCGAATCGTTGACGCCGTCGCCGACCATGGCAACGTGGCGCCCCTCGCGCTTGATCCGCTCCACGTAGGCGTATTTGTCCTCAGGCAGCAGCTCGGCCTTAAACTCGTCGACACCTGCCTCGCGAGCAATGCGCTCGGCCGTGCGCTCCGAGTCGCCCGTGAGCATGACCACGTGCTCAACGCCCAACGCGTGCAAGTCGGCGATGGCCTCGCGGACCCCGGGCTTAAGCGGGTCCTCGATACCGAGCACGCCCACAACGGTACCGTCGACCGCCAGATACAGCGGCGACAGGCCCTGCATCTGGGACTCAATGCGCTCCTTAATGTCGAACTCGAGCTGCGCGCCCTCATCCTCAAACACAAAGTGCGCCGAGCCGATAATCGCGCGTCGCCCTTCAATGGACGAAGCGATGCCGTGCGCCACGATGTACTCGACCGCGGCATGGCGTTCACGATGCTCGAGCCCGCGCTCGCGGGCGGCGTTGACCACGGCACGCGCCACCGGATGCGGGAAATGCTCCTCTAAGCAGGCGGCAAAGCGCAGGACCTCGTCCTTGCTCCAGCCATCGGTGGTGAGCACGCAAGCTAGGCGCGGCTGCGCCTCGGTAAGCGTGCCGGTCTTATCAAACACGATGGTGTCAGCCTTGGCAAACGACTCAAAGTACTTCGCACCCTTGACCATGACGCCCATCTTGGCAGCATCGCTCATAGCGGTCATGACGGCGACGGAGCCCGTGAGCT
>CAJMAZ010000003.1:0-73621 GCA_905211535.1 uncultured Collinsella sp. | reverse complement strand
TATGCGATGATTGGACTGATGATTCTGTTCTGTGCGTTTGAGATTGTGTCACAGGTAAGGGATAGCCGGTCCTTATGAGTTGAATTACGCGCGTGCGGATATAAAGGTTGGCATGTTAAGCTGGTCGTTTTCTCGTTCTGGGACATTTGCAGTAGGATGAGTGGGACTAGGCGCGCTGCGGTGTGACGGTGGCGGTTGAGACTTGTATCGCTGCAAATCCGCTGATGCACATTTTGCTATTGGGCTTGAAGGTGGGACCGACAGGCCTTTGTTTGGGATGTTCTGGTCGTCCAACGCGTGTTGCACGGCTTTATATTGTTACGCTCGTTCGGCGCTCCGTTGGAGCATTTCCGGGTTTGTCGGCATCATGACTTGGCCAAGTGACACGCTTGCCGGGACGGTTGTAACGCCGCGCCGGTTCCGTGTGCTCCTTCGTTGTTGGCCTGTCCAGCCGGGGGCGGATTCGGCCTCATGTTGTGGCGCACGGCCTTCAGGGGCTTCCCCTGGCGAGTTATGTTCGTCCGTATGGGTAAGGGTTGGGTTGAGCTGACAATCCCGTGTCGGAAGGGGCTTGCACCATGCGCGCGATGACAGAGATTGAGTGGCTGGACGGCCGTGTGACGAAGGTGCCGGAGCTCGCCCGGGGCGATGCGTTCGGCGAGAGCGTCCAGGCGGAGCTCGATTTCGGGTTCGACGATGTGTTGGAGGGCCTTTGGGTCGAGGTGCGCCATCATGAGCAGGATAAGGGCGCACTACGGGCGCCCGGGATTTTACGGCGCAACTCGGCGTGCCGAGTTCGTTGCCGCTGGTAGCGTGGCCGGTTAACCCGGAAGGCGGTCACGGCCCGCCGTCATACGCGCCTCGCGTGCCGTATGACGGCGGGCAGTTTTTGCAGGCAGGGCCGTATGACGCATCAGAACCCGTCGGGCGCGGCGGACACCTTGCGCTTCCTGCCGCCGGGCGGCGACCCCTTGGGCTTTTTCGGCTTCTCCGGGATGCGCCATACCGGTGCCGGGGAGGTGTTGCGGGTCTCCCCCTCGAGCGCCCGCGCGAGCAGCGCGCCCTCGGCCTCCGGCGACGTCAGGCCCAGCAGCGGCCCCAGGAACGTCTCGGTGATGTCGCGGCTGGCGAGCGCCATCGGTCCCCCCGCGTCGATCACGAGCGCGCCATTCTCGCGCGCGCTCCAGGCCATGAGCTCCGACGGGGTGATCAGCGGGCGGCGCGCCACGGAGAACGACTTGCCGGACGAGGAGCTCTGCGTCCCCTTGGTGGAGCTCTCCCCGGTCGTCCTCACGCTGTAGTCGCCGAGGCGCTTGCTGATCTCCTCCGCCTCGCCGACGGACTCAACCGAGAGGACGACCTGGGTGCCGAGCAGCGCCAGCAGCGCGTCCGACTCGGCCCTGGAGTAGCCGCACCGCGCCTCGAGCAGATGGGTGTTCTGGAGCACGAAGACGACGTGCAGTCCGATGCTCCGGACCTCGGCGAGGTCGCCGAGGAGGCGGGGGATCTTGGGGATCCCGGACCCCTCGTCGATGGCGAGCAGGGTTTCCGCCGGCAGCCTGCCGCCGGACAGGCGCGCGGTCTCGCGCAGCGCCGACAGCGCCTGCGAGAAGATGCACGAGACGAGCGCGCCGCGGTCGCCGCGGTCCGTCGCGCTGGCGATGTAGAGGATGGTCGGCTTGCGCCCGACCGATGCGAGGTCGACCTCGCCGCCCCAGAGCATGCGGCTGACGTCGTCGTCGCAGAAGGACATGAGGTAGTTGCGCGCGGTGGAGACGAGGGCCTCCCCTCCGCCACCGTTCGACGAGGCGACGAGGAGGAACTGACGCGCCGGGTTTCCCGCCGGCAGGTCCGCGGCGAGCTCCTCCAGCGACTTCACGGCGCTCTTCCCGTCACGGGGCTCCAGGAGCGCGAGCACGGTCGAGAGGTTCCGCGCGCCGTCGGGGATTCGATCGTCCGTAATCGCGAGCAGGCAGAGGCCGGTCAGCAGGTTGCGGCTGGCGTCCGTGAAGAACCTCTGGCCTGAGGAGAAGGCGTCGGGCACGATGGCGGACGACAGCTCGCGGAGCTCGGCCACGGCGCCGGCGGTGCCCTCGGTCCCGAGTGCCGCGATGGCGCGGTCGAGGGGGTTGAACCTCGCCGACTTGACGGGCTCGTCGAGCCGGATGGCGACGACCTCCATCCCGGTCCTCCTGGCGAGCGACTCGGTCCATGCGCGGATCTCGGACTTCGGGTCGTGGACGATGACGGACGTCGGGATCCCGTGGGCGTTGCGGTCGATCGCCGCCGCAATTGATGGCGCCAGCGCGCGTCTGCTTTTGCCGGCTCCACTGCCCGCCCTTATGAGGCAGTGGACGGCGGGGACCATCGCGATCCCGCCGCCGATGCAGCCGGCCGCCACGAGCCCCTCCGCGGCGGCCTTCCCGTCCCAAGGAGGGCAGCGCCTCGCGACCCTGGAGGGCCTCGACTCGAGCCAGGCGTCCCCGTGCGTGCGCGTGGGCGCGCGGTCGCCGGCGAACGTCCCGTCGTGGAGCCTCGCCCATGAACGGCCCCAAGAAACGAATCCGAGCGCGAGGACGGAGGCCGCGACGAGGGCGAGCGCCGCGAGCAGCTCGCCCGCCTGGCCCGACGCCGCCGCGTCGGCGGCCGCCTCGAGGGGGCCGCGGAAGACGTAGGTGGGCTCGGGGCCCGGGTCGGCCGTGGGCAGCCGCAGCAGGACGGAGAGGCCCGAGATGAGGGATAGAGTCCACCACCTGGCGTAGTCCCAGGCACCGGCGGCCGCGGCGCAGGCTATGACGGCGGCGACGCCGTGGGCCGCGAGCGTGCCGGCGAGCTCCCTCTTCATGTCGCGGTTGAAGGATTTCGGTTTCATCTCGTGATCGTCCTCTCTATCCTGTTCGCTATCTTCAGCGCGGGGACGCTCGACGGCCCGGTGCCGCCGGAGGCGAGGATCCTCAGGGTCGCGGCGATGAGCCGCAGCGCCCTCTCGCCGGCCTCGTCCCCCATGTCGCGTCCTCTGGCGTCCCGTGTGGCTTCCCTGGCGACCAGGGTCGCCATCGCGGCGGCGCGCCCGAGGGCCGGACCGGGCGACGGCGCATGCCTGAAGGCCCGGTCTGCCGTGGGACACCCCCTGAGGTCTGCCGGCTCGAGGGTCCGGCCGCGCGCGGCCTTTCGCGCGAGCTTTTCGAGGCGCGTCTTCGGGATGCAGGCCCGGGCCTCGGTGGTGAGTCCGGCTTCCCGCCGCCTCTCCGTCGCGGGGCCGGTTTGGGGCGCGGCGCGTCGTGTCGGCACCTCCTCGCGAGCCGGCGTTCTGTCTGGGACTATGACCCGCAGCGCCGCGTTCTCGCACCGGAGGCCGAGGTCGGCGGCTGCCTTGCGGACGTAGACATCCCGCGCCTCACCGGTCAGGCACTTGAGGCCGGCGCACCTCTCGACCGCTTTCCTGTGGCGCTCCAGTGCGCCGGCGAGTGCGGGGGAGTCGGACGCCGCCCGGCCGAGGGCCTCCCTCAACGCGGCGGAGGCCTCCGGGTGGAAACGCCTGAGGTGGGCGGCCTCGATCCTTCCGTTCGGCGGCAGGCCGATGTCGAGCTTTCCGCGGTCGATTCGCGCAACTGCTTCCAGGGCCGCCTTCCTCGCGAGGTCGCGCTCGATGTACGCTTCCCGCAGCAGCGGTGCCATGGCCTTCGAGGAGATCTCGAGTCTGGCCGCCTCCATCTTCCCCTTTGGCAGCAGGGAGTCCCAGTCGCCCTCGCGGTCGATCGTGAGGATGTGGACGTGGTGGCTCGTGCCGTTGATGTGCATCGCCGCGTAGAACTCCACGCGGCTCTCGGGCACGCCGGTCATCTCGGAGAAGAGCCTCGGCCACTCGGACCGCACCAGCGCCTGCCAGGCGTCCAGGCGATCGAGGCCGGCGCCTGGGGCGATGTCGTTCGGGACCGTGACGACGGTGGTGAGCACTGCGCCGCCGTTTTGGGCGATGGCGCGCCTGGCCTCCGCCACGGGGACCGGGCCGTCCGCGCCCCAGAGGCCGCCGGTCGAGCCGGTCCTGTTCGCGGCGTAGGCGGCCAGGCCGTCCACGCCGAGCCTCCTGCCGTCCGCCTCGCTGATCTCGATGACGACGCCGCGGCGGGTGCCGGCGTATGCCGCCAGGCCCGCGGCGGACGCCCTCGCTGACGCCCCCGCGCGGACGACGGAGTGGTTGACGATGACGGGCGGGCTAGCCATCGGCGCGCTCGCGCGCGTGGAGCTTCACCTCGTCGATTCGGCCGAGCCCGGCGCGGCTGAGCTCGCCGGCCTGCGCGAGGTAGTTCTTCCAGATGTCCGCGACGGGGACCTCGTCGAGCGAGGCGTAGGAGGCCTTGAGGACGTCGGCCGACATGAGGCCGGCCATGATGGCGGCGGTCATGGGCCGCGAGAGGACCGCGGCGATGCGGTCCTCGGCGGCGTCGAGCTTGCGCTCGATGTCGAGTGCGGCGACGTCCATCCGCGCGTCGACGACGCCGCGGATGAAATCTGCGACCTCGTTGCCGTAGAGGTCGAGCCCCTCCGTGGCGAGCGCCGAGCGCAGGAGCGAGCGGATCTCGTCGCTGATGTTGGAACCGTTGAGCTCTGCCCGCGTCTTGAGGGCGGTGTAGAGCTTTGAGTCGAGCTTCACGCTGACGTTCTTTGTTGCTGCTGTCATTCGATCCTCTCTTCGATGCGCGGTGATCGTCGGCCCGAAAGCAGGGGCGGACCGACCGTTGTCGATCCGCCCCGCTTGAGGCCTACTCGTCTTCGAGAAGGACGTTGGGATAGCCCTCGGGCGCCTGGTCTGCCGGGAGGGGAGGATAGACGACAAGCTTGTTCACGACTCCCAACGTATCGAGGTCCAGGATGCAGTCGATACCGCGGAGGACGCTGTCCGGGGTGTAAGAGCGATCGCCGCTGCGGGCGACCCCGACGATGACCCTGGCGAGCTCGCGGGGGTCGATGCCGGACCAGCGCCTGGCGATTTCCGCGACGATGGCGGGCGCGACGTAAGGGATATTGGGGACGGAGGAGTGGGACGCGATGACGAAGGCGCCGGGGATGCCCTCGATCTTCTCTGCGGGCTCGATAACGATGGGCTGGACGCCGAAGGTGCTCCAGCCGTCGAGCAGGCATTCGGCGTCCGAGGGGATGCGGAAGGAGTGGCCGTTGAGGGTGAGGGGCTTGTGGTTCTTATCGACACTTTTCTTGGGCATGGTTTTCCTTTCGATGTGAGATGGCCGCCGCCCGCTCGGGCGGCGGCGTACGATGGGCTAGTCGTCGATGTCTTCGACGGTGAAGATAGGCCAAGGGGCGCGATCGGCGAGTTCAATGGGGACTGCGCCGAAGACACCGAGTTCCTGAGTAATATTCTCGAGTCGAGCTGCGAAGCGTTTGACGAACGCGTCGTGCGTCGCGCCAGTGCCGTTGACGACATAGGCGCGAGCTGCGATCTTGACGAGCTCGTGGTCGGGGATGCCATAGCACTCGTCGATGGCAGCGAGACAATCCACCGCGTCGGGGGCCTCGTCGGTGGGGCTAAACGCCATGAGGGTGCGGGGAACGTTCGCAATCGCGTGCTTGAACTGCAGGATCCAGGCGCTCTGGGCGTTTTCGGTGTGCTCGAGGTTGAGGACGGGGGTGTCCTGGCCGCCATGGTAGACATAGCGCTTCTTAGCGATGTCGAAGACGAGGGCCGGACCGCTGTCCGTCTGGACTACGACAGTCTGATGCCGCATAAGTACCTCCTAGATGTTGGGATGTATAGAAAAGTTGCCAATGGCGAATGCCGCTGAAAGGCGGAGCCCTCGCCCTCGCGCCGGTCACGACCTCCTCCCCTCGCGCACTCCGGCGCTAATCAGTTCGATGAGCTTGCGCACCTGATCGGAGTTCGATCCGGCCGCCTCCAGCGCCCTGGCGATGCTCTTGCCGGTAAAGGTCGACGCGAACAATGTCGAGCGCTTGTGGTGCCGACGATCTCCGAGCAACTCGATCAGCGCGAGTGCCTCCTCGCGCATACCGCTCGCGCCAAGATCCGCGATGACGAGCACGGGCAGATCGCGATAGCGATCGACGGTGTGGGCCTTCGAGTTGGGGCCGTAAAGTTCGCCGCCGTTCCATGCCGTTGCAAGCTCACATGCCGAGATGAATACAGCGCGCTCGTGGGAGGCCATGGCGGCCGCCGTAGCCACCGCTGCCGCTTCGTCGGCATCGTCGTGCGCGTACCAGATCCATGCGCCGATAGAGAGGCGAGCAGCCTCCTTCTCTTTAGCGTTTCCGGTCTTTGCCGCGAAGATGGCCGAGGCGCGCTCGGCGATGAGCCTGGGAGTGTGCTCGGGAACGCGATGAGCGCGGTTGCCGGGCCCGCGCAACGCCCGCCACGCCTCGGGCGTGATGACGGTGCCGATGGCGCCGTAGTACTCCTTCGAGGCGGGCAGGCCGTCGTAGTCAATCATCCTATTCGCCGCCTTTGCCGCGCAGAGCGCTGAGGTAGACGTCGAGATCGCGCTCATAGATGTACGTGCGGCGACAGAGGTAGATGCCCTTGCCGGTGCGGGCAATCAGCTGGCCGGCGGTGTCGGCGGTGAGGTGAAGCTTGTCAGCGACCTCGTCGCGAGTGAGAAGCGGGCCCGTCTGGATGCCAGGCGTGTCGTTGTCGTCCATGTGTATGCCTCCTTCGGTGTATGTGTTACGGGGCGGGAGCTGCTCCGTGACTACACAATGCCGTCGGCGGGCATAAATCGAGGTATTACATCACCTATTACGGGGGTTTACCTGCGATGATGCTTATCGATAAATTGATAAATAAGATTGAATTGCTGTTGACCGACGCCAAGGGCGGTGAATCGGACTCAAAGGTTATCGATGTTGTGGAGGAGGGGGAGCCGTCTTTGCCGCCTGAAGATGAACGTCGATATTGGCCGATCATGCCGCTTGATCCCGCGACCGGTCAGGTTCAGGTCGGCTATAAGACGAAGGACGGGCTTGAATTTCACGAGAACGGTCGTCTCGTTCCGGACGTAGCGGGCGAGAGTGCAGGCGACCACATGAACTTCACTTATCGCGAAGAATCAATCGGTATGCCGAACAGGCCGTCAAGCGTTGAAACAGACGCACCGGGGGCGGACAAGGACCTTGCTTTCGGCCTGATTCGCTCCGTGGCCCTTGACGGTCTTCTGGAAGGCGTTCTGCCGTCTTGTAAATTGGAAGATTACGGAAGCGTTGATGCGATGCTGCTCGCCCTGTCAGAAGTGCCGGCACCGGCTTGTCGCGTCGACGACGCGCCGCATCCCGGTGACAAGGCCTCCGGCGTCGACCCTCGGGAGAGGTTCGCTGCCGCGGCGCGCGTAACCGGTCCTTTGTTTGGCTTTGTGGGGAGAGTCGGCCCCTATGAAATCGACGAACCGCTTGACGCCTGGCTTTCGGTCGCCGGGGCAATGAAGATCTCTTCCCTGGCTTCATCGGTCGAGATGGGTTCGCCGTCTTCGCTGGGGGTTTTGGATCCCTATTGGCGCGTGTATTGCTTCGGCAACGTTGAGGCAAATAAAACCGCGTACGTGGTTCTCACCAACCTGCAAATCCCTAGCGATCATGAGTTTAGGGATAGCTTCGTGGGCGGGCTTGAGCGCGGTGGCAAGTGGGCGGTGATCAATGAAAGGATTGAGCCCGGGACTGCCATGGTCGAGCGTTCGTTTGTCAGGTGGTGCAAGAACGATACATTGTCCTTTATGGAGACAGTTGGAGAAGCTGACTTTCCAGGTCCGTCTTTTGTTGCAAGGGTGCCTGGTGATACTCTCAGGGGGCTCGACGAGTCTTCCGAGCGCGTTCTCAAGACCGAGGAATCCCTTGCCTCGCATCTGGTGCAGGACATGACGGAGTGGTTCTCGCGCTGCGCGGGTTATGGGTGGAGGAGAATCCTCGAGCCCAAGCGGCAGACTCCGACGCAGATGGCTAATGGCGTCATCGATTATGGCCGCGGCTCTTCTTTCGACCTTTGCGTTCCCGATGCTGCTACGCGCCTTTGGGTCGCGCTTGCAAAGAGTTATTCGGTTGATGTCGTCAAAATATGCGAGCACTGCGGCCGGCCGTTCGCCGACACCGCAAACGGCAAATCGCGATGCTGTTCAGAGGAATGCACGAGAGCGAAGAACGCCAGGAACAGTAGGAAGAGGGCGAACGCGAGGCGAAGCGCATCGAAAGCGAAGAGCTGATTTAATTTGAAAGCAAGTTGCCGATCGTGTTGGCGGCTGCCTGGTCCTTGGCGGCAATTGCGTGTGCATAGGTGTCTAGCGTGAGCTTGACGGTGCTGTGCCCGAGGCGGCTGCTGACGGTTTTGATGTCGACGTTCTCTCCGATCAGCAACGTCGCCTGCGTGTGCCTGAGCATATGCGGGGTCAGGCCGGAGTACTTTGTGCCTCGAGCGTACATCTTTCCGTCTCGCTCGATGTAGTGCGTGATTTCTCTGAACTGCCCAAAGCCATAGTCCGAGCACCATTCGCGGAACCATCGCGAAAAGCAGTTTGGGTCCATGTGCGCGATGGCGATTGGCCCCCTCTTTCCTTTTTCGTCATCTTTAGTTTTTGCCCTCGTGTTTCTTTGGGGATCGACTAATGTGTGCACAATCGGGGTGCTGGAAGCCTGTTCGAGGTCGACTTCGGCGAGAAGCGTGCGCTGAAGCTCGCGCCAGGCGGCGAGCCTCTCGAGTGCAAGCGGGCTCAAAGAGACGGACCTTTTCCCCGTTGAGCTCTTTGGGTCTCTGACCAGCTTGTCGGCGGCATACTGTCCGTCGATGCGGACATAGCCGTCGCCAAAATGGACGTCGCCCCATCTGAGTCCGAGCATCTCTCCGCGGCGCATGCCGGTATCGAGCAACAAGAGGGTGCCTATTCTGTGAGAGTCCATCTCCTGTGAAAGGAGGAGGGAGAGAAGCCTCCGGGCTTCATCGAGGGAAAGAGCCTGCCTCTCTTTTCCTTTGGGCCGCGGGATGACGGTGCCGGCGCAGGGGTTCTTGACAATCAGGTCGTCAAGCATGGCGGCCTTCATAATCTGATTCAGTTTTACACTGATTTTATGCAGCTCAGATTCGGAGAATCTTCCACTTTTGCGGGCTTCAGCATAGCCGGCGTTTATTATGTGGGGCCTCAGGTCTTTTACGGGATAATTGCCGAAAAGCTCCTGTATTTCCTTAACTTCAAGCTCTTCGCGGTCAAGGGCAAGCGGGCTGATGGTCTCGGCGTCCACGCGATCTTTGTGGAACTCTTTGGTGTACTGACAAACGGTCTTATCGGGGTCTTTGATGGTGAGTCCGCTATTGAGCTCAGCCTTATATGCTTCGAGCTCGGCTCTCAATTCCGACTTGTTCTTGGCGTAGACCTTTCGGCGAGGTGAGTACCTATATTTGCCGGTAATGGGGTCTTTGCCCATGTTGTGCCTGATATAGTACACGTTTTTCTGCGTCTTGCTTTTAAGGGCGCTTCCCTTACCAACGACAAGAGGCCTGCTCATGCGCCGATCCTTTGGTCAAATGAATACGAATGTGACTCCATGGCTGCGTGGCATACGCTCGGAGCAGCACGCCCGTGCGGCCCGTGAAGCGGGCGCTTCGGGTGCGCTGCTCCGAGCGTATGCCACGCAGTGGCGAAAGTCAAGATTTCAGTGGTCGAATTTTGGTCGAAATCGAACAGAACCGCTATTTGGTGTTTTTGAAAGAAATGTATATCTACCTGCCTATATAGCGGTGTCAAACAGTCTCAAAGAGTGTCAACAAGTTTAGAAACTACGGGCTCATAACCCGGAGGTCGTAGGTTCAAATCCTGCCCCCGCGACCAAGAACTTGCAGCTCGTCGGCCTAGCCGGCGAGCTTTTTTGTTATTGCGGGACCGTGTTTTCGGTCCAATTCTCGGCCTCTCAAACAAAATCTCGATCTGTAACATCTAGACCCGATTTGGGCGGCTAGGTGTTACAGGTTGAGATATACCGGTGGGTTGGGTCGTGTTTGTCTAAATCTGTAACACGAGGGACGGATTTTGCCGAGTTGTTGTTATAGATTGAGATTTTCTAGCAGGTGGGTTTGGTTTGTCTCGATCTGTAACAGGTAGGGGTCAAAAGTGGGTCTAGCTGTTACAGATTGAGATTGTTGAGGTTGGGTCGAGGGGAATATCTCGATCTGTAACAGTAAGACCCAGTTTTGCCGCGTAACTGTTACAGATTGAGATAAACCGACGGGCCGCCCCGCCCATCCCCATCCACCTGCCGCCACCTGATATTCGCCGATTTCCGTTGTGCCGCTATGCCCCCATGCCATATCCTCTAGACAACTACGCGGCATCATCGCCGTCGCGCCTACAAGAGAGGAATGTCCATGACCGCACCTGCATCCAAGCTGCTCCAGCCCATTACGGTTGGCCCCCTTGAGCTCAAGAACCGCATTATGTTCCCGCCGCTGACCACCGGCTACGAGGAGCGCGACGGTTCCATCGGCGAGCGCAGCCTGGCTTTTTACGAGCGTCTGGCCCGTGGCGGTGTGAGCTACATCGTCATTGGCGACGTCGCTCCCGTTATGACCGCAAGCCCCACGCCCAAGCTGGCAACCGACGCCCAGATCCCCACGTTTAAGGCACTGGCCGACGCCGTCCACAAGCACGGCGCCAAGGTCGCGCTGCAGCTGTTCCATCCCGAGTACGACGTGCCCGGTGTCGGCCGCATGGTCATGGGCTCCATGGCCGCCGCCAAGGCCGCGCAGGAGGCCAAGGCCGCCGGCGACGAGGAGACCTTTGCCGCCAAGATGGCCGAGTCCAACGAGATCCGCAAGCAAGCATACGCCAAGCTGCATCACGACATGCAGCACTTTGTGAACGAGGCGAGCGTAGAGCAGCTCACCCAGATCAAGGAGGCCATCGCTGCCTCGGCCGCTCGCGCGCAGCAGGCCGGCATCGATGCCATCGAGGTCCACGGCGACCGCCTGGTGGGTTCGCTGTGCTCGGCCATCCTCAACCAGCGCACCGACGAGTACGGGGGCTCGTTCGAGAACCGCGTCCGCTACGCGCTGGAGGTTGTCGCTGCCATTAAGGAAGCCGCGCCGCAGCTGATGGTGGAGTACAAGCTCCCCGTGATCATGGAGAACCCCGACGGCACGCCGCGCGGCAAGGGTGGCCTGCAGCCTGACGAGGCCTGCGAGTTTGCCAAGCTGCTCGAGGGCGCGGGCATCGATATGATTCAGGTCGCACAGGCCAACCACACCGGCAACATGGGCGATACCATTCCGCCCATGGGTGCCATGCCCTACAACTGGACGCTGCCCGTGGCCGAGCGCGTCAAGGCCCTGGTCTCCGTGCCGGTGGCAACCGTCGGCCGTGTTGTCTCGGTCGAGGCCGGCGAGAAGATTCTGGAAGACGGCGCCGCCGACATCATCGCCTACGGCCGCTCGCTCATGTGCGACCCCGACATTGCACTGAAGGTCGCCACGGGTGAGCCCATCCGCGAGTGCCTCAACTGCAACAAGGGTTGCGTCGATGCGATTCAAAACCGCAAGTACATTTCGTGCGTGCTCAATGCCGAGAACGGCAACGAGGCGACCATCGCCATTAAGCCGGGCGAGGGCGACAAGAAGATTGCCGTGGTGGGCGGCGGCATCGCCGGCCTGGAGGCCGCGCGCGTGGCGGCCAAGCGCGGCTACGACGTGACCGTTTACGAGGCGAGCGACCATCTGGGCGGCCAGATTGTGCTGGCGGCCGCGCCCCCGCGCAAGGACGAGATCATGCGCTCGGTCGAGTATTACGAGAAGATTCTGCCCGGTCTGGGTGTGAAGGTTGAGCTCAACCATGCCGCTACCGCTGAGGACCTCAACGCCGCCGACGCCGCGATTGTGGCTGTGGGCGCACACGACGTGGTCATTCCCGTTCCGGGCGCCGATTCGGACAAGGTCGTCTCGAGCTGGGACGTGCTGGCCGGCAAGGTGGAGCTTACGGGCCGCGTCGCCGTCATTGGCGGTGGCCTGGTGGGCACCGAGACTGCCGAGTACTTGCTGCAGCACGGCTGCGAGGTGGCGATCGTGGAGATGCTCGACAAGATTGCCGCGGGCGAGTCCGAGACCATTCTGCCGCTGATTATGAGCGACTTTGCAGAGCACAACGTGGAGCAGCATGTTAAGACCCGCCTGACCGCCATTGCTGACGAGGGCGTGGAGGCTGTTCGCACCACCGAGGACGGCGCCGAGGAGCCGGTGAAGATCGCCTGCGATTACGTGGTGATGGCCGTGGGCTCCAAGGCCAACGCGTTTGACCTGGATGGCGTGACGGTGCCCGTGGCCTGCGTGGGCGACTGCTCGGGCGAGCGCACCGCCGACATTGCGAGCGCCATCCGCACGGCGTATCACGCGGCCAACGAGCTGTAGTTGAATATCGCGGCCAAGCGGGACGGTAGCACGGATCCGTCTCGCCCGGCTGTGCCCCATCGGGTGTCAACCGGTGCGGGGCCTGCAAGCGCAGCAGGTCCCGCCCTTTTTGTTTTGCTCCGGTGGATGGCAATGCGCGGTAATCATGAGGAGTGAGGATGTCTGCTGCCTTGCAGATCACTCAAAATTATTGGGGGAGGGGTTAATAACTATATCCTCTATACCAAAGGACATAAAGAGATGCCAATTTTGTTGACAAGCGAATGACGATTAGCTGCGAGTCAGCTACCAGCGTAAATAATCGATAAAGAAATGTCGTAATTTGGTGCCAAATGCCCAGATAACGCCGCGTCTATTTTAATTAACTGCTTTGAGCAAACAGTAAAATGCTACTATCTAACTTGCACGTAAGAAAGCAGATAAACGGTTAAGGCTAAGAAGTGGCAGGTATGTCGGAAGCAACTAGGACTCGCACGCATGCGCCTGAGGTTAGGCAGCGCGCCGTCGAGATCCTCCAAGAGGGGGTCGGTCATCGCGCCCTCGCCGCGGAGCTTGGCATTCCCCAGGCCACGGCTCGTCAGTGGGCCCGCGCGTATGCCGTGGGCGGTGCCGACGCCGTTCTCAACGCCGGTTCGCATCATCACACCTATTCGTACGAAGTTAAGCTCGCCGTGGTTAAGGATCGCTTGGAAAACGGCTTAACGGTTCGCGAGGCCATGATCAAGCACAAGATTCCCAGCGAGTCTTCGGTCAAGGCTTGGTGCCGTCAGTACCGCGAGAGCGGTGAGGCCGCACTGGTCGATAAGCCGCGCGGTCGCAAGCCGCGCGTTAAAAAGGCGGAATAGCAAACGGGATGGTGCGCCCACAGGGGCGCATTTTTCTTGCCGCGCCAACTTTTTGGACCGGCGCGAGCCTGTCGGGACATCCTCCAAAGTGGCCAATAAACTGCGTGCAGTGGCCCGCGCGCCTGTCGCTGCGATAGGGGAGCGTCGCCCCTCTGCTCCAAAGCGGGCGTGCCCTTACCCCGTACGCCTAAAACTCCCCAGTTGACCGAAAACCTGCCGCCGCTATTCCTCAATTGAGCTATAACGTTAAACAATTGCAGCGTTTTTGCATGGGGGAGTGATGGTATGACGCTACTGTATTTCCTTACCCTGTTTCCGCTGGTACCGGCGCTGGGCATGCTGCTCGCGCGCGGTGACCGCGCCCGCGATGCGGTGGGGCTCACAGGCTCCGGCATCATTATGGCGGTGACAGTTGTAGTCGCCGTCATGTTTTTTGGCACGGGTCCGCAGAGCTTTGAGGTCGCCCCTGGCACCTCGCATGTGCTCTCGATCATCAGCTCCGCCATCGATGTCATCCTGTGCGCCGTCATCCTGTACAGCGCGTACAAATATAGGAACGCGCTCACCACGGTGCTCGGCATAGTCCAGCTGGTGGGTTCGCTCGCCTTTGCAGCCATGACGCTGCCCGCGGCCGAGGCCGTCACGGCAACGCCTCTCTACCTGGACTACATGAGTGTGATCATGGTCCTCGCCGTCGGCATCGTCGGCAGCCTAATTTGCGTGTATGCCTTGGGCTACATGAAGGACTTCCAAGCGCACGATGAGCACGAGGCCGCGCTGCGCGGGCAGACCGCGCCCGACCGTCGCCCGCAGTTCCTGGCGCTTATGTTCCTGTTCCTCTCGGCCATGTTCGTCATCGTGACGAGCGACAACCTTGAGTGGCTGTTCTGCGGCTGGGAAATCACCACCGTGTGCTCGTTCCTCATGATTGGCTACACGCGCATGCCCGAGGCCATCAAGAACGCCTTTACCCAGATCATCCTCAACATGCTGGGCGGCATCGCGTTTTTGGCCGGACTCATGTACCTGCACGTTAACGGCATGCCGCTGACCATCTCGGGCATGATCGAGCTTTCCGGCGCTGGAACCGCGCGATCCGCGCTGCTGGTGATGCCGGTCATTCTGCTGTCGCTCGCCGCCCTTACCAAGGCCGCGCAGATGCCGTTCCATACCTGGCTGCTCGGTGCCATGGTTGCCCCCACGCCCACGAGTGCCCTGCTGCACTCGTCAACCATGGTCAAAGCCGGCGTGTTCCTGATGGTCAAGCTGAGCCCGCTCTATGCCATCTATCCCGTGACTGGCTTTATGGTCACGAGTGTGGGCGCCATCACGTTTTTGCTCGCTGCCCTCATGGCCATCTCGCAGAGCAACGCCAAACGCGTGCTCGCGTACTCCACCATTTCCAACTTGGGCCTCATCAGTGCCTGTCTGGGCGTCGGCGCGCCCGAGGCCGTATGGGCGGCCATCTTCCTAATCCTGTTCCACACGGTGGCAAAGTCGCTGCTGTTCCTGTGCGTGGGCACGGCCGAGCATCATATCGGCAGCCGCAATATCGAGGACATGGACGGCATGTTCAGCCGCATGCCGCACCTGACGCGCCTGATGATGCTGGGCATCATGGGCATGTTTGTGGCACCGTTTGGCATGCTCGTGTCCAAGTGGGGCGCCCTGGTGGCGTTTGCCCAGACCGGCAACGTGCTCATGATCATGGTGCTGGCCTTTGGCTCGGCCGCGACGTTTTACTTCTGGGGCAAGTGGCTTGCCAAGCTTTCGGGCGTTGACCCCACGGCTCAAAACGTTGAGGTCAATGTCCATAAGACCGAATGGATGGCGCTCAACACCATCGCCGCGCTGCTGATTCTGTGCTGCGTGGCGTTCCCGGTTATCTCGAGCGGCCTGGTGTCGCCTTACTTGGCCATGGTGTTTGGCCGCGTGCCGCACGTTATTGGCAAGGACGCCATGTATCTGATGGTGGTTATCGTGGCGTTTATCGCCGTGGTGCTGCTGACGTCGTTCCGCGTGAGCAATAAGCCACACGTCAACGTGTACCTTTCGGGCGTTGGAACCGACAATTATCGCCATTTCCACGGCTCGATGGGACGCGAGGTGAAGGCCGAAAAGCGCAATTGGTACTCGGAGGACGCCCTTGGCGAGAAGCGTATTGGCCCCGCGGGTAGCGTCGTGTGCTGCAGCATCATCTTGTTCGCGCTGCTGTGTTGCGCGTGGATTGGGCCCGAGAGACTTGCCATGAGCGCGCCCTCGGTGCTGCGCGGCAAGTATTTCGAGGGCTCGGGCGTCGTGGGCATTTTTATTGGTACCGTGGCGTTTGCCCTGCTGGCGCCGCTTGTGGGTGGCCTGATCGACGGCGTTGACCGCAAACTTTCGGCCCGTATGCAGGGCCGCGTGGGCCCGCGCCTGCTGCAGCCCTTCTACGATGTGGCCAAGCTGCTGCGCAAGGCCCCTGCCAGCGTAAACACCATGGACGATACCTATATGGCGTGTGCGCTCATCTTTACCGTGGTGGGCGGCGGCATCTTTGTGTCGGGCTCCAACACGCTGCTGTGCGCGTTTATGGTTACCCTCGCCGCGATCTTTGTGGTGTTGGCGTCCGCCTCGACGCAAAGCCCGTTTGCCCAGGTTGGCGCCGATCGCGAGCTGCTGCAGGTCATGAGTTACGAGCCCGCCGTTCTGCTGATGAGCGTGGGCCTGTACCTTGCCACCGACAGCTTTGATTCCATCGCCGTGACGGGGCAGTCGGCCCCCATCATCGTGTACAGCGCGCCCATTTTCCTGGCGCTGCTCGCGGTGCTTACCATCAAGCTGCGCAAGTCGCCGTTCGATCTTTCGTACTCGCATCACGCGCATCAGGAGATCGTCCAGGGCGTCGCCACCGAGATGAGCGGCGGCACGCTGGCCAAGATGACCCTTATGCACTGGTGCGAGACCGTGCTGTTTTTGATGTGGGTGGGCATGTTCTTTGTTTGGGACAACCCCGTGAGCTGGGTCGTAGCCCTGGTCGTGATGGCCGCGACGTATTTTGTCGAGGTCCTGATCGACAACACCTTCGCACGCAGCACCTGGCGCAGCTGCTTTAGGCTCGGATGGGGCGTGGCGCTGGTGTTTGGCCTGCTCAACCTTATGCCCATCCTCGTCGACGTATTTATTTAGGAGGCGGCATCCATGGATCATAATATGTCGCGCTCGCCGTGGGTTATTCATTACGACGGTTCGAGCTGCAACGGATGCGATATCGAGGTGCTGGCCTCGCTCACGCCGCTGTTCGATGCGGAGCGCTTTGGCGTGGTCAACACCGGCAACCCCAAGCATGCGGATATCTTTTTGGTGACGGGGTCGGTCAATGCCCAGAACCTGCCTGTCGTGCGCCAGATTTACAACCAGATGCTCGAGCCCAAGTGCGTGGTGGCGTGCGGCATCTGCGCGTGTTCGGGCGGCGTGTTCCGCGATGCCTACAACGTGATCGGCGGCGTGGACCGCGCGATTCCCGTGGACGTGTACGCGCCCGGGTGCGCCATTCGCCCCGAGACGGTGATCGATGCCATCGTGGAGGCGTGTGGCATCCTGGACCAGAAGGAGGCCGTGATGCGCGCCGGCGGCGATCCGCTCACCGTGGGCGGTGCCGCTACTTGGGACGGTGGCGTTGAGCTGGGCGAGGACGGGTTTGTGGCTGCTGCGGAGGCCGGCGACGCGACCGCCGCTGCAAAGGAGGCCGAGTAATGCAAAAGGCTATCTATACCACCGTCGGGATCGACGAGCTGTTGCCGCATGTTCAGGCGCTCAAGGGCGTCGGCGCGCGCTTTGTGCAAATGCACGCCGAGCGCAACGTCGACGACGGCTCGTATCGCTTGGTCTATACGTTTATCAACGTTCGTGCTGCTCAGGAGCATATTGCGCAGGACGGCAGCTATGCGATTGAGAACCTGGTGGTTGAGGGAATTAATCAGTACCAGGAGATTCCGTCCATCAGCTCGTACTATCCGGCGGTATTTCCGTTTGAGAACGAAGCGCACGACCTGTTTGGGCTTGCCATCACCGACATGCAGATCGACTTTAAGGGCTTTTTCTACCAGGTCTCGACTGCCGAACCCATGAGCGTTATCACGCCCGAGGTGAAGGCCGCGCGTGAGAAAGCCATGAAGGTCCGTGCTGCCGCCGAGGCCAAGGCGCGCAAGGCCGCGGCCGAGAAGGCCGCCGCGGCTGCGGCTGCTGCAGGGGAGGGCGCTGCGGGCGCTGCCGTCGCTCAGCCCGCCGCGGCAACCGGCTCCGATGCTCAGCACGATGGAGCTGCTGCGAAGGCCGCGCTCAAGGCTGCCGAGATGGAGGCAAAGCTCGCCGCCATGGATCCCGAGAAAGCGGCCAAGGTCCGCGCGGCGCTAGCCGCCAAGGTCGCCCGCGACAAGCAGAAAAAGGAGGCGTAAGGTCCATGGCACATCGCTCCGTTATTCCGTTTGGCCCGCAGCACCCGGTGCTGCCCGAGCCGCTTCATCTGGACCTGGTGATCGAGGACGACCGCGTCATCGAGGCAATTCCGCAGATCGGCTTTGTGCACCGCGGCCTCGAGAAGCTCACCGAAAAGCGCGACATGCATCAGTTTGGCTACATCGCCGAGCGCATCTGCGGCATCTGCGCCGTGGGCCATAGCTATGGCTATGCCAGCGCCTGCGAGCGCATGCTCGACATCGAGGTGCCCGGCCGCGTGCAGTATATCCGCACCATTTTGCACGAGCTTTCGCGCATCCACTCGCATCTGCTGTGGCTGGGCCTGCTCGCCGATGCCTTTGGCTTCGAGGCGCTGTTCTATCGTTCATGGACGTTGCGCGAGCAGATTCTCAAGATCTTCGAGAGTACGTGCGGCGGCCGCGTGATTCTGTCGATCAACGAAATCGGCGGCCTCAAGCACGACATCGAGGACTCCGAGCTGGCGGGCATTGTCCAGACGCTCGACGCCATGCGTCCCGACTACGAGGCCCTGGTGCATACGTTTTTGGACGACGACAGCTGCGGCGAGCGCCTGCATGGCGTGGGTGTGATCAGCAAGAAAGACGCGCTGGAGCTTTCGATGGTCGGTCCGTTCGGCCGCGCCTCGGGCGTGGACTACGACGTGCGCATGTTCGGCGACGGTGCCTATGCGGACCTGGCTACGTTTGAGCCGATTGTGGCGACCGATGGCGACTGCTATGCCCGCTGCCAGGTGCGTTGCGCCGAGGTCACGCAGGCTATGGACATTATCAAGGAGCTCGTGGCCAAGATTCCGCACGACGGAATCGGCGGACGCACCAAGCTTACGCCGGCCGACGGTGCGCGCGGCGAGGTTGTGATTGAGCAGCCGCGCGGCGAGGCGTATTACTATGTGCGCGGTAACGGCACCAAGAACCTGGACCGTTTTCGCGTGCGAACGCCGACGTCGCAAAACCTGGCGGGTCTGACGCATGCGCTGCAGGGCGTGCTCCTTGCCAACGTGCCCATGATTATCCTGACCATCGACCCCTGCATTAGCTGCACGGAAAGGTAGGCGCGGCATGAGTTTACTGACATTTGCCAAGACGGCCTTGGGTTCTATGGTCAAGCAGCCGGTCACGGTGTGCTATCCGCAGGAGAAGCTCGCGGCGCCCGAGCGCTTGCGCGGGCATATCGTCAACGACATGGACGTGTGCATTTGCTGCGGCATGTGTGCGCGTCGCTGTCCGGCGGGCGCGCTCGCGGTCGATCGCAAGGGTGGAACGTGGTCGATCGACCCGTATGCCTGCGTGGTGTGCGGTGAGTGCATCGAGAGCTGCCCCAAGCACTGCCTGACTATGGACACCGCCCGCACCCCAGTCGCAGCGGACAAGACTCCCACAGTAGAAACCAAGCCGGAGTAGCGTTTGGATGGGGCCGGTGGGGCAAAAATGCCCCCCCGGCCCCGCGCGTGAACGCGCGGTTGGACCGCCCGAACAAAACTATGCCGGTTTACGGGGCTGAGTCACGAGTCCCCAACCATGCCGATATTCGTGAAAATAAAACCGCAGGTAGACGAGCCATCATTTTGTAGAAAACACGGGTATGGATGAGGGCCCCGACTTTAGCCCCGTAATCCGGCATAGTTTTGAAATGACACCATATCAGTACCAGCCCCTGATCCCTCGGGGACGGAGGAAAACGGATCATTTTGGCCTTGCGATGGCTGCCGCGTGACCCGTCTGCCACGAAAAGGGCCCATCTACTACGTTTAAGCCGCTACCCTCAACCATGGCGAAAAACGCAAAAACAAAACTGCAGGTAGAACGCCTGCGATTTTTCATAAAACGCAGCTATGGTCAGGGGTATCGGGTCAAACGTAGTAGATGGGTCGATTTCGTGGCGGGCGCCGTCAGCCGATCTCCGCGGGCGGAAGAAAACGGATCACTTTGGTCCCGCGAGGCTTGTGGAGGTACTCGTGCAGGGCCGTCGCGGACAAAACTATGTCGGTTTACTACGATGAATTCGACATCCCCGACCATGACTGCATTTTTCTAAATATTGCAAGCGTTCTACCTGCGGTTTTGCAAGCGCGCAATTTGCCGTGGTCGAAGGTGGGCGATTCATCGTAGTAATCCGGCATAGTTTTGAAATGGCATTAAATCGGTGACAGCCATTTTACTCTGCCGGGGCGGTCGGCCGTTGGGTAATTACCCTCGCAGATAGGCGATGGCGATTTGGGTGCGGTTGCGTAGCCCCATTTTGGCTAGGATTGAGCTGATGTGGTTGCGCACGGTGCCTTCGCCCATGTAAGCGGTGGCGGCGATCTCCTTGTTGTCGAGGCCGCGGGCGATGAACTCGGCGACTTCGAACTCGCGGTCGGTTAGGCTGACAAAGGCCGCGGGCCGGCGGGACGTGTCTGCCTTGTTGCCCATCCTGTCAAAGTCAACATCTTCGATCGCCTTGCCCTCGAGCACGCGTTTGCCGTCCATGACCTGTGCCAACGCCGGCGGAATGGCGGCGACATCGGTCTTGATCAGGTAACCGCGGGCGCCCAGCTTGAGCGCCGACACAATGTACTCGTCATCCGAGAACGTCGTCAAAAACACCACGCGTGCCGTGGGGTCGCGCTCAAGGATTTCGCGTGCCGCCGAAAGGCCGTCGCGTCCCGGCATCTGAATGTCGAGCAGCGCGATATCGGGTGCGTGCTCGGCGTAGAGCGCCACCGCATCGTCGCCGTTGGCGCCGGTGCCCACTACCTCGATCTGCGGCTGGGCGCCCAGGATAATCTTGAGCGAATCGACCACCAAGCGGTCGTCGTCGACAACTATGAGCCTCATCGGCTCTCATCTCCTTGCTGTTTGGGAACGGTGGCAAACACACGCCAGCCGTCGGCGCCGGCGCGCGGGCCGGCGGTGAAGGTGCCGCCAAGCGCCTCGACGCGCTCGCGCATGGAACTCAACCCCATGCCCTCCGCGGCGCTGTGGCCGCTTGCTTGAACCCCGCCCGCGCCATCGTCGGTAACAATGAGCTGGTAAAACGACGGATGCTCCATGCACCGTACGGTGACAGCATGGGCGCAAGCATGGCGCATGGTGTTGGAGAGCGCTTCGCGCAGGACCGCCGCAAAGCAGTTGGCGACATTTGCGGGCGCATGCTCGGCCAAAACCTCAAGCTCAATCTGCGGGCCGCCGTCCGAGCGCGCGCCTTCAACAATGCGTTCGAGCTGCACGGAAAGGTCGACGGCGTTGTCGTTGAGCGCGTGGACGCTGGTGCGCACAAGCTGGAGCGCCTCGTCAACCGTGCGTTTAACGTCGGCGAAATCGGCGGCGACGCCAGGCTCGTCGGCGTGGACCACGCGTAGGGCTTCAGCCTGCAGCGAGGCGCGCGTGAGCTGGTGCCCGACGTTATCGTGGATCTCGCGCGCGATGCGGGCGCGTTCGGCGAGCGTCGCGAGCTCGACTTCGTAGTCCTGGCGGTCGGCAAGGTCGCGGTTGCGCGCTTCGAGCGCGAGGGCTCGTTCTTGCAGCCCGTCGCGGGTACGGCGCATGCGCTGTTGCTCGCGCTCCAGCTGGGCGGTACGTAGCGATAGCAAGGTGGCGGCAATCGAAAGGATGGCGGTCAGCAGGAGCGTTCGGGTGGTGAGCGCGCCGCCGCGAAGGTCCGCGACAAGCGCGCAGACAAACACGGCGCCAATCGCCAGCGCGGGCCAGATGCGTTCACGGCGCACGCGTCGCGCGATGTCATAGAGGGCGAGAGGCACAAACGGCACAAACGGCGGCACGAAGACGGCCGCGATGATGTAAGCGTAGCTCGCGGCCTCGCTTGCGCGTCGCGTGCGTTCCTCCTGTGCGACCTCGGCCAGCGAGGTGGCAATAACGCCAAGGCAAAACGCCGCGACCAGGCGAGCGTCCACAGCAAGACCCATGGCAGCCGCAATACAGCACGCCAGCACGATCGATTTGTCGAAAAGCCTGTTCATACGGGTATTGTACGCGAAGCCGCGCGTGGTGGAGGGGCCGCCTGCGCAACTGTGACATTCCTCCCACGCGGCAAATCGGGGGCGTCGGCAGGCCACGCGGCCAAGCCTCGCACTCGTGACAAAGCTCACTGGTGCGCGCCGTCCGCTCCTGCGATGATGCAATCGTACCGGGCCGCAATCAACGGAAGGGCCGCCTCATGACAGACATCGTCCACGTCGAAAACCTCGTCAAGCGCTATGACGATCTTATTGCGCTCGACCACTTTAACCTGAGTATCGCCCCCGGCGAGATCTTTGGCCTGCTCGGCCCCAACGGCTCGGGCAAGACCACGTCCATCAACTGTATCCTGCAGCTGCTTGCCTACGACAAAGGCACCATCGAGCTGTTCGGCGAGCCCATGACGCCCGCCCGCTACGACCTCAAGCGCCGCATCGGCGTGGTGCCGCAACAGGTGGCGGTGTTCGATGAGCTCACCGTGCGCGAGAACATCGACTATTTCTGCAGTCTCTACGTCAACGACCGCAAACGTCGCCGCGCGCTGGTGGACGAGGCGATCGACTTTGTCGGGCTGGGCGACTTTGCCAAGTTTCGCCCCGGCAAGCTCTCGGGCGGCCTGGCGCGTCGCCTCAACATTGCCTGCGGCATTGCGCACAAGCCCGAGCTCATCTTTTTTGACGAGCCCACGGTGGCGGTCGACCCGCAGAGCCGAAACGCCATCCTGGAGGGCATCTGCCGCCTGCGCGACGAGGGCGCCACGGTGGTGTATACCAGCCATTACATGGAGGAAGTCGAGCAGATTTGCAGCCGCATCATGATCATGGACGGCGGCCGCGTGCTGGCGCAGGGCACCAACGACGAGCTCAAACGCATGATTCAAATGGGCGAGCGCGTGACTGTCGAGGTCGGCGCCGTCGAGACCGCCACGGTCGAGCGGCTGCGCGCCCTCGAGCACGTGCTTTCGGTTGAGCTGTCCGGCGGCGAGCTCGTCTGCACCTGCGAAGCGAGCCCGCACAATTTGGTCGACATCCTCGACACGCTGCGCGCCGCCAACGTGGCGCTCGGCCGCGTGTGGAGCGAACCGCCGACCCTCAACGACGTGTTCCTCGAGATCACCGGCCGCGAGCTGCGCGACTAGGGGGCAGTCATGTTCAACACCATCATCACTACGGTCAAGACGCTGCTGCGCCGGCCGAGCACGTGGGTCTGGGGCGCGGTCTTTCCCATCGCGCTTTCCACGATGTTCATGTTTATGTTTGCGAACCTGAGCTCCGATGGCAAAGTCGACCCGGTGCCGGTTGCCGTCGTGGCGGACGAGGCCTGGGACGCTTCGACCTTTAAGGACGTGGCGGCCTCGCTTGCCGAGGAGGGCGACGATCAGCTGCTCGAGATCCACGAGTGCGACGACGCGGCCGATGCGAACCGTGCGCTTAAGGCCGGCGAGGTCGCGGGCATCTATACGGTCGACGACGCGGGCGCACCCAAGCTCACGTTGCTGTCGAGCTACGACAGCTCGCGTGCCTCAACGGTGCTCACCGACCGCAGCATTCTGGAGACGGTGGCAAGCTCGTATACACAAAATGCCGAGCTCATGTCTCAGATTGCCCAGGACAACCCGGCGGCGCTCGCCGACCCGGAGGCGGTTGCGCGCGCCCTGTCGCTCGAGGGCGGCACCCGCCGCATAAGCCTGACACGCACCACGCCCGATGGCACGGTCATCTACTATTACGCGCTTTTTGGCCTGGTCGCGATGATGTCTGCCGAGTTTGCCGCCTTGAGCGTCGTCGACCTGCAGCCCAATCTGTCGGGCCTTGGCGCGCGTCGCTGCGTGGGCGGCCTTTCCAAGACGGCGTCGCTGGCCGGTATCTTTGTGGGCTCGTGGCTGGTCTCCTTCGCTTCGATGACGATCGCGATCGGCTACGTGCGTCTGGTCGTGGGCGTCGACTTTGGCGGGCGCGAGGGGCTGTGTCTGGTGGGCGGCGCCGCTTCCGCGCTTGCCGCCACGGGCCTGGGACTCTTTGCGGGCACGCTTCCCGTTAAGGGCGGCAAGGCGTCCAAGTCGGGCATCCTCACGGGCTTTGCCACCACGTGCGCACTGTTCGCCGGCCTCTACGGCGAGCCAGCGATGGCGCTTGCCGATGACGTTGCCCGCGCCTGCCCGGTCGAGTGCTGGCTCAACCCCGTCAAGCTTATCTGCGACATGTTCAACCGCCTGTATTTCTTTGAGGACCTGGGACCTTTTGCCGTTCGCGCCGGCGCGCTGGTCCTTATGGCGTTGCTGTTCGTTGCCGCCGCTACGCTGATCTTTGGAAGGAGTCGCTATGAGCACCTTTAAGACCGCGCTTCGCATGGCGCTGGCGCACCCGTTCTACCTGCTCATCTATACGGTGTTCATCTCGCTCATGGGCGTATTCATCGCGGCATCGGTGAGCTGGAACTCGTCGCAGCTCACCGAGTACAAGCCCTACGATGCCAACGTGATCGTGGTCGACCGCGACAATAGCGACCTTTCGCGGGCACTCGCTAAGCACCTGGGCTCACGCTTTGACCTGGTCACGGGCATCGGCGACGATACGTACGACCTTGCGGACGCGCTCTCCAAGAGCAACAGCGCCAAGGGTGGCGCCGACTGCGTGTTCTTTATTCCGGAGGGGTTTGAGGGCGACCTCGTTGCAGCCGCCCGTGCGGGGGAGTCCCTACCCAAGCTCGATGTGACCTACGGTGCCGGCACCATGGCGGCGGCGCTTTCGTCTGCCGAGGCCTCGCGCTGGATCTCGCTCGCGGGCGCTGCGGCCGCACTTGAGCCTGCTGCCTCCAACGGTGACGTCGCCAAGGCTGCCGAACACGCGGCCACCGAGCGTGCCGAGGTCCAGATCGAGCAGGTCAAGGTCGACTCGACGGCTGCCGCCACGCTCGAGTCGTATTTCAACTTTGGCGCGTACGCGATTATCTCGTCGGTCATCGTATCGGTGGGGTTGGTGTTCTCGGGCATGAACGAGCCCGAGCGCGTGCGTCGTATGGATGCCGGCCCGGTCTCCGAGCGCCAGCGCTCGCTTGCCGTGTTCGCGGCTGCCGCAGTGCTCACCGTCTGCATCTGGTTTGTGTCGAGCATGATGGGCGTCGTGGGCTTTGCCGGCGCGGTTGCCGAGGTCGGCGTGGGTCGTGTGTGCCTGGCGCTGGCGGCGACGTTTGCCCTGGCGTGCACGCCTCTGGCCGTTGGCTTTGCCCTTTCGAGCCTGGGTGCGCGCGAGGAGCTGCTTAACGGTGTGGGCAACCTGCTCGGCATGCTCATGACGTTTTTGGGCGGCGCTTGGATGCCGCTGTCGCTCATGGGCTCGGCCGTGCAGACGGTGGCGCACTTTGTGCCGACGTATTGGGTGAACGACGCGATTGGCAAGGCGCTCGCTTCGGATCTGACGTCCACCGTGTTGGGCGACATCGCCTGCGACCTGGGCGTCACCGTGCTCTTCGCCGCCGCCATTGCCGCCGTAGGCCTGGCCCTCTCACGCGCCAAATCCCGCGCCTAACCACCTGGTCATTCAAGAACGTCCCCAACGACTAGTCTTGAAACAAATCCCCACTCTCGCCCAAAAATAGTTCGCCAAGGTTTACTATTACGTTCATAAAGTAGTATGAGGCTAACAATGGGGGGTAGTATGGCGACGAAGAAAGCCTACGTCCAGGTTAAGGATCTCAAAAAGCACTACGGCGATGGAGATGCACGCCTGACGGTGCTCGACGGCATCAACACGTCTATCGACCGCGGCGAGATCTGCGTCATGCTGGGGCCCTCCGGCTCGGGCAAGTCGACCTTTCTCAACCTGATCGGCGGCCTGGAGGATGCCGACGGCGGCTCTATTCTGGTGGACGGCTGCGACCTCACCACGCTCAACGCCGGCGACCTGGGCGAGTATCGCCGACGCGAGCTGGGCTTCGTGTTCCAGTTCTACAACCTGGTGCCCGACCTCACCATCAAGGAAAACATCGAGGTCACGGCACACCTGTCCAAAAACCCGCTCAACATCGACGACCTGCTGCGTTCACTGGGCCTCTACGAGCACCGCAACAAGTTCCCGCGCCAGGTCTCGGGCGGCCAGCAGCAGCGCTGCGCTATCGGCCGTGCGCTCGTCAAAAACCCGGGCCTGCTGCTGTGCGACGAGCCCACCGGTGCGCTCGACTATAAGACGTCCAAGGAAATCTTGCAGCTCATGGAGGATGTCAATCACGAGTACGGCTGCACCATCATCATTGTCACCCACAATGCCGCCATCGCGCGCATGGCCAATCGCGTGCTGCGCCTGCGCGACGGGCGCATCGTCGAGGATGAGCTCAACGAGTCGCCCGTCTCGGCCGCCGAGCTCGATTGGTAGGCGGCGCCATGACACCTCTCGCAAAACGTCTCCCACGCGAGCTGCGCCGCAATATCGGCAAGTACCTGGGCATCTTTTTGCTTATGTGCGGAAGTATCGCTCTCACCTCGGGCTTTTTGCTCGCGGCGCATTCCATCGGCTGCCTCATCGACGACATGCGCGATGCGTACACGATTGAGGACGGCCGCGTGACCACCTCCTTCGAGGCTACCGACGATCAGCTCAAGGCCGCCGAGGATGCAGCCGGTGACGTCGGCGGCGTCACACTCTACAAGAATTTCTCCATCGATGCCATCATCAAAAAGACCGCCGGCGACGACGGCACCAAGCGCACGCTGCGCACCTATGCGCACCGCACCAAGGTCGATATCGCGTCCTACTGTGAGGGCAAGGAGCCCAAGACGGACGATGAGGTGGCCATCGACCGTGTCTTCGCCACCAACAACGACCTCGCCGTGGGCGATAAGGTCGAGCTCGAGGGCCGAGCCTACACCATCTGCGGCATCATGACCCAGCCCGATAGCCAGGCGTTGTTCCTCAACAACTCCGACTTTACGATCAACACCGTCACCTATGGCGTTGCCGAGGTTACCGACGCCGGTTTTGCCGCGCTCGAGGATGCCGGCGGCGCGCCTGCCTACACCTACTCCTTTACCTTTACCGTTCGCGACCTCCCCACCGCGGACCGCATCGACGCCGAGCAAGATATGGTCGAGGCACTGACCGACGCCGATGCGCGCGTGGACGATCTGATCGACGCCGATTCCAATCAAGGCATTGGCTATGCGCGCGATGACGTGGACGGCGACTCTATGATGTGGATGACGCTGCTCGACATCATCATCGTGATCATGGCGTTCGTCTTTGTGGTCCTTACCGACGCCACCATCGAGGAGGAGAGCGCCATCATCGGCACACTGCTCGCCAGCGGCTATCGCCGTCGCGAGATCGTACTGCACTACCTCGCGCTTCCCGCCATCGTGGGCATGCTCGCGGCGCTGTTGGGCACCGCGCTCGGCGTTGCGTTCTTTACCGAGCCCATGCGCGGCCTCTATTACGGCTCGTACAGCCTGCCGCCCTTCCAGGTGTACTGGAGCTGGGAGATCTTTGTGAAGTGCGCCGTGGTTCCCGCCGCCGCGCTCATCCTCATTACGCTGGTGGGCCTGCTCCGCAAAATGGGCAAGACGCCGTTGCAGTTCCTCCGTCACGAGGCGGGCGGCAAGTCGGGCACCAAGCGCGGCCTGCAGCTGCCGGAGCGCATGGGCTTTGTCTCGCGCTTCCGCCTGCGCATCTTCCTGCGTAATCTGGGCAACTTCGCCACGCTTTTCGTGGGTATTGCGTTTGCCTCGCTGCTACTGCTCTTTGGCCTGGCGATTCTGCCCACGATGACGCACTACGCGGACAACCTCGAGACAAGCCTGGTCGCCGAGCACCAGTACACGCTCAAGGCTCCGCTGGAACTCGAGGGCACCGCCGAGGAGCGCGAGCAGTGGTCGGCACTCGAGCGTTTGCAGTCGGTTGACGGCGCACTGCTTTCTGCCGCTCAGGATGCCGATGACGAGCTTGACGACGCGGCCGATGCAGCGCAGGCGGCAGCCAATGCTGCGACCAGCGCTCCGTCTGCCGAGAGCCTGACTGCGGCGCAGGGTGCGCTTGCAAACGTCCAGGACAAGAAGGATGCGCTTTATGCGCGCCTCGATGACCTTGCCGATGCCCTCGGCTGCGACCGCGACGAGGCTATCGACCTGATCGACAAGGCCTCTAAGATCGACACTGACAACGACGATATCCACCCGGCCAATACGACCGACAACGGCGCGGGCGCAATCGCGCAGGCCGAGAAATATGCCGTTTACCAGCTGCAATACGACCGCGGCGATGGTAATGGGCAGGAGACGATTTCCGTCTACGGCATCTCGCCCAACTCGCGCTATTGGAAAGATCTCAACGTCGGCGATGGGCGCGTTGTCTTTGGCGGTGGCTTGCTCGACAAGTTTGGCTGGAGCGAGGGGCAGAAGGTCACGCTCGGCGACAAGTGCGAGGGCAAGGACTATTCGCTGGAGTACACGGGCAAGGACGCCACCTGGGGCTCAAAGTCGGACATGAATATCTATATGAGCATCGACGACTTTAACGAGCTGTTCGGCAATGACGCCACCTACTTTAACGGCTATGTGAGCGACGAGAAGCTCGACCTCGATGCTCGTTACTTTGCCGGCGACACCACGCCCGACGACATGCGGGCCGTGGGCGACCAGTTCATCGGCATGATGAGCAAAATGATCGGCATGATGGTTGGCCTCGCGGTGTTTATCTTCCTGCTGTTTATGTATCTACTGACCAAGGCTGTAATCGACCACAGCGCCCGTTCGATTAGCTATATGAAAGTCTTTGGCTATCGCGATAGCGAGATCTCGCATCTGTACATCCGCTCGATCACGCTGTGCGTGGCGGCGTCGCTCGTGCTGAGTCTGCCGGTCATTATTGGCTCGCTCACGGCCATCTTCCGCTCGATGCTGCTCGCCTACAACGGCAATATCGAGATCTACGTGCCCGCTTGGTCCATGGCGGCGTGCGTGGGCATTGGCTTTGCGACCTACCTGGTCGTGGCACTGCTGCACACGCGCTCCATCAAGCGCGTGAGCCTGGCCGAGGCCCTCAAGGTGCAGGAGTAGTCCCTTATTGGTCATTGGGGACGCTCTTAAACGACTAGTCATCGGGGACAGTCTTTGCTGACTTGCCGGCTCGCCGGCCGTGCTGGCAAGGACTGTCCCCAACTGCCGGCAGGAAAGGAACGTCCCTAGCTGCCAGGTGGCGAGGCACTCATTTAAGTCCGTCCCCAATGAGTGGTTTCAGCCATTTAAGTCTGTCCCCAATGAGTACCCAATGACTAGGTGCCATACTTGACTTTAACTCTGCTTTAACTGGTACCATCCTCTATGTCTGTAACGCCATATAGACCGAGGGGATATATCTATGACCGCAACTGCACCCGCAGCACCCGCTAAGGTGTACTTCACCAACCTGCGCACGCATGCTCGCGAGAGCCAGCTCGACAAGCTCAAGCGCCTCATCCGTCACGCCGGAATTGAGCAGATCGACTTTGAGAACAAGTTCGTCGCCATCAAGATTCACTTTGGCGAGCTGGGCAACCTGAGCTTTTTGCGCCCCAACTACGCCCGCGCCGTCGCGGATGTCGTGAAGGAGCTGGGCGGCAAGCCCTTCCTCACCGACTGCAATACGCTCTACGTCGGTAGCCGCAAAAACGCGCTCGAGCACATCGATACCGCTTATCAGAACGGCTTTACCCCGTATGCCACGGGTTGCCAGATCATCATCGCCGACGGCCTCAAGGGCACCGACGAGGCGCTCGTCCCGGTCGAGGGCGGCGAGTACGTGCGCGAGGCCAAGATCGGTCAGGCTCTCATGGACGCCGATATCGTGATCAGCCTCACCCACTTTAAGGGCCATGAGCAGGCCGGCTTTGGCGGTGCCATGAAGAACCTGGGCATGGGTGGCGGCAGCCGCGCCGGCAAGATGGAGCAGCACGCCGCCGGCAAGCCGAACGTCGCGACCGAGCACTGCGTTGGCTGCCGTGCCTGCGAAAAGATCTGCGCGCACAACGCCATCTCGTTTGACGATACCCGCGAGCGCGAGCTTGCCAACGGCAACACCCGCACGGTGCACGTGGCTGCCATCGACCACGATCGCTGCGTGGGCTGCGGACGCTGCATTGCGGCATGCAACCAGGACTGCATCAAGCCCGGCTATGACGCCGCGGCCGATGTGCTCAACTACAAGATCGCCGAGTACACCAAGGCCGTCGTCGACGGCCGCCCGAGCTTCCATATCTCGCTTGCTATGGACATCAGCCCCAACTGCGATTGCCATCCCGAAAACGACACACCTATCGTCAACGATATCGGCATGTTCGCGAGCTTCGACCCGGTCGCCATCGACCAGGCCTGCGCCGACTCCGTCATGGCGTCCGAGCCGCTGCCCAACACCGAGCTCACCGATAGCGCGGCCAAGATGGAGCACAATCACGAGCATCTGGAGGGCGAGCAGGCGCGCGACCCCTTCTGCATCACGCATCCCGACACCGACTGGCGCGCGTGCATCGTGCATGCCGAGAAGATCGGCCTGGGCACGAGCAAGTACGAGCTCATCGAGGTTAAATAGCGCCTAGCTATTGGACAAAACAAGCGCTTTTGTAGCGTAAGAAGAGCAAAAAACGCCCGTGAGCACAACGCTCACGGGCGGTTTTTCGGAAGTGCGGTGAAAAATCGAATACCGCCGACCACAAACCGATTTTTGGCAACAAAACCCCTGATAAATTCCTGGTAAAACTGTGGTCTGGTCGGGCTTCGCGCGATTTTCCCCGCACTTCCGAAAATAGGGGGTTAGATAGACCAGTAAACCGTGCTTTTTGCCTAAAAATGTTCGTCGAGGAAGTCGTCGACCGTATTCCAGTAGAGCTCGGGGTCAACTTGCGCACTCTTGGCGTGGGTGGCGCCATGTATGGTGAGCTTTTGCTTGACCTTGCTGGCGCACGCCTCGTAGTTTTGGTCGAGCATACTGTACGGCACAAAGGTGTCCTGGTCGCCGTGGATAAACAGCATGGGAACCGTCGCGTGTTTGAGTTGCTCCACGCTGCTCGCCTTATGAAAGTCGTAGCCTGCGCGCACGTTGCACACCAAGTTTGCTACATCGAGCAAGGGAAAGCTGGGCAGGCCGAACACGTTCTTGAGCTGCAGAGAAAACTCGTCCCAAACACTCGTATAACCGCAGTCCTCGATAATGCATTTCACGTTTGCGGGCAGAGATTCCCCCGCGACGTTCATGGCGGTTGCCGCGCCCATCGACTCGCCAAAGACCAGGATGCGCGCCTCGGGGTCAGCCTGAACGATTCGCTCGATCCATGCGACGATGTCGAGGCGCTCGGGCCAGCCCATGCCGATATAGTCGCCGCCGGAGCGCTCGTGGGCACGGGCGGCGGGTGCGAGTACGTTCATGCCGCGGTCGTGGAATCGCTTGACGTATCGGGCCATACCGATGGGCTCGTTGGTATATCCATGCAGGCAGACGGCGTAGTCGTGCGTGCTCTCCGACGCAGCAAAATACCAAGCGGCAAGCTCGGTTCCGTCATCTGCGGTGAGGCTGCTGCTCTCGCGATTCTCTTTAAACCACGCCCGCGCCTCGGTGTCCTCGGCATCCGGCTGCTCACCTTCTTTGTCGTTCTTGCTATCCTGCATCATCTTCATGGTGTACGGCGCTTGGGGGTTCAGGGCAAAGTCAAACAAAAAGTTGCCGGCAAACCCCAGCAGCGCGACAACGACTACCAACGTAACAATGCCGGCTATCTTGAGCTTTCGATGGGGGTGTGCGCTTTGAGGCATTTACTGTTCTCCTTAAAGATGTTAATACATCAACATTTAAAACAAGCGCATTATGGATGTTCGCCGTTGATGCGTCAACAAGCAAGGAATGGGTAAACAAAGGGTCACATATGGTGCAAATTTCGCACGCACCCAGACGCTTTGATATAGTGTTGAGAACTCTTTACGTTGGAGGATGTAACCGGCATGTCCGATTCGAGCGACAGTTCTAAGCCGCGAACTAAGGCCGCGGCCGTTCCACACTACACGGTGGGCGAGGAGATCATGAACTCCGTCACCCATGGTGTCGGCTGCCTGCTGGGTATCGCGGGCCTGGTGCTCCTGATCGTATTCGCCGCCCTGCGCGGCGGAGGCCCGGCCCACATGGCCGCGGCGATTGTCTATGGCGTTAGCATCATTCTCGAATATCTGGCCTCCACGCTCTATCACGCGATTCAGCCCGCGGGCGCCAAGCGCGTGTTTCGCATCATCGACCACAGCTGCATCTACCTGCTCATAGCCGGCAGCTATACGCCGTTTTGCCTCATCACGCTTGCAAACGACGGCGGCCCTGCGCTGTTCTTTGCCGTATGGGCCATCGCCATTATCGGCATTGCGCTCGAGTGCTTTTTGCGCGAGCGTCAGCCGCACTGGGTAAGCGGCCTGGTCTACCTGCTGATGGGCTGGCTTGTCGTCTTTAAGCTGCCCGAGCTCGTGGCGCTGCTGAACCCCGTCGCGCTTGCCCTGCTCGCCGTCGGCGGCGTGTGCTATACCGTGGGCGTGCCGTTCTATATCGCCAAAAACGTGCGCTATCTGCACAGTGTTTTCCACTTGTGGGTGCTCGCTGGCAGCATCTTCCAGTTCATGGCGGTGATCCTCTTCGTAATCTAGCGACCGCGCTCACGGCCCCGCTCGCGCGGGCGACCAGCGCAATTGCCGTATCCGCCATCAACGTTTTACCTTAACGTCCCGAATCTTGGAGGTTCGAGAAACTCCCGATGGACATAACCATCTCTCTTATTACCACGATCGTCCTGACGCTTATCAACGGCTACTTCTCCATGTCCGAGATGGCTCTCACCACGGCTAAGCGCGCCGTGTTGGAGCACGATGCCGAGGAGGGCGATAAGCGCGCCGAGCGCGCCGTCCAGCTCGCTGCCGACTCCGATCAGCTGTTGGCCACCATCCAGGTCGCCATCACGCTCGTGGGCTTCGCCTCATCCGCCGTTGCCTCGACGAGCCTGTCCGACCCGCTTGCCACATGGCTCATGAGCTTTGGCATCGCGCCGCTTTCCGCCATCGCGCGCGGCCTGGCGCCGGTCATCATCACCGTCGCCGTCGCCTTTGTGTCCATCGTGATCGGCGAGCTCGTGCCCAAACGCATCGGCCTCGCTAACGCCGAGGGCGTATCCAAGCAGGTCGTGGGGCCGCTTTCCGTGTTCCAAAAGATCGCCCGCCCGCTCGTGTGGCTGACCGGCGCCTGCTCCGATGGCCTGGCCCGCATCCTGCGCATCAAGAGCGCCGACGACCGCCAGAACGTCTCGGAGGAAGAGATCAAGTATATGGTCTCGGAGCAGGACGACCTGCTCGACGAGGAAAAGCGCATGATCCACGAGATCTTCGACCTGGGCGACACCGTGGCTCGCGAGGTCATGGTGCCGCGCGTGGACACCACCATGTGCGAGGACGACGAGACGGTCGCCGACGTGCTGTCCACCATGCGCCAGACCGGCTTCAGCCGCATCCCCGTCTATCACGAGGATCCCGACAACGTCGCGGGTATCGCGCACATCAAGGACCTGATCCAGCCTGCGCTCGACGGCAAGGGCGACCAGCCCATCGCCAGCTATTTGCGCGATGCCACCTTTGTGCCCGATACCAAGGACATCCTGCCGCTGCTGTCCGAGATGCAGACCTCGCACGACCAGATCGTGGTCGTCGTGGACGAGTACGGCGGCACGGCCGGCATCATCACCATCGAAGATATCGTCGAGGAGATTGTCGGCGAGATCGAGGACGAGTTCGATCCCGACAACAAGTACCTCACGCGCCTTTCGCGCCGTGAGTGGCTTGTCGATGGGCGTTTTTCGTGCGATGACGCGATTGAGCTTGGTTGGCCGCTCGAGGAAAGCGATGATTATGAGACCATCGCCGGCTGGATTTTGGAGCTTTGCGACTCGGTGCCCGACATCGGAGAGGTGTTTGAGGTCGCGGGGTACAAGTTCAAGGTACAGTCGATGCGTGGCCAGCGCATCTCGCTCATTCGCGTGATCGCTCCGGCCGAAACCGATAAGAAGGATTCCGAGTCCTCGGCAGAGAAGCCGGCGGCGTCGGGTGCGGGCTCTGCGGATCCGCACGATGGCGACGAGTAGGGCAAGGAAGAGTAGGGGAGAGTTATGGCAGGCCTGTTCAACATCCTTAAGGTCACCGTCAGCGAGGACAAGATTTGCGCGCACGTGCTGGTGAACCCCGGCATGCCGCTCATGACCTCGGAGGATATCGAGGCCACGGCGCGCGTGTACTACCTGGTGCCCGCGATTGCCAAGCATCTGTGCCTGGGCGATTCGGGCCGCGAGTTCCAGGACTGCATGGGCCAGACCGAGCTTTGCCACCTGCTGGAGCACGTGACGGTCGAGCTCATGAACGAGACCGGTCTTGCCGGCAGCATCTCGTGCGGTCGCACCCGCGTGAGCGAGCATGACGAGCGTGTCTTTGAGGTCGAGCTTTCGTGTCCCGACGATGCGTTGGCCATCGGCGCGCTGTCGTCGGCGACCTTTATGATGGACTGGGCGTACCTGCATGCCGATCAGCCGGCCCCCGACGTGGAAGGCACGGTCGCGGGCCTGCGCAACCTGGTGCTGGGCATGCGTGCCGAGGCCGAGGGCAAGGACCCGCACGAGGCCGTTGCCGCTGCGAACGGCGAGGACGTGGCCGAGGATGCGCCCGAGGGCGACGCTCCTGCCGACGCCGACACCGAGCCCGTTGCCGAGGCGCCTGCTGAGCCCGAGTCTGCGGAGCCCCAAGGCGTTCCGAGCTTTGACGACGAGCCGCAGATGCCAATCGATACCGAGGGTGCGGTCGCCGAGAACCACGAGGCCCCCGCGGCCGTCTTTGGCGGTGCGGCAACGGCCCCGTCCGGCTCGGCGCACGAGGGCAACCTGCCGCTCGTCGATGGCGCCGGCGAGAACCCGGCCGCCACGGTCGCCATGCCGGCTATGCCGCAGGAGTAGGCTCACTCGCTTATCACCATCATGTACCTGCGCTTTTACCGTACGCAGATGAGCGCGACGGCAAGTGTTGCGCTGCGGGTATAATGGACAGCATTCAAACGGTGGGCATCGAGGTGCCCGCAGGAGAGGAATGATCATGGGAAAGACTTTCAGCTTTGTCTCCGGTGCGCTCTTTGGTGCTGCCGCCGGCGCTATCATCGGCGTTGCTCTGGCCCCGCGCTCGGGTGCCGAGACCCGCGCCATGGCCGCCGATATCGCCAACGACGCCTGGGACAACATGCGTGACACCTACGAGCACAGTGCCGAGGAGGCTCGCGCCGCGGTCAGCGACTTTGGTCCGATGGTCGACGCCAAGACCGATGACCTGCGCGCCAAGGTCGACCTGGCCCGTGAGCGCATGGACCAGCTTCGCGAGCAGCTCAACGACGCCATCTCGGGCGGCAACGTGACGCCCGCTGCCGACGTCGTGGTCGAGAACGTCACCGAGGCCGGCACCGAGGCCACGGAGCCCTCGACCGAGGCATAATGCGCGCAGGGGATTTTGTCGGCGTCAAGGTTTATCGTAAGCCTGCCGAAGATAAGCGCACCAAAAAGGACGGCACGCCGCGCAGCCCCAAAAAGCTCGGCAAGATTCACTTTCCCGTCTTTACCCCGGGCGGTACGCGCGTGGTGGGCTTTATGGTTCGCCAGTCCGATATCGCGGGTATGATCGAGCGCCCCGACCGGTTTGTGGCGCTCGATGCCATCGGCGTCTATGAGGGCGCTGTCGCGGTCGACGACGTCAAGGGCACCTACGATGCCGCCGCGGCCAAGCGCCTCGATATCAACCTGGACGATTGCATCATCTGGGTTGGCATGGACGTGCGCACGGAATCGGGCGATGTCGTGGGCTACTGCTCGGACGTTGAATTCAAGCCGCGTTCGGGCATTGTACAGACGTTCTATGTGACCGCCAGCGCCGCATCGAGCATGTTGGTGGGCGACACGCAGGTGCCGCCGACGATGCTGCGCGGCTACGAGAACGGCGCGATGATTGTCTCGGACGAGGTCAAGTCGCTCGGGTATTCGGGCGGCGCGGCCGCCAAGGCTGCCGAGGCCAGCGTCGTGGTGGGCGATAAGGTCAAGAAGGGCGCCAAGGTGCTCGATGACAAGGGATCGGTCGCCGTGGACAAGGGCAGCCGCGCACTGGGCAAGCAGCTCGGCAAAACGCGCGGTATGTTCAAGGCCTTTAAGGACGAATATCAAAAGGCGAGCGGGGGCTCGTCAAAAGCTAGCAAATAGCGACGTACCAAATGATGGGAGGCGAGCCGGAGACATGTTGCTCCGGCTCGCTGTGTTTATGGGGGAGGGCATATGCGCCAAAACGGATCTAACTTAAACGGGCGCTCGGGTGCGCGTCCGACGGCGCGCCGCGACCTGGGGCAGCTGCCCAGCGGTCAGCGCAAGCGTCACCGTAAGCCCGGCGCGATGTATCTCAACCATAGCCGCGGCTTTAGCGACCGCAGCGCTCGCATCGGCAACAGCCGCACACCCCGTCGTTCGTCTCGCCTGCCCTATGCGCTCATCGCCGTGGGTTGCGCACTCGTGCTGTTTATCGCTGCCGTCGTGGGCTACGTCAACCGCAGCGTGGACGTGGAGCTCAACGGCCAGAAGACCGCAGTGCGCGTGGGCTCTACGCTGCAGAATCTCATCGACGACCAGGAGTTGACTGACACCTACGACGCAGGCGACCTGCTGGCCGTCGATGACAGCGTGCTCAAGCGCCATGGGGGCGAAAAACTGTCGGTGAAGGTCGACGGCAAGCGCGTGAAACAGGGCAAATGGGATAGCCGCGAACTTGAGGGCGGCGAGAAGGTGACGGTCAAGGATGGCCGTAACACCTACGAGAAGCACGAGGTTCAGGCTGCGGTTATCGAGCCCAAGCTCAAGGTCGAGGGCACGGGCGCTATCGAGTATGTGCAGACATGGGGTGTCCAGGGCCGATCCGAGGTGTGGGTTGGTGAGCAGTCGGGCAAGACGCAAGACCGCGGCGAGGTTGTGCCCGCCACCGATTGCGTTGTTGCGTGCGCCAGCGTGGCGCCCAAGGGCAACAAAAAGTACGTGGCGCTGACGTTTGACGAGGGCCCGAGCGGCGCCACCAAACAGATCTTGCAGGTGCTCAAGGAAAAGGGCGTTACCGCGACGTTCTTCCTGTCGGGTGATGCGGCCGAGGCCTCGCCTGCCACGGCCAAGGCGATTGTCGATGCCGGGTGCGAGATCGGATCCAACAGCTACAGCGACGATTCGCTCAAGGGTCAGGACCGTGAGACGGTACGCGAACAGATCACGAAAGGCACCGATGCGATTAAGTCGACGACCGGCGTGAAGACGATGCTGCTGCGTGCTCCCTACGCTGCCTTTGACGAGCAAAACTGGATTGATGCGATGGACCTGGTCTCCGCCGTAGTCTCGTGGAATATTGACTCGGGCGACTGGCTGCTCAACGGTGCCGACGAGCAAGTCTCGACGGTGCTCGATTCGGTGACGCCGGGCAATATCGTGCTGCTCACCGATAGAGACGAATGCGCCGAGCAGACGCTCGAGGCGCTGCCGCAGATTATCGACGGCCTTGTCGCCGACGGCTACAAGATCGTGACGCTCAGCGACCTGGTCAAGACAGACACGTCGCTGAGCAAAAAGCTCACCTCGTTGACGAAGGTCGCCATGCCCAAGGACGCCGTGTTCCCCCAACTTACCGAGGACGACGACACCGCAGAGTAGTCATCGGGTAGCCGTTTAAGAACGTCCCCAATGACTATGTCACGGATGCGTCAGCGTTTGGTATGCCTGCAATGTGCAGCGCATAAAATCGATGCCGCAGGGCGATGCTGATGCTATAGTTACTGCGGTTAATGAGGGTCAAGAGAAAGGTTACAGGTGAAATCCAAACCTCGACCATACAGTCGATGACCCCATGCAGGTGCTTTTTGCGCATGCACGGGGTGTGAGCGTCGAGCGGCGTGCCGCCCGCGCATGCGTATACATATCCAGAAGCCCCCGGACGCCGCACGCGCGGCCGCATCCGGAGGAATTATGATGGGGAGCACCATTGAATTATCTGAGTGAGATGCTCAAATTGCCGGTCTTGGACGTCGATGGCGAAAAGCTCGGCGTTGTGAACGATTTTGGCATTGCTACCGGCGAAGTTTTTCCGCACGTGACGTCGCTCGCGTTCCGCGGACCCGGCAAGACGCCGTTTATGATCAGCTGGCGCAAATGGGTCGACCGTATCGACGAGACGGGTGTACACCTTAAGACGTCGGCCACCGAAATCCGTTTTTCGTACCTGCAGCCGACCGAACTCTTGCTTGCCCGCGACGTGCTCAACAAGCAGATTGTCGACACGCAGGGCATGAAGGTCGTGCGCGTAAACGACATCAAGTTTTCCATGTCGGGCGAAAATCAGCTGCGCCTGCTGGGTGCCGAAGTTGGCGCCCGCGGTCTGCTGCGCGCGATCAGCCCCACACTTGAGCATGTCGTCGAGGGCTTTATGAAGCATCTGGGCAAGCCGCTCAGCGAGGACATTATCGCCTGGTCTTACATGGACCTGCTCGATCGCTCGACTAAGAACATCCAGCTCTCGGTGTCGCACAAGACGCTTGGCGAGCTGCATCCTGCCGACATCGCCGACATCATCGAGCAGCTCGATCCGCGCCTACGCGCGCAGGTGTTTGCGCAGCTCGATACTGCCCAGGCCGCCGAGGCCATCTCGGAGTTCGATGACGACGAGCTTATGACCGAGATGCTCGAGGGCCTGTCCGACACGGACGCATCGTCGATGCTGGCCATGATGGACCCGGACGATGCAGCCGACCTGATCGACGAGCTTGATTACGAGAAGGCCGAGAAGCTCCTGCGCCTGATGGGCGTCAAGGAGGAGAAGGCGATTCGTAACCTGCTGGGGTATGAGGACAACACCGCCGGCCGCATCATGACCTCGGAGTTTGTCTCCCTGCCCGCCACGGCGACGGTCGGTGACGCCATCGAGGCGATTCGCAAGCTCGACGAGGACTTCGAGAGCGTCTACTACGTCTATACCGAGGACCCGAGCGGCATGCTGACGGGCGTGCTTTCGCTGCGCACGCTGATCGTAGCCGACCGCGACGCCACGCTGGGTCAGCTGGCCTATCGCGACCTGGTCTATGTGTCGCCCGACGAGGACCAGGAAGACGTGACGGACGAGATGACCAAGTACGACCTGGTTGCCATCCCTGTCTGCGACGAGAACCGCCACATCCTGGGCATCGTGACCTTCGATGACGCCATGGACGTTATCGCCGAGGAGCATCAGGAGGACCTGCAGATCGCCGGTGTCGGCTCGGGCGATAGCGCGTCCGACGACTCGACGAACGTGCTCAGCTGGTTCGTACATCGTCAGTACTGGGTTGTTGTATGGGGCATCGCGTCGTGTATCATGGCGACCGTGCTGGGAACGGCGCTCGGCTCCGCGCATCTGGTGGTGTTCCCCATGTGCGCCATGCCGCTCGTGCTGCTGGCAGCCTCGCGCATGGTGTCGTTCGTCAAGAACTACTTCCTGGAGTATGACGGTCACGACGACGAGCCCAAGCCGTATCTGGGGTTTTTCTTCCAGAGCACGGGCATGGGCCTGATTCTGTCACTCGTGACCTACCTGTGCGCCCAGCTGGTGCGCACCGCCGCGTTCCCCGATGCGCCCATGTTTGAGGAGCAACTCTTTACCGGGTGCTTTAATATCGCTGCCATCATTTGCCTGGTTGGCAACATGAGCGCCGTGATTTACCTGATGGTGCTGTTCTGGCGTGACGAGCATGACCTCAACACGTCGGGCACCGCCATGAACGTTATTGCCGTCATGATCTCGTGCGTAGCGTACTGCGCCGCTGCGGTGCTGCTCACCATGTCGGTCATGGGTTAGGTGGTCGCGTGCAAAATACCAAGCAAAAGTCGGGCACCAAGCAAAAGTTGACCATCGCGGCCATCTTTGGCGCAATGGGTCCCGGTCTGTTGGCGGCGCTTTCGGGCAATGACGCCGGCGGCATTGCAACGTATTCAAGCGCAGGCGCCAGCTATGGCTACAAGATGCTCTGGATGCTTCCCGTCATGACTGTGCTGCTCATCGTGACGCAGGAGACCGCGGCGCGCTGCGGCTGCGTTACGGGCAAGGGCCTGGCATCGCTCATTCGCGAGCGCTTTGGCGTGCGCAAGAGTGTACTTGCTATGGCGGCGCTGTTGATCGCCAACACGGCTGTGACCATTTCAGAGTTTGCGGGCATCGCCAGCGGCCTTGCTCTTTTTGGCGTGCCGGCGAGCATCTCGGTGCCGTTGGTGGCGCTGCTGGTGTGGATGCTTACCATGTCGGGTAGTTTCCAGCGCATCGAGAAGATTCTGCTGCTGGTGAGCTGCGTGTTCGTGACCTATATTGTCGCCGCGTTTATGGCCGGCCCCAACTGGGGCGAGGTCGCGGTCGACTTGGTCGTGCCCAACATTCAAAATGACCCCAGCTACGTGTCGCTCGTGGTCGCGACGATCGGTACCACCATCGCGCCGTGGATGATTTTCTTGGCGCAGAACAACGTGGTCGATAAGAACGCGGGCGAGGACGATATCGTGCTGCAGCGCATCGATACCGTGAGCGGCTCGCTTGCCGCCGATGTCATTGCCGGCTTTATTATCATCACGACCGGTACGGTGTTGTTCCCGGCGGGTATTCAGATTAGCGATGCCGCCGATGCTGCCCGTGCGCTGGAGCCTATTGCGGGTCAGTGGTCCACGGTGCTGTTTGCCTCGGGCCTGGTCGCGGCGAGTTTCTTGGCTGCCTGCGTGCTGCCGGGCGTTACGTCGAGCGCTATCTGCGAGGCATTTGGCTGGGAGCGCGGTGCCGACCGCAGCTGGGACGAGGCCCCGGTCTATCGCGGCATCATTACGGCCATCATCGGTATCTCTGCCGTGCTGGTGCTTATGCCCGGCGTCGATCTGTTCCAGATTATGATGACCTCGCAGGTCATCAATGGCGTGCTACTGCCCGTGGTTCTGGTGTTCCAGGTGGTTATCGCCGCTGACCGTCACATTATGGGCACTAACCGCAACGGCCGCGTGTGGAATGTGCTCACTTGGGCGACTATCGCCGTGATTACGGTGCTCACGGTCGTCATGTTTGTCCTGCAGGCGATGGGCTACAGCGCGTAGCGCCCACTTTTGCTTCCGAACAGGCCGCAGCGATGGGCTGCGGCCTGGTTTTTTGTCTGCTATAGGGTGTTAGTTATATAGCAATGGACAAAAAATGCCAAATATGAGTACTGTTGCTAAGTGAATAGCATTTACATCCTAAAAGATAATGAACATAGCCTTTAGTATGTTCATTAAAATTGGCTCCAATACGCCTTAAACCAGTCAGGTTGGCTGCTTTAGGGGGTTGTAGGGGTCGCTCGGACGTCATTTTGGGTGGTTTTGCCTGCTACTAAAATGGTAACAGTACTCATATTTGCCCTTTTTTGCCCACAGCCTCTTGGAGCCGGCTCGAAAAGAGTGATTTTGGGTTGTTTGCTGCGGGCGTGGGGCTTGGAAACAACGCTCGGGGTGGCGAGGCGCCCAGAATTCGGTAGCAAGGAGGGCGTTCCTCGGCTGTGTCAGGAGTGTCCTTAGGTGCCGGCACATAAGGAACGTCCCTAACTGCTGGAGGGGGCGTCTGCCGTGGCAGGCGCCCCCTTCCGGATGTGGGAAGTTTGTGCTGTGGGTTACTTGTCGGTGCCCAGCTTGTGCGGCTTGAGAGCGAGCGCATTGACGAGTGCGTCAGTGGCAGACTTGACGGCTGCCGGTTGCGGATCGTTGACGTGATCCTCGGGGTGTACGGGCAGGTCCTTCTTGACGGCATCGTGGATCAAGTTGAGGTACTCAGTCACGCCGGTGGTCGATAGGTGCGTGCCATCGCCATCGAACAGGTCGTTGCGGTTGGCACTGTATCCGTACCAGTCGATAACGCGCACGTTTTTGTAGCGCGTAGCGGCGTTGGCGATGGCCTGGTTGGTAGAGCCAACCCACGGCTGCGGGCTGCGCGTGTTCACAAACACCACAATACGCTTATCTCCTGCATCGGCCATGATGGCGTCTATCTGGTCGTCGGTTACCAAGCCGTTGGTGCCCAGGGCAAAGACCACGATCTTGCCGGCAAGGTTCTGCTGGATATAGCCTTCAAATGTCGCACGGCCCGCATCAAACTGGCGGCCCTTTTCGGCATCGATATGGCTGTGCGGGAACACGCCGTCAAAGGTGTCCACGGCACGCAGCGACACGGAGTCGCCGATCATAAGCAGATCGTAGGAGCCATCGGGGAAGCCGTCGTTGTCCTTGTCGGTGTCGTCGGCCGCCTGCTGGTCGGTGGGCGCGGTGTTCTTGGCTTCCTTGTTCAGAACTTCGGCGCCCTCACCGCTCAGTGCGGAGGTCTCCGGCACAAAGATCAGGCCGCCCAGTGCAACGACCAACACAACGGCGCAGGCTGCGCAGGCAGGGACGTGCGCGCGCACCCAGTTGGCGGGCGTGGTGGTGCCGTCGCGGAATTCGGCGACGGTGCGCCCAAAGGCGCCCTTTCTAAACGGCGTCTCGATAAAGCGATATGAGCATTCGGCCACGGCGACCACCAGCAGCACCTGCAAAATGTACTGCCACCAGGGTGTATCGTTGATGTTGGCGACCGGGTTCATGAGCAACAGCAGCGGATAGTGCCACAGGTAGATGCTGTACGAGCGCTTGCCAACCCACACGAGCGGCTCGGCGGACAGCGCGCGGGCAACCATTCCCTGGGGCTGCACGCAGGCGGCAATGACCATGAGCGTGAGGATGGAACATAACAGCGTGCCGCCGCGATACTGGAACGCGGTGTAGCCGTTGGTGAGCGCGACCATGGCAGCAAGGCCGACTAGGCCGACGACGCCCAGCACATCGATGGATGCGGGCGAGGACCAAAAGCGCACGAGGGCGCTCGGCTGTGCCGGGGCGGTCTCGGCTGATTCGTCGGTCTTCTCGCCAGGCTTGCCCTCGGCGTTCTTGCCGTGCTTGGCGGCGCCAGCCAGGCGATTGAGCCCCAAACGACGAGCGAGACGCACCGGCGCCAGGTCGCGATCGGGGATAAAGGCCATCCAGGCACCCAGCAGCAGCGAGAACACACGGGTGTCGGTGCCGTAGTACACGCGGCTGGGATCGGCGGCGGGGTTATAGAGCACCATCATGGCGATGGCGGAGACAACAGCCAAGCCCAGAACCACGCGGCGCGTGTTGGGCTTGCTCATGTGCATGGATACCATGGCAAGCAGCAGCGGGGGCCAAACCAGGTAGAACTGTTCCTCGATGGCGAGCGACCAAAAGTGCGTAAGCGGCGAGGGGTCGCCCAGAGCATTGAAGTACGAGACGTTTTGGGCAATCTGCCACCAGTTGTTGAAGAACAGCAGCGACGGCAGGATGTCGGGGCGCATCTTGGTGAGCATCACGTGGTTGAAGACGGTGCACAGCGCACAGGTCACCACCACGACGGTCACCACGGCGGGGACCAGGCGACGGATACGGCGGATCCAGAAGCTCTTGAGGTCGATGCGGCCGGTCTTAGCGACTTCGTTGAGTAGCAGGCGTGTGATCAGATAACCCGAAAGCACAAAGAAGATCGTGACGCCGAGCAGGCCGCCCTGCGCCCACGTGAGGTTGAGGTGATAGAGCACCACCGCGACGACGGCAAGCGTACGCAGACCGTCGAGTGCAGGGATGTAGCGGGACTTGGGGCGAGCAGGCGTCTGCTCCACGGCGGGAGTGTTGGCGCGGCCCGCGTTGTTGGCAGAAGCGCGATGGGGGCTCGCGGTGCGTCGCGGTTCGTTGGCACGGCGTTCGCCCTTCACGCGTTCGTGCGGCGCCGGCTCGTTGCCCGTGCGGCGTCGACCGCGCGAGCCCGATTGCGAGAGTTGTTCCATAAAACATCATCCAATGACGAGAATAATCAGCACATATTCATTGTAGCTGCCTGCTCCTGTGAATGCTTGCTGCTGGCGCAACCTCAAGGGCGCGTTCACATCAAAGTGAACTAAAGTTATAGAGGTGCGAGGGCGCACGATCGACGGCCGACGGTGGGCATAAGGCCCGCAGATGAGGAGGTTCCCATGGCAGATCGCGGCATCGTTGCGGTGTTCGGCAGCATGAACATGGACCTTTCGGTGGCGTGCGAGCGCATGCCGCGCGCGGGTGAGACCGTCGGTGGCAGCGGTTTTATCACCAACGCTGGCGGCAAAGGCGCCAACCAGGCCGTCGCTGCCGCGCGCATGGGCGCGCGCACGAACATGATCGGCGCGGTCGGGCGCGATGCGTTTGGCGATGCGCTGGTAGCGGGACTTCAGGATGCCGGCGTGGGCGTTGAGCTCGTGGCGCGACGTGACGACGTGGAGACCGGCACCGCGACCATCATTCGCTGCGAGGGCGACAACCGCATCGTGCTGTCGCCGGGCGCCAACCATGCACTCGCGGGCGAGGACGTTGCCTGCGCGCTGGGGCGTCTGGTGGCCGATGGGCTCGACGGAGACGCCAGCGATATTGCCCCGGCTGCCGGAAGCGTCTTTATCGCCCAGGGCGAATGTGACCTTGCAGCGACGGCCGAGGCACTTGTTTGCGCTCACGAGCTGGGGTTCTATACGGTCTTTAATCCAGCGCCTGCCTGCGAGTTGCCTGTAGAGGCCTGGCCTGCGGTCGACCTGGTCTGTCCCAACGAGACTGAGTGCCAGGTGCTGACGGGCATCTTGCCCGCAGATGATGAGAGCTGCGTCGCGGCGCTCAATGCCCTGCTCGCCAAGGGTGCCGGGGCTGCGGTCATCACGTTGGGCGGCGCCGGGTCGGTTACGCTCGGCGATGACGGCGAGCCGCTGCGTATGCCGGCACTTTCGAGCACGGTGGTCGATACCACAGCCGCCGGCGATACGTTTATCGGCGCGCTTGCCGCGGCTCGCCTAGAGGGCTTGTCGCTCTTTGAGTGCATGGCCGCGGGTGCTCGCGCCTCGGCAGTGACGGTGTCGCGCCTGGGCGCTCAGCAATCGATTCCCACGCGCGCCGAAGTTGAACATTGGTTTGGTTAAACGATAAAGACGGAGAAGCGGAGTAGAACAATGGCAATCAAGAAGCTGATCCTTGATCTGGATATGGGTGTGGACGATGCGATGGCGCTGGCCTATGCCATCGCGAGCCCCGAGGTGGAGCTCGCGGGCATCACCACGTGCTTTGGCAACGTGCGCGTCGAGCAATCGGCGCACAACTGCCTGGCGGTGCTCGATCTGCTGGGTCGCCCCGAGGTTCCGGTGTACCTGGGTGCCGACCGTCCTCTGCAAGCGACTGAGCCCTATACGCCGCCGGCGTCCACCGCGCTCATTCACGGTAAGAACGGCATCGGCGGCGCGAGCGTGCCCGCGTCGCCCTACGAGCCGGTGGGGGCGACCTCGGCCGACGGCAACGCTGCGGTCGATTATCTGATCGATGCCGCGCGCACCTATGGTCCCGATCTGGTCTACGTAGCGACTGGCCCGCTCTCCAACCTGGCGCTCGCCCTGGAGCGCGATGCGGCGGCGATGATGTCCATCGGCCGCGTGGTCGTGATGGGCGGCGCCCTTACCGTGCCCGGTAACGTGAGCGCGGGCGCCGAGGCCAACATGGCGAGCGACCCCGAGGCAGCCGACGCGGTGCTGCGCTCGGGCCGTAAGCTCACCATGGTGGGTCTGGACGTGACGCATCGCGTGGTGCTCACACGCCGCGACATTGCCGGCTGGACGGGCTCGGGCACCATGGCGGGCTGCGCATTTGCGAGCATGGTCGAGCACTACATTGGCTCGTACGAGATGAACGCACCTTACCTGGGTGGTTGTGCGCTGCACGATCCGCTGGCCGTTGCCGTGGCGATCGACCCCACGCTCGTAGGTGCGCTCGGCTGCAACCTGCGTGTTGATCTGCTGGGCGAGTACCGCGGTCGCACCATCTGCGATGAGCGCCGGCTGTCCGATCCGGACAAGAGCGCGCTTGTGGCACTGACCGTGGACGCTCCGCGCTTCCTTTCCGAGTTCAAGGCACGCATGGCCCGCGTCCTGGGCTAAGTTGTCTTTTTGGGACGGGGCTTTTTTGACTGGTATGATTGGTGCGACCATTCGAATCAGCTAAAAGAGCCCCGTCCCAAATTGACTACCGAGAGGATCTGCTATGGAGCGCATCGCGAGTTTTTCCGTTGACCATCTGCTGCTTGAGCCTGGCGTGTATGTGAGCCGTATCGACCGCGATCCGGCGACCGGTGCTGCCGTCACCACGTTTGACCTGCGCCTGACCACGCCCAATAAGGAGCCGGTCATGAACACGGCCGAGTGCCACACCATCGAGCACCTGGGCGCGACGTTCCTTCGCAATCATGCCGAGTGGTCGGGCCGCATTGCCTACTTTGGTCCCATGGGCTGCCGCACGGGCTTTTACCTCGTCGTGTTTGGCGAGGTGACGAGCGAGGAGATCCTGCCGCTCGTGCGTGAGCTGTTCGAGTTTGTCGCCGACTTTGAGGGCGATGTCCCCGGTGCCGCTCCCGAGGAATGCGGTAACTACCTGGACCAGAACCTCCCCATGGCCAACTGGCTTGCGCGCCGCTACCTCGACCGCGACCTGGCCGATATCGACGAGAAGCACCTGCACTATCAGCAGGCGTAAGGGCTTTATCGCCCAAAACGCGTGCATTGGGCGCCTTCGCTTATGCGGGGGCGCCTTTTTGTTGATTGGTCGGGACGAGCGTTCAAAATCGCTCATGTTTGTTCTAGAATGTTCGTATAGTCACATTTACGAACAGGAGTGAACATGTATATCTACTCTGTCAACGATCCCGAGTTCAAATCCTATGGCAACGTTTGGGATGACGTTCCGTCCGAGTTCACGTCGCCCGTGCTCGAGGCGCTCTCTGCCACGCCCATTCCCGAGGGCAGCAAATACGTGGCGAGTGCGCCGGAGCTCGAGGACGTCAAGGATGCCGACAAGCTTGGCTTTCTCATGTTTGGTGGCCGTCCGTTCCAGCTGGGCTGGTGCAACGGCCACAACACGCGTCTCAACTGCCTGGAGTATCACCGCGCCAGCGAATTCAACCTGGGCGCTCGCGACTTTATCCTGCTTGTGGCGCATCGCTGGGAGATCGAGGACGGCAAGCTCGATACCGCGTACGTCAAGGCGTTTCGCGTGCCGGCGGGTACGGTTGTCGAGGTTTTCAACACCACGCTCCACTACACGCCGTGCATGGTCGACGACGGCGGCTTCCAGGTGATGGTGGCGCTGCCCGCTGGCACCAATGGTCCGCGCCCCGAGGCCGCAGCCGACATGCCTACCGCCGGTGACAGCTACTGCTACTGGAAGGCCGACAAGTGGGTTCTCTGCCATGCTGACAGCCCCAAGGCTGCCGAAGGCGGCTACGTAGGCCTCATCGGCAAAAACCTCGACATCACCGTGGACTAGCGCATCGCCCCAAACCACCACAAAGGTGCCTGTCCCCTTTGCGGTGGTTTGGGGCGGGCGGATATCGGGAAGTGCCAGACGGGGGAGGCTGCCGGGCGCCTTGCCGTCTGCGGATTTTGGGACATGCGGCCCGCTTTTTCGACCCATCTGTCGGTACACTAAAAGCACTATGGGTACCCGCGAGCGACATATCGGCCATGCGGCCGCCCGATCCGCTCCCGTGGCGGATCCCAGGGGCGGCAGGCTCTTCGCCATGCCGCGATTCCTTGTTGGCATAACACATCGGGTGTACCGTCACCGCGTCTTTGCTATCGCCGGCGCTATCACCGCGCTGTTCCTCATGCTTTTGGCAGTCTTGCCGGCGCTGTTCGCCTTCGACCCCAAGCTTTCCAACGCCGTGCCCGCCTATAGCGAGGTGTCCGAAGAGGTCGTGGATGCGCTCGTCCGTTCGAGCTCTCTCCCGCTGCTTGTCGCCGCAATTGTATTTTCAATTTGGGGCGTATCGGTCTATCTGCGCTGTTTGGACTATGTGTTGCGCCGCCGCCTTGTTGCCATCGCCACCATCTGCGCCCTGTGGATGATCGAAGTCATTCTCAAGTACAAGTCGTTCACGCCGTTCTATGCCACCGTGCTGTGGTACCTGTACTACGTGCCCATGACGCTCATTCCGCTGCTCTACCAGTTGTGTGGTCTGCGCCTTGCGGGCCTGGAGCAACACCGCTTGGGTCGCCGCTACTGCGCTGCGCTGTGGATTGTGGCTATCCTGCTTATCGGATTTGTGCTCACCAACGATTTTCACCAGCAGGTCTTCCACTTTGACCGTATAAGCGACACCTGGAGCAACGATTACACGTACGGCTGGGGTTATTTCGCCGTTCTCGTGTGGACGGCCTTTAACTTTGTGGCCTTTTTTATCCTGGTGGGCCGGTCCTCGTCCTTTCGCATCCAACGTTTCTCGGGCACGGCGGCGCTCGTGCTGCTGGGCGGCGCGTTCTTTGCCATCTCATATGCGTTGCGCGTGCCCTGGGCATGGAGACTCAACTTCTCGCTCATCTATTGCGTCTTGTGTGTGGTGGCGATGGAAATCTGTCTCGATTGCGGTGTCATTCCGTCATATCACGACATCGCCGGCATCTTCGACACCTTGCCGCTCGACCTCAAAGTTCTAACGCGCGACCTGCAGGAAGTCTATGCCACGCCAGTGTCAAAGCCAATGCCGGTAGGCGTGTGCGAAGAGCTGCGAGCCCAGGAGCACGGCCGCGCCCATGCCTTTGCCGTGGAGTCCAATCCCGATGTAATGTACCGAGCCTTTCCACTGCTAGGCGGATCGGCCCTGCTTGCCCAAGACGTGTCGGATCTCAACGAGCTTAACCGTGAACTGGCACACCGTCGCATGGAGCTGCAGCGTCAAAACGAGCTGCTCGCTGCCGACTACGACCTTAAGACGCACCTGGCAGATCAAGAGGCCGAGACCTTGCTGGTCCAAGACGTGGACCAGGCGCTTGCCCGCGCACTCGAAGGGGTGTACGACCTGCTGAGCTCGCTGCCGCCGTTGACCGACGAAGCGTCCTCGCACGAGCGTTATCGCATGCTGCAGCGCGCCAAGATGCTCGTCGCCTATTGCAAGCGCAAGGGATCGCTCACGTTGGCACAACACGGGGAGAGCGGTTTTGATCGCGACCGCATTCAGCTCATCGCCAACGAACTCGCAAGCGATCTGCGCACCATCGATATCGATTGCGCCTCGATTATCGCCATACGGCGACCGATGCACGCCAGTACGGTAAGCGCCCTGTACGACTGCGTGTATGACTTTGCGTTTTTTGCCTACACCACCGACCATCCGGCGCTTATGTATCACTTGGGCGACCATGACCGATGCAGTGTCGAGCTGCGCGCCACGCTTTTTTCCAACGATGATGAAGATCTTTCGCAGACGCCCGCTGCGCAAGAGCTCGAAAGCGCTCTGCAAGGGCGCAACGTGGCATACCGCCTTGAGGGCGAACCCGGCCAGTTGCGTATGATCGTGTTGATGCCGCGGGCGGGTGAGTGACGATGCAGATTTCGCTCATCCTTCCCCAAATCGTTGCACTCGATATTGTCTTTGCCCTGGCTGCGTGCCTGCAGACGATCCACGTTCCGCTCATCGCATCGCGCCGCTCGTCCTATAACCGTAAGGTGATTTGTGCCTACGAGGCGAGCCTTGTGCTTCACCTAGTTATTTCGGCGCTCATCTTGTTCGCGTCGTCTGGTTCATATCTGGTGGCGCCGCTTGACGTTTGTGCCAGGGCAATGGGCGGAGTGCTGTGGATCAATGCCGCAATCTTTGCCTACGGCGTGGTGCTTATGGTGCACTATCGTCGTCCCGTCATGCTGGCCGAGCTGCTGCTCATTGCCGCCGTGACACCGCCGGTGGTGCTTGCCATGGGTTCGGCGTGGACCGTTGTCCTTATCGCAGAGGGAGCGTTTTTCCTGTTCCGCTCCATTGCGGCGCTCTTGATGGACGTCCGTAACCGCCAGGAGGATATCACCATGTTCTCGACGATCGAGACCATCAACGTGATTCCCGTGGGCATCCTGTATCTAGACCCGAGGGGCCGTCCGCTGCTCATGAACCGCTGCATGCGCAAAAACCTGGTGGAGCTTCATATGCCCACCGACCTAGGCGATATGAGCGGTACATGGAACGACCTGCGCAAACTCAGCATGCAAATGCCCGAAAGCAGCCAGAACCGTGTGTGGATTAATCTGGACCGCTTTGGTGAGGCGCGGGCGGTGGTCGAGGTTTCTCCCGCCGAGATTCGCTTGTTTGTGCACGATGACGTTATGGTTTCGGGCCGCCTCTTTGAGCGCATTATCGGCCTGGATGTAACAGAGTATGCGCATGCTCATGATCGCCTGGCGCAAGCCAACCACCTGCTTGAGCTTGCGGGCCAAGAGCTCCAAGCCCAGATCGAAGAAGTCAAAAAAGTTGCTGACAATGCGGCCTATCTGCGTATGCGCGCTCGCGTGCACGACGTGATCGGGCAGCGTCTGTCCATCCTCCATCGTTATCTGGAGGAGGGGCGCCTGGATGACGAGTCACTCGAGCAGATCGACCCGCTGCTGCGCTCAATCGCTGCCGATCTGCGCAGCGGGGGCGACACCGAACCGGCAGAGCAACTGGGCGATATCGTCCATGCCTTTGGCCTGGTGAGCGTGCAGATCGATGTGGAGGGCGAGCTGCCAAGCGACGCGCGCGTCGCCGCAGCCTTTCTGCAGATTATCCGCGAGGCCTCGACCAATGCCACCAAGCATGCACAGGCCCATCAGGTCCATGTGCGCCTGCGGCAGGAGACGTCGGAAGACGGCGCTGTTGCGCGGATGGCCGTTTCTAACGACGGCGCGCCTGCACCTGTATCGTATCGCGAGGGAACGGGTATCCCAGGTATGAGGCATGTCGCACAGAATCTGGGCGGCAGCCTGGAAGTCCACACCGCCCCGCCCTTCACGCTTACGGTGTCCATCCCGCTCGCCTCCAACGCCACGGTCCAAAGGAGAAGCTCATGATCCGCGTGTTAATCGTCGAAGACCAGGCTATCTTGCGCGAGAGCCTCGCGCGTTCCGTGGGCGACCAGCCCGACATGACCGTTGTCGCCGCGATCGCCGACGCCTCGGATGCCTTGGACGTTGTACTCAAGGAGCGTCCGGACATGATACTGATGGACGTATGTACCGAGCATGATTCCAACGGCATCGTGGCGGCGGCACGCATTAAAGAACAACTGCCCGAGTGCCGCGTCATTATCATGACGGGTATGCCCGAGATCACCTTTGTGGACCAGGCGCGCGAGGCGGGCGTCGACAGCTTTGTGTACAAGAACGTCGGTATCGACGAGCTATTCGCCGTGATGCGCTCCACGCTGGCGGGTTACTGCACGTTTCCCAAGCCGCCCGAGAGCATCTTCTCGGGCACGGCGGCCCTCGACGATGTCGAGCTGTCGATCTTGCGCCTTGCCTGCGAGGGTAAGAGCCGCCGCGAGATCGCGGCCGAGCTGTTTATGAGCGAGGGCACCATCAAACGCCGCATCTCGGAGATTCTCAACAAGACCGGCTATGACAACATCATGCGCCTGGCCGTGCGCGCAGTAACGGAGGGCAGCATCGTTCCCAACATGGAGCGCTAACGCTCGTTACGCATCGGCATAAAGCGGCGGGGCCGCAGGATTATCTCCTGCGGCCCCGCTTGACATGTGCGCGGATGTGTCCGCCAATCCGCGGCTGATGTTACGTGCCGTTACGCGATGGTTGCGGTGTAAGAGGCGACGTCCTCGTAGGAATCGGTCAGGTAGGCGTCGATGCCGATGGTCGTGTTGACCAGGTCGTCAAGGCTGTCAAGCTCGCCGTTCGAGAACGTGAATTCCTCGGTGGCGTTGGTGCCGGGCATCAGGTGAGCCGAGAACCAGGGTTCCTTCATAGTGCCGTTGACGTTGGTCTTGCCGGAAGGAGCGTAGAAGGTCAGGTCCTTGTCGCTCTTGTTGGTGATGTTGACGACAAAGCCGATATCGCCCCAGTCGTCCTTGAACTTCTCGGTGATGGTGATGGTGCACAAATCGTCATCGGCGACGGTAACGGCGGGGGAGATTTCGACGCTCTGGACATCGTCGTCTTCGACGGCCTCATCGATCTCCTCTTCCTTCTCGGCCGCCTCGCGATCCTTCTTCACCGTGCCGGACAGATCCTTGTCGGACTTGGTGAAGATAAGCTTGTCGCCGTCCACCTCAAGGACGAGCTTGTCGTCCTTGAGCTTCAGGTCGTGCGACTCATCTTCGGCGGTGATCGTTACGGTGGTGGCGTCCTTGGCTTCCCATTTCAGGTCGGCGACTTCAAGGAACATATCGAGGACGCCTGTGCCGTCCTCGTCGAGGATCAGGACGCAGTTGAGGCCCCACTCCTTGAGCATATCCATGTACTCATCGGTCAGCTCTTCGCCATCCAAGGTTCCACCCGAGTACTGCCAGCTGCCGACGAAGTTGGCCTTGGGGTCCTTGCCGCCGCCGCTGCAGCCCGTCAGGGCAAAGGCGAGCGCCAGGACGCATGTCAGAAATGCGAGTACGGACTTTTTGAACGTTGTCTTCATGGTGTCCTCCTTTATCGAACGAAACCCATAGAAGCAAATGCGGGGGTGGCGGACCCCCGCCAATTACCAGATAGAGGGCTAGGGCCTGGGCGTTCCGCAGTTGCTGCAGAACTTGCCGCCGTTTTCGCTGCCGCAGTTGGGGCAGAACCACTTGGCCGGTGCCGGGGCGGGTGCGGGACTACCGCACTCGGAGCAGAACTTGCCGGTGTTGGTGGCGCCGCAGCTGCAGGTCCATGCGCCGGCCGCAGGTGCGGCGGGAGCCGGTGCGGGAGCGGGTGCCGGAGCCGGCTGCGGGGCGGCCCGTTGCTGTGCCTGGCCGGCGGCGAACAGCTGGCTGGCGTTCATGCCGCCCATGCCACCCGCCATGCCCATGCCCATAAAGCCTGCCATCGCGCCGTTGGGGTTGGCGGCTGCCGCGCGCATTGCGTCGCTCTGGGCGCTGGCAATGTTGGCTGCCGCCATGGTGGGATCGCGCATGACCGCGGCTTTCTGCAGGTCCTTGATCATCTGCTCGTCCTCTTGCGAGGCGGCGATGGAGCTGACGCCAAAGCTTACGATCTCGACGCCGCGCAGGTCACGCCAGTCGGCAGAGAGGACCTCGTTGAGCGCGCGGGCGAGCTCGGTGGTGTGGCCGGGGATGGCGCTGTAGCGGATGCCCATCTCCGAGATCTTGGCAAAGGCGGGCTGCAGGGCGGTGAGCAGCTCGGACTTAAGCTGGCTGTCGATCTTGTCGCGCGTGTAGCTATCGGTCACGTTGCCGCATACGTTGGTGTAGAACAGCAGCGGGTTGGTGATGCGGTACGAATACTCGCCGTTGCAGCGCACGGAGATGTCGACGTCCAGGCCAATGTTGTTATCGCCCACGCGGAAGGGCACGGGCGAGGCGGTGCCGTACTTGTTGCCGATGATCTCCTTGGTGTTGATGAAGTAGACGCGCTGGTCCTTGCCCGCGTCGCCGCCAAAGGTAAAGCGGCTGCCGATATTGGCGAAGGTCTCCTTGATGGAGTCGCCCAGATTGCCGCTAAAGACACTCGGCTCGCTGCCGGTGTCAAAGACGAACTCGCCGGGCTCCAGCGCAACCTCGATGATCTTGCCGTTTTGCACCACGAGCATGCCCTGGCCGTCGTTGACGGCGATAACGGAGCCGTTTGAGATGACGTTGTCCTCGCCGCGCGTGTTGGAGCTGCGGCCGCCGGTACGCTTGCTGCCCTTGCAGGCCAAGACGTCAGCAGGCATCGATTCGCAGTAGATAAATTCCTTCCACTGGTCGGCCATGACGCCGCCGGCAGCGCCCAATCCAGCTTTCAAGAGTCCCATGGTGATCTTCCTTTCTCGTCAAAGGCCGGGTGGTATTGGTCAGAATGGCTAATCGTCCTTGTCGTCTTTCATGACAACGGTGGTCTCGGTGTGGCTGAAGGTGTCGTGCTTTTCGGTCAGGTCGAGCTCGCCACAATACTCATCGGCATGGGCTGCTTCGTTGGCCGTCTTGAGCTGGCCTACCAGTAGCACGTCTCCGATAATCACGATGATCAGCGGCGCGATGATGTTGATGAGGATGCCCTCGATATCAAAGGTGAGGTAATCCGGATCGAAGGCGTATTCCCCCATAAAGAGAATCTGGGAGAGGATAAATCCGATCACAAAGAACAGCACTGAGGCGATGGCGAGCTTGGGCTTGGAGCAGGGGAGCTCGCCGACCAAGCGGCCGGTCTGGCCGTTCATGGCAAACAGGTAGCTCTTGCCGTTCCACGAGGTGGAGAGCATCCAGACGGGGAACAGGGCGTAGTCGCTGTCTTCCCAGGTGTAGTCGAGCTGCTTGCTTTCGACCGTGGCATCGTCGTATTCGTCGACGACGGTCTCGCGCAGGGCCGAGATCGTGCTTTCTTCCATACGGCGCTCGGCGCGCGCCTTGCAGGTCTCGCAGTCCTCGTCGTAACGGTTGGCGATGTAGCCGGGCATATATGCGACCGAGAACGGACGCAGTGCGTCGTAGTCAAACGGCTCGATGGCGTCCATGTGGCCGTCGGGCATCTTGGACGATCCGTCGACGGGCACGCGCTTAAACGAGATATTGCCCTTGCGATAGGCATCGTAGTGGTCGGTGGTCGTGACGGTGCGGTCGGATTCCTCGGTCACGGTCTCGTTGGTCGCGTCAAAGTACACTTCGCCGTCAACGCGGGCGCCGTAGAGCCAAAACGGCACGTAGACACCTTGGACCTCGTCGATGTGGTTGCCGGTGACAAAGCTCTTGGGCAGCAGGATCTTGCCCTTGTAGTGCTCCTTGAGTGCGGTCATGACATCGTCGCGTCCGAGTTTAAACGGAATCACCAGGTCGGGCGAGAAGTCGCCAGAGAGCTGGCCGGGCGCCACGGCGGAGTTGCCGCAGTACGGGCAGGTGGTGACGGCGACGGTGCCGTCGGACACGAGCTCGGCGCCGCACGACGAGCAGATGTAGCCGGCGTTTTGGGCGAGCTCCTGCACGGCATCGTCGGCAGCGGGTTTGGGAGCTGCGGCTGCGGCATCGGCTTTGGCATCGGCCTTGTCCTGGCGCTCGCGATAGAGGGCCTCGACTTCTTCGACTTCAAAGCGCGAGTCACAGTAGTCGCAGACGAGCTTTTGCTCGGCGCTGGCAAAATGCAGGGGGCCACCGCAGGCAGGGCACTGATAGTTAACGCTCTCGAAGGCCATGATCGGTCCTTTCCGTGCCGGGGCTATGCGCCGATGGCGCCACCGCAGTATTCGCAGCGCCCACTGGCATCGGGAATGGTGGTGGCTCCGCAGAAGGGGCAGGTCACCGCGGTCTTGGGGGCCTTGGCGGCCACGACGCTGTCGCGTGTCTCCTGACGCAGCTGCACCAGCGCATCGCGGACTTCGGTTGCCTGGCGCTTGGCCTCGCGGTATTCGATGGAGCCGCGCTGATCGATGGTGGAGTCGTTCACGCGTAGGTTGATCTCGGTAAAGTACGGCGTGTTGACATGGATGGTCAGATTAAAGTCGTAATCCAGGTCGTAGCGCGGCGGGTTGTAGCTCTCACGCTCGCCGTCCTTGGTCTCGCGATAGATCTCGGTGCGTTGCTCGTCGATATCCATATCGCAGCCGAGTACCTGCGAGAACTCGATGATGTCGGGATTGGCGTCGCGCCAGCGGCTCTGCGAAGTGATGATCAGCAGGCCCGCGTCCTCATCGAGCATAATATTGGTGCGCCCGGCAGAAAGCGTGCGCGTGGGGTTGAACGAAGACAGGCGCTCGGCGTTGGCCTCGCGGTAGGCGAGTTGCTCACGGATATCGTCCGCGGTGCTGGAGCGATAGCCGTGAAAGTAGGGGGAGAGCTTGCCGGCGCACTCTTTGCACAGGTAGCCTTCATTGATTTTTGTCTTACCTAGAAGTCCCAGCTCGGTACCGCAAATCGCGCACTCTTTCTTCTCGAACATCTTGTCAAAGAAGCCCATGGCTGCCTCCCATCAACAGGTAGCGTGTGTCACTTTTGATGATGGGGGAGTGTGCGATCCTTCGCGATACCCAGACGGCTCAAGGAGTCTCCACAACTGGGACACATGGCCCATTTTTGACTAGTCATTGGGGACGTTCTTAAACGACTAGTCGCGGGGGACACTCTTCGGCCACTCATTGGGGACGTACTTAAATGAGTGGTAGTCGGAGACACTCCTGGCCGAGCTAGAGATCGCGCGCGTCCCTTCTGGTCCATGCGGCTCAAAATCGCGGCGTGATGTGGACGGCTGGGGTCGAATTGGCAACATTTCGAGCCTAGCTTCGATATTGAGACTGGTTCTTTATTAAAATAGATTTCCAGACAATTGAGCGGCCGGGGGTTAACCATGAGGGGCATGGGAGACACAACCGCATATTTGCGTCGGGGCATTCGGGAGATTATATGCCTGGCGCTGTTCTTCTTCACGTTTTTGGCGTGCGAGTATCTCTTTGATGTGCGCATAGCCGAGTTCGTGCCATCGAGTGAGGTCGTCATCTACGAGAGCATCGTTGTCGGCGCGAGCGTGATTGGCTTTTTCGTGCGCCCATTTCTGTACTATCGCCTTCCCCAGACGATCGATGCGACGAGCGATATTACAGGCGTGCTGTTGGTATCGGCGTTGCTGCTGATGATTACGGCAGTGCGGTTTGAGGTAGTAATTGCCGGCGGCCTGGTGGCGTGCTGCGCCCTGGGCTATTGCGGATCGACCGCCCATGCCAATCTTGCGCGGCGTTTTGCGCAGACGCCCTGCCTGGCGCGCGCCGCCGCACTTTCCTATGCCATGGGCGTTCTGGTACAGGTGATCAACCACATGGTGATGCCTGTCGGTATTCCTCAGCAGGCTGTTCTGGTCGTCTGTGCGATCGCGCAGGTGGCGTTGCTCCACGGTGCCCGACGCGCCAAGCTGCGCGACGAGTCCGACCCCAACTTTGAACCCAGTGCTGCCGGGCTTTCGGTAGATGCTCTGGAATATGGCGCCAAGTGGCATGACGATCCCGAGGCAAAGGCGGCATTCCGTCGCGCCGTAGTTCGCCTGACCGTGGCGACGGCGTATCTTTCCAGCGTATTCGCCGCTCTCAACGCGGGCTTCACGACCTTGCATGCTGTCGGAGCCGTCGATTTGGGCGATTGGCCGCGCCTGCTGCTTGTCGTGAGCTCGTTGGTCGCTGGCGCACTATTTGACCTGCACGGCCGCTCGTATATGAATATCGGCATGACATGTGCCGCCATACTGTCCACGCTTTCGTTCTTTGTGCTCATCGTCGATGGTAATGGCGGCAACGAGCTTGCTGCCACGATTATCTTTTATCTGGGCTCGGGCTTTTTCGTGGTGTTCTTTACCACAAAATATGCCGCCGTCTCGCTCTATGCGCGCTGGTCATATTTTTGGCCGTGCATGGGTCGCGTCGTCAACAACGTGTGCTCGATGCTCGTGACGGCGCCGGCGGTGGCGATTATCTCGAGTCAAAACGTGCTGGCTGCGGTCGGTGCGGCGCTCGTGATGTTTGTGGGCATTGCGATTACGCTGCTGGGGCAGTTGGGGCAACGAGCCGATGATGCCGTGATGCAGGATGGCCTGCCGCTTGCCACCGACGATCTTGGTGGGGATCTTGCGCCCACATGCTTCGACCCCGAGCCCGTGGAGGCAGCGGAGCTCACGTCCGATGAACGCCTCGATGCTTTCGTCGCCACCTTTGGGCTTACAGAGCGCGAGCGCGATATTCTTGAGGTCTTGGTCGTTTCGGACCAGAGTGTTCAGGACATCGCCACGACGCTCTTTCTTTCGCGCTCCACGCTCTACCGCCACATTTCCTCAATCAACAAGAAGGCCGGTACCGCCTCGCGTGTGGCCCTTATCAACTTCTTCTGGCACTGGACACCCAAGGACTAGCTAATCCTCCAATAAGTTGCGGTGGAATAGTCCCTAAATTAAAGTCACGGGGCTTTAAACAGGAACTATTCCACCGCAATTGCTGAGGGGATAGATTGCGGCGGCGACAGAGGCAACGGCAGCGGCAGAGGCGTCGGCAGCTGTGGTAGCGGTAACGGCAGCTGGCAGGGTGTTTTCCGTCTACTTGCTACAGCAGCTCGCCGTGGCGTGCAATGTAGCGGCGCTTTGCCAGCTGGGTGAGCGCGATGTAGGCGGTGACGATGCCGGCGAGCAGCGCGAAAAAGCTTGCGGGCAGCGCCATGAGGCCCAGCGCATCGGCGATGGGGCTTGCCGGCAGCCAGGTGACGAGCGCCAGGCCCAGCACGGTAAGAACGCACAATGAGAGCGCGGCGTGGTCGCGCGGGCTCGGCAGATGCGGGGAGCGCAGCATGTGGACCACGAGTGTCTGCGACCACATGGACTCGACAAACCAGCCGCTCTGGAAGAGCGCAGCAAAGGTCGCCATACCCGCGACGTCGCCTGCGGCGGCAAGCTCGGACCAGCTTGAGTCCACGGCGGCGGGGCACACGACAAAGAAGAGCGCGGCGAAGGTCACGATGTCAAACAGCGAGCTCACGGGGCCCAGCTCGAGCATAAAGCCCTTGATGGACGCGGCGTCCCAGGCACGCGGGCGGGCAGTCCAGGCGTCATCGACGGTGTCCCACGGCAGCGCGATGCACACGATCTCGTAGACCAGCGACAGCAGTACCAGCTGCAGGGCGCTCATGGGCAAAAACGGCAAGAACAGGCTCGCGACGGTCACGGATAGCACATTGCCAAAGTTGGAGCTCACCGTGGTCTTGAGGTACTTGAGCAGGTTGCCGTAAGTGCGGCGGCCTTCGATGATGCCGCGCTCGAGCACGCCCAGGTCCTTCTGAAGCAAGATGATATCGGCGGATTCCTTGGCAATATCGACGGCCGAATCGACCGAGATGCCGCAATCGCTCGCACGCATGGCGGCGGCGTCGTTGATGCCGTCGCCCATAAAGCCCACGGTGTGGCCGAGCATCTCGCGCATGACACGTACCAGGCGCGCCTTCTGCAGCGGCGAGAGCTTGGCGAAGAGGTTGGTTTTCTCGGCGCGCTCGGCAAGTTCGGCGTCATCGAGCGCATCGATCTCGGAGCCGAGCAAGACGTTGCTCGCATCGATACCAATCTGTTCGCAGACGGTGGCGGCGACGCGGTCGTTGTCGCCGGTTAGGACCTTGACCGCCACGCCCTTGGCCTCGAGGGTGGCGACGGCGCCCGCGGCACTTGCTTTGGGCGGATCGAGGAAGGCCAAAAAGCCCATCAGCACCATGTCGCACTCGTCGGCGATGCCAAACTCGCCCACGCAGCGCGGATTGGTCTTCTGCGCCACGGCAATCACGCGCAGACCCTCGGCGTTAAGTCCGGCGACCTGCTTGCGAATCTGGGCGAGGTTCTCGTTGGTGAGTGGCTGGGCGATGCCATCGACCTCGACAAAGGAGCAGATCTCGAGCATTTCCTCGGCAGCTCCCTTGGTAACCATCTGGGTTTTGCCTTGGGCGTCGGCGACAACTACGCTCAGGCGGCGGCGCGAGAAATCGAAGGGAACCTCGTCGACCTTGGTATAGCGGTCGCGCAGACTCTGGCCCAGCATAGAATCGGGCACGACGGTCGAGGGCGTCACATCGGCACGGTCGATTACGGCCAGGTCGATAAGGTTTTTGAGGCCGGTTTGGAAGAAGCTATTCAAAAATGCATGGCGCAGCACGCGTGCGTCTTCGTTGCCGTCGGTGCTGAGATAGCGCTCGAGCACGATGCGGTCTTCGGTGAGGGTGCCGGTCTTGTCGCAGCACAGGACGTCCATCGCGCCGAGGTTTTGAATCGCCGGCAGCTCCTTGACGATAACCTGGCGACGGGCGAGGTCCTTGGCGCCCTGCGATAGGCTCGTGGTCACGATGACGGGAAGCATTTGCGGCGTGATGCCCACGGCCACGCTCGTGGCGAACAGCAGCGCGTCGATGACGTTGCCCTTGGTGGCGGCGTTGATGGCAAAGACGGCCGGCGCCATAACGAGCATGAGGCGTACGAGCAACATGGAGACGCTCGAGACGCCGCGGTCAAACGCGCTCTTTTCGCCGCGCCCGTTGAGCATCTTGGCGATGCCGCCCAGGTAGGTGTCCGAGCCGGTGGCAACGACAAGCGCCATGGCGGCGCCGTTTTGCACGGAGGTGCCGGTAAAGACGATGTTCTTGCAGGCAGAGAGTGGCAGTGCGGAGCCGTCGGCGCCCTCGACGACGGTGACGGCGGCGGTCTTCTCGACGGCCTCGCTCTCGCCGGTGAGTGCGGACTCGATCACAAACAGGTCGCGCGCGGTGATGATGCGGGCATCTGCCGGCACCATATCGCCGGCAGAGAGACGGATTACATCGCCGGGGACGAGCTCGTCGAAGGGGATCTCGATGCGCTCGCCGTCGCGCAGGGCGGTGCAAGTGTTGGAGACCAGGTCCTTGAGGGCCTCGGCCGCATTGCCGCTGCGGGCTTCCTGGATAAACTTCATGCCGCCCGATACCAGCAGCATGGTGCCGATGACGATGACCGTGGAGGGGTCGCGCTGCGGTTCGGGCACGGCGAGCACGTCGATGTAGAGCGAGACCAGTGCGAGCGCGGCGAGGATGCCGGCGAAGGGATCGATGAACGCGTCGGCGATGCGGCGGGCGAGCGTTTTGGTCGTTGCCTCGATGGTGTTGGGGCCGACGGCGTTCAGGCGCTCAGTTGCCTGCTCGACGGTGAGGCCGTTTGCCGTGGCGTCAAGCAGTACGAGGGCGTCCTCGGCACTATGGGTGGCGGCGAATATGGTGTTCTTGGACAGGCCGGTATGAGCGGCAGGGCGCGCCGTGCGGCGGCGCTTGGAGATGGCTTCGAGTACCGTGACGGTTTTGAGCATCAGCATAGGGTCCTCCTTGTTGAGGGGAGTTAGCGTACGTGTCGTATTTGCTTCAAAAAACCTAGATGTCGCTCACGTCAAGCTCTTGAGCCCACAAAGGGTGCAGCGCGCCTTTGCGGTGGTTTTGGCGATCTGCCGGTGGCGTTTATGCGTGTGCGGAGCCCTCGCGGCGTGCCGAGGGCGACATGCAGGTTTTTCGACTAGGACTGCCTTCCATGGCACACCTCCTAAAGGCTGAGCGCAGCGCGCTTTGGGTATCTCGTACCCCTTTTTAATCCGCCCGTATTCTTGATGAGGGGGTTTGACATGTCAACCCCATTGTTCGGAAAACCATTCCCCCTGACAAAGCCTTTACAGAATGCCGTGGCCCCAAAGCGCGCCCGCATCTACGCTTCGCCTGCGCTAAACTGAAGAGCATGTACGCGATTACGAGAGGAGCCCGCATGGAGGCTTACAAGCAAGAGTTCATCAAGTTTATGGTCGAGTCCGACGTCCTTAAGTTCGGCAGCTTTACGCTCAAGAGTGGCCGTCAGTCCCCGTTCTTTATGAATGCCGGCGCTTATGTGACGGGCTATCAGCTCAAGAAGCTGGGCGAGTATTACGCCCAGGCCATCCACGATAACTTTGGCGACGACTTTGATGTGTTGTTTGGACCGGCCTACAAGGGTATTCCGCTGGCCGTCGTGACCGCAATTGCCTACCACGAGCTGTACGGCAAGGAGGTCAAGTACTGCTGCGACCGCAAGGAGGCCAAGGACCACGGTGCCGATAAGGGCAACCTGCTGGGTTATGAGCCCAAGGACGGCGACCGTGTGGTCATGGTCGAGGACGTCACCACCAGCGGCAAGTCCATCGACGAGACCTATCCCAAGGTCAAGGCTGCTGCCGATGTTGAGATCAAGGGCCTCATCGTGTCCCTCAACCGCATGGAGGTCGGCAAGGGCGGCGTGACCACCGCGCAGAAGGAGATCGAGGCAAAGTACGGTTTCCCCGTCGCGAGCATCGTTTCCATGGCCGAGGTCGTCGAGACCCTCTACAACCACGAGATCGACGGCAAGGTTGTCATCGACGACGAGCTCAAGGCCGCCATCGATGCCTACTACGAGCAGTACGGAGCTCGGGAGTAGGTAGTTACGCGGTTTTACCAAACCGCGTAACCAGTTGACGCTGCAAGCCCGCCAGAGCGGCAATCTGCCTTTCAACTTCGGCGGCATGACCAGAAGGTCAATGCCGCCTCGTTTCAAGGCACCTTGCTCGCTCTGGCGGGCTTTCGCTGTCGTTGCCAAAACATCGGCGTTGCCGGGGTGGTCATTGGGGACGTTCTTAAATGACTACTTGAGCCCGGGGAGGCGGGTGTAGGGGAATGAACGCTCTAGGAATTCGGCGCAGCGGGCGTAGTCTTTGACGAAGTAGCTGCTGTAAAGCGAATCGAGCACGTATCGCACGGCGATGTGGCTCGCGAACTGCGTGATGCGATGCGTCATGCTCTCGTGGTCGCTCATCGTGAGATAGGCGGCAAAGCCGGGGTGAATGCGAGCGCAATAAGGCGTGCCGATGACGATGACCGGGACATGCCGACTGCTGAGGATCGGCAAGATGCCCTTGAGGTTGGGGGCAAGGCCGCTGTAGGAGATGACGATTGCCGCATGGTCGGGACCCGAGGCGAGCGCCGTTCGCACCTGGGCCTCGACACCGTCGTGGCACGTCGCGCTTTTACCGGTGGAGAGCAGGCGATCGCGGAACATTCCCGCTGGATAGAGGTTGTGCGAGCCCGTGTAGATGTCGACCTGTCGGGCGTTCGCGATAAGCTTGGCGGCGTGGTCAAGCTGCGTGGGGTCGAGCAGCTTCTGCGTTTCGGCCAGCGTGGTCTGGTAGAGCCCCTCCATGCGCTCCATAACCTGCGCAGGCGATACTCAGCTTATCGACCCGCGATGCAAAGGAGATACTCATCCCACGAGTACTACCGGGAAGGGCTCTCGATTCGAGCCCTCACCTTAGCAATTTGGCCATTTGGCACTATAATCACCATAGGCATGCGCATAACGTTGCGCTTAATCAAGAGGAGAAAACGTATGGGTCTGTTTGATATGTTCAAGAAGAAGGCTGAGCCCGCGGCAGCTGCTGCTCCGGCCTCCATCTCTGCTTCTGCCGGCGCCGACGTGCTGTGCTCGCCCGTCAAGGGCAAGGTCATCAAGATGGCCGACGTGCCCGATCCCGTCTTTGGTGGCGAGGTTCTGGGCAAGGGCTGCGCTGTGTGGCCCGAGGACGACCTGGTCTACGCTCCCTGCGACGGCAAGGTGACCGTCACCATGGGTCACGCCGTGGGCCTGCAGTCCGATAGCGGCATCGAGGTTCTGGTGCACGTTGGCGTCGATACCGTCAACATGAACGGCGACGGCTTCGAGGGCTTCGTCAAGGCTGACGACGTCGTGAAGGCCGGCCAGCCCATCCTCAAGATCGATCGCACCAAGATCGCTGCTGCCGGTTACAAGGACTGCGTCGTCGTGGCCGTGTCCAACACCGCCGAGTTTGCCGACGTCGAGCTTACCGTCGAGGCCGAGTCTGCCGTCGCCGCCGGTGACGCCATCGTCAAGGTCGTCCGCAAGTAGTCTGCGGCATCCAGAAGATGCACAAGGGTGGTCGGGTTGCCCGGCCACCCTTTTTTAATGGGCTAAGCAGGTGCGTTTTATTGCAGGGGGCTTGCTTCACGGGCCATTTGTTCGTCAAATTGAGCCGTCCGCGCTTTTGCGACGTAGGGGTCTGGACGGAGCCGCTAATATGAACTTACTGTCACGACGTGCGCTGCGCGGGGAACGCAGCGCCGCTTGTTTGGAGGAATGTCATGAAAAAGAAGCTGCTGCTTGCGCCCCTGATGGCTGCCCTGGTCGCGTGCGTGGTTTTGCTTTCCGGCTGCGGAGGGCCTTCGGTGGAGGAGCTCATCACCAACGACCTTACGAGCCAGTTTGACGAGATCAAGAACGGCGGCGACGACTTCCTCTCCGGCTTGGAAGAGGCTTCGGGCGACGAGTTTGAGCAACTGGGCATCGACCCCAAGGAGTATGCCAAGAGCTATCTCGAGGGCTTTGACTACAAGATCGGCGATGTGACGGTTGACGAGGACAAGGGCACCGCAACCGCCGAGGTCACCATCACTTGCAAGTCCATGAACAAGATCGTCGAAGATTTCGCCACCCAGTATCAGGAGAAGGTCGCCGCACTCGATACGACGCCTTCCGAGGACGACCTGTACAAGATGGCCGGTCAGGTGATGGTCGATGTGACCAAGGCCGCTAAGACCAAGGACACCAAGGTCACCTTCAAGTATTCCGCCAACGAGGATAACGAGTGGTCTGCCGACGATTCCGCAACCACCGAGATGATGAATGCGATGATGAACTAGGGGAGTTACGCGGTAGTTCGTTACGGCGTTTTACCAAACGCCGTAACTGCTCGACGCTGCGCGGGCACCAGAGCGACAACTTGTCATTCAAAGAGGACGGCATGACCAGAAGGTCTATGCCGTCCTCTTTTCATGCCAATTTGTTCGCTCTGGTGCCCGCTCGCTGGCATTGCCAAAACATCGACGTTACCGTGGTCCAAACTAGTCATTGGGGACGTTCTTGTTTGACTAGTCGTTTAAGAACGTCCCCAATGACTAGTCGGATTGATAGTTTGTGCGGGTTGTGATTTTGTGACCTGCTGAAATTTAGGATACTGTACAACTGTACGTTAACTCATCTTCGTAGTATATTGCTACCCGCAAAACTCAATACCATTGTGCTCTGAGATGCTAAAGCGCCTACGTACAATGGTTGTCGATAGTACGATTTGATTCAACGACAGGATGGATGGTCCAAGCGTGAGTCTCGGCAGCAAACTATCCAATGCAAAGGTCTCCTTTGCGATATTGAAGCGCGACATTAAGCGACTGCTTTTGAACCCCGTCGCCTTGGTGGTTACCCTTGGCGTGTGCGTTATTCCCTCGCTGTATGCCTGGTACAACATCGTGGCCAACTGGGATCCGTACGGAAATACCCAGGGTATCAAGATTGCCATCGCCAACAACGATCGGGGCACCCAAAACGACTTGGTGGGCGAGCTCAACGCGGGCGACCAGGTCGTCGATCAGCTCAAGGAGAACGATCAGCTGGGCTGGACCTTCGTTGACTCGGCGGCCGATGCCAAGGAGGGCGTCGAGAGCGGGGAGTACTACGCCGCCATCGTGATCCCCAAGAATTTCTCCGACAACCTCGTTTCGATGCTCGACGGCAACTATCATCAGCCCAAGCTTACGTACTACGTCAATGAGAAGAAGAGCGCTATTGCGCCCAAGGTTACCGACACCGGCGCAAGCACCATCGAGGAGCAGATCAACTCGGAATTTATCTCTACGGTGGGCGAGACCGTTGCCAGCATTGCCAAGGATGCCGGAGTCGATTTAAAGGACAAGGCAACCCAGACTCGGGATTCGTTGGCAAGTTCTGTCTCCGAGGCATCCGATACCTTGGGCGAGGTGCGCGATTCGATTGGCGACATGAATGCCGCCATCGATAAGACGGGTGGCGCTATCGCCTCGGCTGATGCGGCACTTGCCGGCATGCAGGGTCAGGCGCCGTCACTGACGCAAGCGATCTCTCAGGGCAACGACCTGCTGGGTGAAGCTCGCACCACGGCGGGCAACTCTATCGCCTCGCTCTCCAAGGCGCTCTCGGAAGGCAGCCTTGCGCTCACCAAGACGTCGGTCTCCGCGAACGCTGCCATCGGCAAGCTGACGGGCACGGTCACATCTACGACCACCCGTATCGACAACTCGCTCGAGTCTCTCCAAGCGACGATCGACCACAATAAGGCCGTTATCGGGCACTTGGAGATTCTCGCCAATGACACGTCGACAGGTTCCGAGGAAATTGACGCGCGCATTGTATCGACCATCGATTTGCTCCGTGAGCAGAACGAGAAGTTGCAGAGCATCAAGGACGGTCTGTCCGCGCAGTCGAGCGCCATGGCGAATGACGCCGCGGCTGTTTCGGGCGCCAGCGACGCTATCAATAACGCAATCCAGACCGGTGCGACCAACCTTGGCCAGGCCCAAACAAGCCTGGGCCAAAACGCGCTGCCGAAGGCCTCGAGCGCGCTCGATTCCTTTGCCGCCGTCTCGGGCGATCTGACGGGAATTGTATCTGGCCTCACGCCCACGATTGCAAGCGCGCGCGGTACGCTTTCGCAGCTTAACGCTACGCTCGGTCAGGCCAAGACCACGCTGTCCCAGACCGATTCCTCGCTTGCCAAGGTCCAGGACAAGCTTGCGACCGCAGCCAATGACATCGCGGCGCTGCAGACCTCTGAGTCTATGGGCGAGCTCGCCGACCTTATGGGCGTCGATGTCAATGACGTGGCAGATTTCATGGCCTCTCCGGTCGAGCTGACGTCCAAGTCGATCTATCCGGTCAAGAGCTTTGGCTCGGGCATCGCTCCCTTCTACACCAATCTGGCGCTTTGGGTGGGCGGCTATGTGCTCATCGCCATCTACAAGCTCGAGGTCGACCGTGAAGGTGTTGGCAGCTTTACGGCGCGCCAAGGCTACTTTGGCCGCTGGTTGCTCATGGTGATCCTGGGCGCGTTGCAGGCCATCATCGTTACGGTGGGTGATCTGGTCATTGGCGTACAGTGCGTCAACCCACTGCTGTTCGTGCTGGGCGGCATCGCCATCTCGTTTACGTACGTCAACATCATTTACGCGCTGTCCACTACGTTTAAGCACATCGGCAAGGCAATCGGCGTCATTCTGGTTATCGTGCAGATTCCGGGTTCATCGGGCATGTACCCCATCGAGATGATGCCTGGCTTCTTCCAGTGGCTGCACCCACTGCTGCCCTTTACCTACGGCATCAATCTGCTGCGCGAGACGGTCGGCGGCATGTACTCGTTTAACTACCTGTTTAACCTGTGCATCCTGGGCGTGTTTCTGATCGTGGCGCTCTTTATCGGGTTGCAGCTTCGTCCGCTGCTGCTCAACCTTAACCTGCTCTTTGATAAGCAGCTTTCCACGACGGGTCTTATGATTTGCGAATCTAACGACTTGCCGCGCCAGCGCTATTCGCTGCGCACCGCAATGCGCGTCATACTCGATTCTGATTCGTACCGTCGCGAGCTGCTCGACCATGCGGTGACTTTTGAGCACCGTTATCCGTACTACATCAAGGGCGGCTTTGCTGCCGTGGTGGGCGTTCAGGTGTTGCTCTTTGTGCTTTCGACGGTCCTTGACATCGACAACAACGGCAAGATCATCCTGCTGGTCATCTGGATTATCTCGGTCATCGCCATTTGCGGCTGGCTTATCAATATCGAGTACATCCGATCGAGCCTCAACACCCAGATGCGTATCTCGGCGCTTTCGGACGAGGACCTGCGCCGCGAGATGCGCGAGCACACAGCGGCGATCCCTGCCGCTCGTCGTATGTTTGGCCTGAATGCCAGCGAGCGAGGCTCTAAATCCAAGGATCAGGCTGCCGACCAGTCCATTCGCCACAATATGCACTATGTGCCCGCGAACGGGGACGACACATTTGTGATGAATGAGGATGGCGCCCCGCTTGGCAAGCACTCAAAAGGAGGTGAGGCATAAATGAAGAACATCCTGCATCTGTTTAAGCGCGACGTCCAAAACGTGTCTCGCTCCGTGATCGGCATGGTTGTCGTGATGGGCCTCATTATCGTGCCGTGCCTGTACGCGTGGTTTAACATCGCCGGCAGCTGGGATCCCTACGGCAACACCGGCAATCTTAAGATTGCCGTGGTCAACACCGATGAGGGCTACGAGAGCGATCTGATTCCCGTCGAGGTTAACGTGGGCGAAAACGTAACCGCCACCCTGCGCGGCAACGAGAACTTCGACTGGGTCGTGCTCAACGACCGCGATAAGGCCATCGATGGCGTCAAGTCGGGCGCGTATTACGCCGCTGTGGTCATCCCCAAAACGTTTAGCGCCGACATGATGACGCTCTTCTCGACGAACGTGAAGCATGCCGATATCGAGTTCTACGAGAATCAGAAGGCCAACGCCATCGCACAGATCGTGACCGAGAAAGGCTCGAGCGCTGTTCAGAGTCAAGTTAACGAGACCTTTACCGAAACCATTACGACCATCGGGCTCAAGACCGTGTCCAGCCTGCTCGATTACATGAGCACCGACCAGGTGAGTAACTTTATCGCCAACCTGTCGTCGACACTCGGCGATTCGGTCGAGGACCTGCAGGACGTTCAGGCCAGCGCAACGTCGCTTGCGGGCATTTTGAGCTCCACGTCCGATTCGCTGACGTCGGCGAGCGGTATGCTCCAGCAGACCGGTGCCGTCGATGAGTCGACAAAGCAGCTCATGGAACATGCCAAAAGCGGCATCGATGATTCCAAAGAAGCGCTTAAGGCGGCAAACGATGCCATCGATGCCGCAATCGATGGAAGTGCGGGTTCGTTCGACAATGTATCTGCCGAGCTCGCGAAGGCGTTCGATGCCGCGAACCAGCATGTCGACCTTACGGTGTCCCAACTCAACGATGCCGCTTCGGCCCTCAATGCGCGCGCCAAGGATATCGATGCGATGGCCGATCAGCTCCGCAGTCTTGCCGACCAGGTGAGCGATGAGAATTTGAAGGATGGCCTCAAGTCCGCCGCGACGTCGCTGGGCAGAATCGCCGTTGAGTACCGCAACAATGCCGAGGATCTGGCGGCCACCGCGAAGTCTCTCTCCGACAGCATGGCCGAGGTCAACAACTCGCGTGCCGAGGTCGATCAGGCCATCGCCGATGCCAAGGCCGGCATCGCGGGTGCCAAATCCGATTACGATTCCACGTTCTCGGTTAAGGTCAAGGAGCTCAAGAAGACCGTCTCGGGCATCCTAGACTCGCTCGATGGTATCTCGGGCAATCTGGATAGCGCCGTAGACGGCCTAACCGACGCATCCGGTTCGCTGGCAAAGGGCCTCTCCAAGGCCGCCAAGCTGGTCAACAAGGCTTCCGATCAGCTGGGCGAGGCGTCGGACAAGATCAGTGCGTTTAAGGACGAGCTCGACGGCGCCTTGATGTCGGATGACCTCGCTACGATCAAGACGATGATTGGCAACGACCCTGAGGGCCTTGCCGTGTCGCTTTCCGGTCCCGTCGCGCTCGACCGCAAGCCGGTCTATCCGATCCGCAACTACGGTTCGGCCATGGCGCCGTTCTACACGATTCTGTCGCTGTGGGTGGGCTCGATCGTGCTGGCGGCCATGATGAAGGTTTCGGTCGACGACGATCTCATCAACGAGCTGATCCCCGTGCGCCTGCACGAGATCTACCTGGGCCGCTACCTGTTCTTTGGCGGTCTGGCCCTGCTGCAGGCAACGCTCGTGTGTGCGGGCGACATCCTGTTCTTTGGCATCCAATGCGATAACCCATTGCAGTTTGTGCTGGCGGGCTGGGTCGCGAGTCTCGTGTTCTCCAATATCGTCTACACGCTTACGGTTTCGTTTGGCGATATCGGCAAGGCACTCGCCGTCGTGCTGCTGGTCATGCAGGTCGGCGGTTCGGGCGGCACGTTCCCCATCGAGATGACCGGCCCCGTGTTCCAGGCGATCTATCCGTTCCTGCCGTTCACCCACGGCATCAACGCCATGCATGCCGCCATGGCCGGTGCCTACCATATGGAGTACTGGATTGAGCTAGGCATTCTGGCGAGCTATCTGATTCCGTCGCTGGCACTGGGTGTCGTCTTCCGCCGTCCGGTCGTCAAAGCCAACGACTGGATTATCGAAAAGCTTGAAAGCACGAAACTAATTTAGTGCAACAGCGTGACATTGACGAAACATCGAGGTTTACTCTGCCGACGCTTTAGTGGGCTGGATTGCGATGCAGTGCTGGTTGTTGCTACAGTAGCGGGGCGTACCGGGGGTCCGGTGCGCCCTGTTTTTATTTGACCATGAGGCGGCACGCAGCCATACGCGTGCGGACACCACGCCCAGATTGAGTGTGAGGATGTTCCATGGCCCAATACGCTGCCAACGAAATCGAAAACATGCCCGATAGCCCTGTCGCACGGGAGGACCTGGGCGCCGGCGGCACCTCCCGCGGCGCCGGCGCGCGTTCCCCGTTCTTCTGGAAGGTCTTGCTGCTATCGGTGGCGGTCATCTGGGGCTATTCCTTTACCACCATGAAAGATGCGCTCGACACCATTCCGGTGTTCGAACTGCTCTATATTCGTTTTCTTCCGGCTTCGCTGGTTATGTTCGCCATCTTCCACAAACGCATCATCGCGCACTTTAATGCCCGCAACCTTATCGTCGGACTTGGTATGGGCGCACTTATGTGGGGCGCGTACGGTTTGCAGACGATTGGCCTGGCACAGACCACGGCGGGCAAGAGTGCATTTTTGACGGGTACCTATTGCATCCTCGTGCCGTTTGCAAGCTACGTCCTAAGCGGCGAAAAGCTTACCCGTTACAACTTGGGCGCCGCGTTGCTGTGCCTGGCGGGCATTGGTCTGGTGGCGCTCGATAGCGTCGAGTTCAATGTCGGCGATGTCATCACACTGGGCGGTGCGGTCTTCTTTGCCATCCAGATGGCGGTGACGGCCAAATACGGTCGCAAGATGGACATCAACGTCATCACGTTTTGGATGTTTGTGGGCAATGGCGTCTTGAGCTTGGCAACGTCGCTGCTATTCGAGACCCAAGCGCCCGCGTCCGTGTGGACGCCGAGCTTTATCGGTGTGATGGCGTTTCTATCGGTGGGCTGTACGTGTGTGGCTCTGCTCATCCAAAACGTCGGCCTGGCGCATGTCCCGGCCTCAACGGGCTCGCTACTCCTTTCGATGGAGTCGCCTTCGGGTGTGCTGTTCTCGGTGCTGCTGATGGGGGAGGCGCTCACCTCGCGCCTGCTCGCCGGCTTCGCGCTCATCTTTCTTTCGATTATCTTGAGCGAGACGCATTTCGATTTTTTGCGTCGAAAGCCGCGTCCGCAATTGTAAACAATTTGTTGCGCCGCCTCCCGGGGCGGCATTTTTTATGCGTCGCCCTTAAAGTAGTACCTTGCACTTTACGCTATCAAAGTGCTTGCTGCAAAAACGTTACTGGAGGGCATCTATGGCACCAGCACTGTCCGATCTTCAACCGCAATCAGCGCCCAAGGCCACCGCGGCGGCGCAGACCGCTATCGGTGACGGTCTTGTTGCAGAAGCTCAGGCTTTTGCAGATGAGCTCGCTGCGTGGCGACACGATTTACATCAGATGCCCGAGCTGGGTAATAGCCTCCCGCAGACCTCTACGTATATCCAAGCGCGCCTGACCGAGATGGACATCCCATTTGCTACGCTCGTCGATGGTTCCTGCGTTGTGGGCCTTGTCGGCGCCGGTGCCGCCGCGGCCCAAGGCAATGGCATCTGCACGAATGAGCGGGCCGGTACGGTCATCATGCTTCGTGGCGACATGGACGCCCTGCCCGTTGCCGAGGAATCCGGCGAGCCCTTTGCATCCACCAACGGCTGCATGCACGCTTGCGGTCACGATATGCACGCGACGGCGCTGCTTGGTGCGGCTCGTATGCTCAAAGCGCGCGAGGCAGAGCTTGTTGATGCCAACGCCACGGTTAAGTTGCTGTTCCAGCCGGGCGAGGAAACCTTTGAGGGTGCCCGCGCCGCCATCGCCGACGGTCTGCTGCAGAACCCGCGCCCTCAGGCGGCCTTTGCCATGCACGTTAACAGCCAATCGCCGCTCGGCCTGGTGCTCTATGGGAGCCCGGCGCTTTCGGGCGTGTATGGTTTCCGCATCACGCTGCAGGGCAAGGGCGGCCATGGCTCGAGCCCCGAGATCTGCATCGACCCCATCGCGGCCGGCGTCCATGTGCACCTGGCGCTCCAGGAGCTTATCGCCCGCGAGGTGCCGGCGGCCAAGGAAGTCGCACTTACCGTTGGTAGGTTTGCTGGCGGCTTGGCGGCCAACGTCATCCCCGACACCTGCGTGCTCGAGGGAACGCTGCGCGGCTTCGATGTTGAGCTCATGGAGCACCTCAAGACCCGCATCGCGGAGGTCGTTAACGGCGTTGCCACAACATATCGTACGCCGGCGACCATCGAGACGCTTTCGGATGTTCCGCCGCTTGTACTCGACAGCGATATGACTCAGGCGTCGCTTGGCTACGTGGGCGCAGTGCTGCCCAAGTCGGCTTTCTTGCCGCTTTTCCATGCCATGGCGAGTGAGGACTTTGCGCTTATCTCGAGCGAGATTCCGAGTGCATACTTTACCGTGGGCGCGGCCGTAACCGACACGGACGAGCATTTTGCCCAGCACCATCCCAAGGCACGTTTTAACGATGCCGAGCTGCCGCTCGGTGCCGCGGCTTATACCGCCGTCGCTTTGGGCTACATCGCCGACCACCGGTAGCACCCAACCTTGTCTTTCAAGCCTGCGGGCATGGCCGTAAGGCCTATGCCCTTGTCTTTCAAGGCAATCTTGGGCACTATCGGCGCCCGGCGCCGGCTATTCGTTTGTTAAATAAGGAGCAGTATGTCCCAGCAACGTAAGTTCTTCCCCGGCTGGCTCGTGGTGACCTCCGGCTTCGTGATCATGGCCACGTGCTACACGATTTTCGTCAACTGCATGAGCCTGTTCCAGCCGCTGATCGTCAGCGACCTCGGGATTACGCTTGCCCAGTACAACATCTCCAATGCCATCTCCACCGTGGTGAGCGTTGTGGGTTCGCTCGTTATCGGCCATGTTGCCGATAAAATGAGTGGCCGCGTGTTGGGCTCGCTCACCGTTATCGCTACCTCGGCGGTGCTCGCGGGCATGAGCTTTGTGGGTGAGCTTTGGCAGGTCTATGTGCTCTTTGCCGTTTCGGGCTGCTTCGCTGTGGCCTCGACCCGTCTGCTCATTAGCCTGGTGACCGCCAACTGGTTTACCGCCAAACGCGGCCTTGCCATTTCCATCGCACTTTCGGGTTCGGGCTTTGGCGGAGCCATTCTCTCGCCGATCGTGAGCTCGCTTATCGTGAGTGTGGGCTGGCGCTCTGCGTTCCTGGTACTCGCTGCCGTCTGCATGGTGGCGGCACTGCCCATCACGGCCTACTCCTTCCGCACCAAGCCTTCCGAGATCGGCCTTAAGCCGCTCGGCGAGAACCCGGGCGATCCGTCCGTCTCGACGGCTGGCGACAAGGACGAGCACACGGCGCCCGAGGTTAGCGTCGGCTGGTCTCGTATTAAGAAGAGCCCGGCGTTTTGGCTGCTTGTCGTCGCCTTCCTCTTTATGGGCTTGGTCAATGGCGCCATCCTGCCCAACCAGGTCACCAACATGACGAGTGTTACCGTCAACGGCGCCAAGATCGTCACGGGCGGCCACGATCCCATGTGGGCGGGCACTGTGCTTTCGGCCTATATGGTCACCGTCGTTATCGCCAAGATTTCGCTCGGTGCGATCTATGACCGCTTTGGCCTGCGCTTTGGCAATATCCTTGGCTCCGTTGCGTGCATTATCGCCTGCGTGGCGCTGTGCTTCCCGACGACGGACCTCGGTCCTATTGTCGCCGCTGTGAGCTTTGGTATCGGAACGTGCATGGGCACCATCACGCCTACCATCGCCGCGTCCAAGCAGTTTGGCATGGCCGACCTCGGCAAGGTCACGGGCACCATTACCTCGCTCGAGATGGTCGGCGGCACCGTGGGCGCCATTGTCTCGGGCGTGCTGTTCGATGCCACGGGCTCCTTTGCGAGCACCTGGATCGTGTGCCTGGTGTGTTCTGTGGTCATGCTCGTGTTCCTGCTGGCATCCGAGCCCATCGCTGCCAAGCTGCGCGCAAGCGTGGCGGGGGAGTAGGCGTCCGTCGCTCTTTTTTGTTCGCCCCGTTCTGTCTGTGGCCGCTTTGGAAGCCGAATGGATGCTCGTACCATCATTCGGTTTCCAAGGCGGCCACGGGCCTACGAAATGGTCCCTTTTAATATGAGCAGGACATTGTCAAGAGGCAAAATCGGGCCTGGCCCCAACGATATG
>CAJMAZ010000002.1:0-89791 GCA_905211535.1 uncultured Collinsella sp. | reverse complement strand
TGGGCGGGTCCCGTACTTAGTTTCCAAAATCATTCCGCAGCGCGAAGGCCCCCGTTGTCAACGCTTCGAAGAAGCGAGACAACGGGGGCCTTCATGCGCGAGGACGATTTTGAGGGAACATCCCGACCGTCCCGGACAGGTATATGAGGAGGATGTCTACAGGTACTCGATTTGAGCGCCCTCGGTGTCGCACGTCAGAATATGCGTATCACACTTAGGGAACTGCTCGCGCAGCTTGACCTGCAGGAACTTTGCCACGATGGTGTCGTCGGTCACGGCCATGAGGGTCGAGCCGGAGCCACTGATCCAGATGGTCTTGGCGCCTCCGTTAAGGCAGGTGTCGCGCACAGCGTTGTAGTCGGGGATGAGGCGGCGACGATAGGGCTCCTGAATGCGGTCGTCATTAGCGGCGGCAATCAGGTCCAGATCGCCGGTCTCCAGGCCGCGCGTCATACCGGCGATGCGGCCCATCTGCCACACGGCGGTGGAGAGCGGAATCTCCTGCGGCACGACCTTGCGCGCCTCGCTCGTGTGTACCTCGTAGGGCGGAATCACGGTAATAAAACGCAGGCGATCGCTCACCTCGTAGCGCAGGCACTGGGGGAGCGAATCGGTCGGCGTAAAGGAGCAGACGGCGCCGCCCAGGATAGCAGGGGCGACGTTATCGGGATGGCCCTCGACCTCGGTGGCAATGCGGACGAGCTCGGCACGGTCGACGGTGTGGCCCGTCAGCGCGGCGGCAGCCATGATGCCGGCGACGACGCAGGTGGAGCTAGAACCCAGGCCACGGGCGACGGGCACGTCGGTTTGAATGTCGATAGCGACGGGGAAGGCCGGCTCGCCCCACGCGGCCAGAGCATCGACAAAGCTCACATAGACCAGGTTATTCTCGTTTTGGAACTCCTCGGGACAGCCCGTGATGGTGAGCTTGTCGGCGCGCTCGAAGGTGAAGTGCGAGTAGAGGCTGACGGCCATGCCGAGGGTGTCGTAGCCGATGCCTAGGTTGGCGCTGGTTGCTGGGACGGTGATTTTGATCATGTGGGTCCTCCTGGGCGGGTCTGGCCGTTTAGTTCGCTGCTCGGGCAGTCCTGGCTTGCTCGGAAAGCACATTAAGTGCTTTCCGGCTCGTACGGAACTCACGACGAACTAAACGGCCAGACCCGCTCGCATGCTCGTCATCATCCCGAAAGCTAAATAAAAAGAAGGTGCGCCGGCTTTCGCCGGCGCTTAATAAGGGGTCTAGTTGGTGCTCATTCGTTTTGCTGCGGACTCGACGTAGCTTGCCATCTCATCGACGTCGCAGACGTCTTCGAAGCGGACGGGTTTGGATTCGAGTTCGGCGAGCTGGGTCGGGGCGACCGTGTTGGTGGCCTGCTCGAGCACGCGCATAGCCTCAAAGTCGTCCTCGGGAACGTTAAGCCCCAGAGCTTCGCAGCAGGCGCGCGGGAACTTGTAGGGGCTGGCGGTCGAAAGCAGCACGCGGGCCTTGGCGCCCACGGCGGGGGCGACCTGCTCAAAGACGTGATAACCGCAAGCGGTGTGCGGGTCGATCACGTAGCCGTTCGCATCCCAGCAACTCTTGATGGCGGCGCGGACCTCGTCCTCGCTGGCCCAGCCGCAGCCAAACACGCTCTGAATCTTGGCCAGCAGCTCGGCGGGCACCTCGTAGCGACCCGCCTGTGCCAGCTGCTCCATAAGGCCGGCAACGAGCTCGCAGTCGCCGTCGGACAGGAAGTAGAGCATGCGCTCTAGGTTGGAGCTAATAAGGATGTCCATCGACGGCGAGATGGTCGTGAAGAACGGGCGGTTGCGGTCGTAGACGCCGGTGGTCAGGAAGTCGGCAAGCACGTTGTTCTTGTCGCTCGCCACGACGAGCTTGGCGACGGGCAGACCCATGCGCTTGGCATAGTAGCCGGCCAGGATATCGCCAAAGTTGCCGGTCGGTACGCAGAACTCCACAGCGTCGCCGGCCTCGATAGCGCCGGCGCGCAACAGCTGCGCATAGGCGGCAAAGTAGTAGACGACCTGCGGTACCAGGCGGCCGACGTTGATGGAGTTGGCGCTCGAAAGCACCGTGCCGGCAGCCTCCAGACGCTCGGCAAGCTCCTTATCGGCAAAGATGCGCTTGACGGCGCTCTGGGCGTCGTCAAAGTTGCCGCGGATGCCGCAGACGGCGACGTTATCGCCCTCCTGCGTGGACATCTGCAGATTCTGCACGCGGCTGACTTTGCCCTCGGGATAAAAGACGGTGATGCCCGTGCCCGGCGCGTCGGCAAAACCGGCGAGTGCGGCCTTGCCGGTGTCGCCCGACGTGGCGGTGACGATCATGATGCGCTCGGCGCCGCCGTCCTTGGCGGAAGTGCGGGCCATCAGACGGGGGAGCATCTGCAGGGCGACGTCCTTGAAGGCGCTTGTGGGGCCGCCAAAGAGCTCCATCACATAGGTCTGAGGGGCGTCGGCGCCCGGCGCGGCGTCGAGTTTGACGAGCGGCGTGACCTCTTCACTCGCAAACGTGCCGCGGTATGCCTCGTCGACACACGCCGAAATTTCTTCGGCCGTGTAATCATTCAGTAACATTCCCAACACATCTTGAGCGATTTCAAAGTACGATTTATCTGCAAGCGAGCTGATATCGACCTGCTGGGTGCCGAGCTCGTCCGAGACAAACAAACCCCCGTCGGGAGCGATGCCGGTGCGGATTGCCACCTTACTTGAGCACGATAAAGTGCGTCCTCGTGTACTATGATAAGTTCCCATATAACACTGCTCCTCGGATGCCTTGGTCCCAATCGGTGAAACCATGGTATCAGAGCGCGCAAAACAGGTTTGCAGAGGCTTTTAGAAAGGTAACCTCAAGCCCATGATTAAGATTGCCAAGTTTGGCGGCTCGTCGGTCGCCGACGCCGAACACTTTAAGAAGATCAAGGCCATCGTCGATGCCGACCCTGCCCGCCGTTTTGTGGTGGTTTCCGCCTGCGGCCGCCGCTTTAAGGGCGACACCAAGGTGACCGACCTGCTCTACCTGGTTAACGCGCACGTCAAGTACCACGTGTCGTGCGAGGAACTACTCGAGGACATCGGCCAGCGCTATTTTGATATCGCTGACGAGTTGGAGCTCACCTATCCCATCCGCGAGGAGTTCGCGGCCTTTGCCGAGCGCGCCCGCTCGGGCGGCTACTCTACCGAGGAGCTCGTGAGCCGTGGCGAGTACTTCACCGCTCGCCTGATGGCGGAGTACCTGGGCCTGCCGTTCTTGGACGCCGCGACGGTTGTGGCGTTCCATCACGACGGTACGCTCAGCATGAATCGCACCTCCGAGCTGGTGCAGGAGTACGGTCAACAGGGCGGCTTTGTTATGCCTGGTTTCTACGGCGCGACGCGTGAGGGCCAGATCAAGCTGCTCGACCGTGGCGGCGGCGATATTTCCGGCTCGATTTTGGCCAAGTGCCTGGGCGCCGACCTGTACGAGAACTGGACCGACGTCTCGGGCTTCTATTCTGCCGATCCGCGTATTGTTCCCGAGGCTCAGCCCATCGCCCGCGTTACCTACGAGGAACTGCGCGAGCTTTCGTACATGGGTGCGAGCGTCCTGCACGAGGAAGCCGTATTCCCCGTGCGTGAGGCGGGTATTCCGCTGGTCATCAAGAACACCAATGCGCCGCAGGACCCCGGCACCATCATTAGCGAGACGGCTGATGAGGGCGAGGCAGAGCCCATCATTACCGGCGTGACTGGCAAGCGCGGTTTTGTCGCCATCAACGTCGCCCGCGACCGCACCAAGCCCCGTGTTGGCTTTATGCGCCGTGCGCTTTCGGTGTTCGAGCGTTATGACGTCTCCGTCGAGCACATGCCCACCGGTGTCGACCGCTTTGGCGCCGTGGTGCAGGAGCAGGACGTGCACGATTCACTGTACTCGCTCGTTGGCGACATTCAGCAGGAGGTCGAGCCGCTCGAGATCGAGGTTGTCGAGGGCCTGGCGCTTATCGCGACCGTTGGCCGCAACCTGCGCGGCCGTGCAGGTATCTCGGGCCATCTGTTTGGTATGCTTGGCCAGGCCGGCGTGAGCGTGCGCATGATTTCGCAGAGCTGCGACGAGATCAACATCATCATTGGCGTGGAGGAGAAGGACTTCGATCTGGCGATTCGGACCATTTACCGTGCCTTCTCCGATGAGAACGGCATTGTGAAGGTCTCCGACCTGGAGGCTTCCGCGCCGGTCGATCCTGCTCTGGCTGCGCTCCACAAGTAGCTGCTATCTCGCTAGATTTTTGGGACTCGCCTCAAAAATCTACGGCGGGGCGTTTCGTTTCGGTTTCGTTTCGACGGGGCGGGTTTCGTGCCTGCCCCGTTCTTGTATACACTGGCAACAATAATCGGCCTGCTCGGCGTGCGGGCAAAAGCCAAAACCTTTAAAGGGGGAAGCATGAAACAGTACACGGTTGCTATTTTGGGCGCGACGGGAGCCGTGGGCACCCAGATGCTCGAGTGCCTCAACGAGCAGGAGTTTCCGGTCGGTAAGCTCAAGCTGCTGGCGAGCGCGCGCTCTGCGGGCAAGACCGTCGAGTTCCGTGGCGAGCAGATCGTGATTGAGGAGGCTTGCCCCGAGGCCTTTGAGGGCTGCGACATCGTACTCGGTGCTGCCGGCGACGATATCGCCAAGGAGCTACTGCCCGAGGCCGTCAAGCGCGACGCCGTCGTGGTCGACAACAGCCATGCCTTCCGCATGGATCCCGAGGTGCCGCTGGTCGTGCCCGAGATCAATGCCGACGATATCAAGTGGCATCACGGCCTTATCGCCAATCCCAACTGTGCGACCATCATCGGCCTGGTTCCCACGTGGCCGCTGCATCAGCTCGCCGGCGTGAAGCGCATGATTGTCTCGACGTATCAGGCGGCTTCGGGTGCCGGCGCTCCTGGTATGGCCGAGCTCGAGGCTCAGCTGGCCGCCCTGGGCCGCGGCGAGGAGATTCCCGAGCCGCACGCGTTTGCCGCCCAGCTGGCGAGCAACCTGATTCCGCAGATTGGCGGTGTCAAGGAGGAAGGCTTTACCTCCGAGGAGATGAAGCTGCAGAACGAGGGCCGCAAGATCATGCACCTGCCCGAGCTGCGCGTGAACTGCACCTGCGTGCGCGTGCCCGTGCTGCGTTCGCACTCCGAGAGCATTACGCTCGAGTTTGAGCGCGACATTACGGTGGAAGAGGCCCGTGCTGCGCTGGCTGCCGCTCCGGGCGTGAAGCTGGTTGACGACATGAGCGCCGAGGATGCGCACGATCGCTTCCCCATGCCGATGGATACGTCCGACCAGGACCTGATCTGGGTCGGTCGCGTGCGCCGCGACATCTCGAACCCCGAGGCTGCGCGCGGCATCACCTTCTGGTGCTGCGGCGACCAAATCCGTAAGGGCGCGGCGACCAACGCCGTCCAGATCGCCAAGCTGCTCTGCGAGTAACGGTGGATCTGTCCGGCGGGGGCTGGGCTTAGTTTTCAGAACGTCCTCGACCATGTGTGGCGCCTTGTCCTGCTCCTTCGGAGCCGCGGACAAGGCGCCACACTGGTCTGCGGAGTGTTCTGAAAACTAAGCCCGACCCCCGCCTGCGGTGACGTTGCTGCAAGCGGCCTGCGATGGGGCCGTTGTTGGTTGGGGCCGCTGGGCTGATGTGGGGGCGCGTGGCTGTTGCGGGCCCTAGTCCCGGCGGCGGCCCCGGCGCCTTGCGCCTGCCGCCTTGGGGGACTGCGGAGCGCGGCCGGCAGCTGCGGCGCGTTGCGCCTGCTGCTTTGGGTGACTTTGGGGTCGATTGGGGTTGTCTGCACAGTTCGCGGTATTATGTTTGCGGAGTTTTGAAAGGAGCCGCTGGTGGTCACGACGACGTTTGCTTCGCCTTTGGGCGAAATCCTGCTTGCCGCTGATGGCCGCGGTTTGACGGGGCTTTGGTTTGAGGGGCAGGAGCACTTTGGCTCCACGCTTCTCAAAGAAGATCCCGAACATGTTGAAGGCGCCGATGCGGTTTCTGGTGCTGGCGGCATGTTGTCGGCGAATCCGGCAAATGGCGCGGCTTCTTCGGTGCTTGAACGTTCGTGGGCTTGGCTGAATGCTTATTTTGCAGGGCAGGAGCCTCGGTTTACGCCGCCGTTGCATTTGATTGGCACGGCGTTTCAGCGTGAAGTTTGGTACGAGCTGCTTTCTATTCCGCGTGGCGAGGTCGCCACGTATGGCGAGATTGCCCAGCGTGTTGCGGCTCGACATCGTGTGCCGGGAAACGAGGACCCCGTTGCGTCTCCTCGTGCGGTGGGGGCTGCGGTCGCTCGCAACCCTGTTTCGATTATCGTGCCATGCCATCGCGTGGTGGCGGCCGACGGCTCGCTTAACGGATATGCCGGCGGGCTTGATCGCAAGGAGTGGCTGCTTCGGCTTGAGGGCGCCTACGAGGAGTAACGCTCGAGCACTTTGCATAACTAGGACGCCGTGAAAGGACGAGTCACTGTCTCTTCGCGCTCGGCATGCGTCAAAGCGCTCGACACGTGCGCCTTAAGTTTGGCTAAGCCACATCCTGCGTATTTAAAAACGCGCAGGTTGAGCAGCTAAGGCTGCGCTAAGGCGGTTGACGGCACGCTATTATTGGCAGTATCAAAACCTGTATAGCCATGCGCCAAAGGAGCAACTATGAAGCTGATGCTTGCCGAGGACGAACCCGGCCTCTCCCGCGCCCTTACCGCGATTCTTCAACATAGCGACTACGAGGTCGACACCGCCCTCGACGGTCTGACGGCGCTCGAATATCTACTCGCCAACGACTATGACGCTGCAATCCTGGACATCATGATGCCCGGCATGGATGGCATTGAGGTGCTCAAGCGCACACGCGCCGCCGGTAAGCGTCTGCCCATCATTATGCTCACGGCCAAAAGCGAGGTGTCCGATAAGGTCGAGGGCCTGGATGCCGGTGCCAACGATTATCTGACCAAGCCGTTTGCCGCCAAGGAACTGCTCGCTCGCATTCGTGCCATGACGCGTGCCGCGACGGCAATTGACGCCACGACGCTCAGTGTGGGCAACATGCGCCTCGACACGGCATCGTGCACGCTTGTGGGTCCCTTGGGCGAGGAGCACCTAGCCAATCGTGAGTTTCAGCTTATGGAGCTCTTTATGCGCAACGCCGGCACGCGCATGCCTACCGAGCGTCTGATGCTCGAGGTTTGGGGTGAGGACGCGCCCGAAGGCGCCAACGTGGTGTGGGTCTATATTTCGTACCTGCGCAAAAAGCTGACGGCGCTGGGTGCCAATGTTGCCATCCGCGCGTCGCGCAATCAGGGATATTCGCTTGAGGTTGTCGAGGAAGGCGAGCAGGCGTGAGCGTGCGCACGTGGTGCAATTGCATGACGGAGCGGTTTCACGCCGCCTCGAGTAGTACGGGGCGGGCAAATTCTGTTGACGCATTGGGTCGCCGCCTGCGTCGCAAGTTTATCCTCGTTGCCATGGGCGCCGTGACCGTGGTGCTCACGCTCATCATCGCCGGCATCAACATCGTCAATTATTCGCATGTCTGTAAAATGGCCGACGCTCGCCTGGACTATATTCTGGCGGGCAAGGACGGTATCGATTGGGGGGACGAGCCTAAAGACGATCCCGCTAATGGCAAGGATGCCGGCGATAGCCAGGTGGGCGTTCGCATCGGGCACTTCGAAGGTATGACGGCGGAGTCTCCCTTTGACACGCGCTACTTTACGGTGACGATTGCCGCCGGACAGGTTGCCGATGTCAATACGGCCCGCATTGCCGCGGTGGGCGCCAAGCGCGCTGCCAGTATTGCCGCAAAGTTGCATTCCAAGGGTTGGGTCTCGGGTTTTTCTGGCAATTATCGCTATACGACTGACGTTCAAGACGATGAGACCACCTATGTGTTCGTGGACTGCTCGCGCGAGCTTGCAAGCTTTCATTCGTTTTTGAGCGCGAGCGTGGTAATCAGTTGCATTGGCTGGCTGGCGGTGCTGGCAATCGTGGCGGGTGCCTCGGGCGCGGTGATTCGACCGATGGTCGAGAGCTACAGCAAGCAAAAGCGCTTTATTACCGATGCAAGCCACGAGATCAAGACGCCGCTGGCTGTAATCGACGCCGCTAACGAGGTACAGGAAATTGAGGGCGGCGAGAGCGAATGGACGCAGAGCATTCACGAGCAGGTTACACGGTTGACGGCGCTCACGGAGCGTCTGGTGTTTTTGGCTCGCATGGACGAGGGCTCGGCGGGCTTTACTATGACATCGATCGATCTTTCGGAGGCAGTTGACAAGGCGGCAGCGCCGTTTGAGTCGGTGGCGGTTTCGCGCGGCAAGCGTCTGTCGACGTCGATCGCGAGCGGTGTGCGGGCCCATGCCGATGCCGCGGCAGTGGCGCAGGTTGTTGAGCTGCTGCTGGACAACGCCACGCACTATGCGAGCGAGGGCAGCGTGATTGAGTTGAGTTTTCGTGCCGTCTCGCGCGGTCAGGGTAAGGGTGCCGCCGAACTTGTCGTATCGAACGCCGTGGACGAGCTGCCCGAAGGCGACCTGGACCGATTGTTCGACCGCTTCTATCGTGCGGACGTGTCGCGCAGCTCCAAGACGGGCGGCTCGGGCGTGGGCCTATCCGTGGTGCGTGCCATCGCCGAGGCCCATGGTGGCTCCGCTACCGTGTCCGGCCACGACCATCAGATCACCTTCACCGTCCGCCTCTAAAACCTGCCAAAATAAACCTGTCCCTTTTTGGTAGGTGGGAAATGGGTAATACTAAAGAGTTATCCGACCAGATGGGAACCGATCGATGGCCTATATCGAATTTAAAGACGTCATCAAGGCATACGGCGAGGGCGACGCTCGCATTCACGCACTCGACGGCGCGAGCTTTACGGTCGAGCGCGGCGAGCTCGCCATCATTCTGGGCGCTTCGGGTGCCGGCAAGACCACGGCGCTCAACATTCTGGGTGGCATGGATACGGCGACCTCCGGCACCGTGACGGTGGACGGGCGCGACGTGAGCTCCGCCAACGAGGCACAGCTTGTTGAATACCGCCGCGCCGATGTCGGCTTTGTCTTCCAGTTCTACAATCTGGTTCCCAACCTGACGGCACTCGAAAACGTTGAGCTCGCAGCTCAGATCTGCCCCGATTCGCTCGATGCCGAGCAAACGCTTCGTCAGGTTGGTCTGGGCGACCGACTCGCTAACTTTCCCGCGCAGCTTTCGGGCGGCGAGCAGCAGCGTGTGTCCATTGCCCGCGCATTGGCAAAGAACCCCAAGCTGCTCCTGTGCGACGAGCCCACGGGCGCGCTCGACTATAAAACCGGCAAGCAGATCTTGCAACTGCTGCAGGACACCTGCCGCAAACAGGGCATTACGGTCATTATCATCACCCACAACTCCGCGCTGGCGCCCATGGCCGATCGCCTGATCCGCTTTAAGAACGGTCGCGTGGAGAGCGAGACGGTCCAGCAAAATCCCGTGCCTATCGAGACGATCGAGTGGTAGCGCCCATGGACCAAGACCGCCAAAACAGCCAAACCGGCGATGCTAAGCACACGGAGCGCGACCGGGAGTTTACGACCTACCGTACCGCTCAAAGCTCAAACGATATGGTGCCGACGGTTTTTCGCCGTGGCATCTACCGCACAATCCGAGGCAGCCTTAAGCGCTTCCTGTCCATTGTGGTCATCACCGCGCTCGGCGTGAGCGTGATGTGCGGCCTCAAGGCGGGTTGCGAGGATCTGTGCGATTCGGTCGACGCTTACTTTGACCAGCAGAATGTTTATGACATCAACGTGCAGTCGACCTATGGCCTGACTGACGATGATCTCGACGCCATCCAAGAGGTCGATGGCGTCGAAACGGCCGAGGGCATCTACACCGAGACCGCCTACACCGCCGTGGGCACAACGCGCGAGCGCGTGGTCGTGCAAAGTCTCTCCAAGGAGAACATCGATCAGCCGGTGCTCGTGAACGGCGATTTGCCCGAGAGCGCCGATGAAGTCGCGGTGACTTCGAAGTTCCTGAAGGCATCGGGCAAGAAAATCGGCGATACGGTGAGTTTTGCCGCCAATGACGCGAGCTCGTCCAATCAAAGCGCCAAGGACCAGTTTGCCGCGGGCGATTACACCATTACGGCCGAGGTCCTCGACCCCACTGATGTAAGTTCTGACTCGACAGTCAACGCCTTTCGCGCTGCTTCGGCGGCGGACTATAAGTTCTATGTGAGCGAGGACGCCGCGACATCTTCTTCCTACTCCGCGGTCCACGTGATCGTCGAGGGAGCCAAGAGCCTCAACTCCTATTCGGATTCCTACGCGGCAAAGATCAATGAGGTCAAGGGCAATATCGAGAAGATCCGCGAGGAGCGTGAGAAGGCGCGCGCCCAGGAGCTGACGGTCGACACGCCGGCGAGCTTGGACGCGGCTGAGCGTCAGGCGAATATGCTCTTTGGGATTGAGCAGGACAACATCAATCGCATGGCCGAGGGCAGCGACGAGCGTGCGCAGGCGCAAGCCGACCTGGATCAGCGTCGCGCCGCCGCCGATCAACAGTTTGCCGATGCCCGCGCCGAGCTTTCCGATCTGGGCGAATGCACCTGGTACATCCAGGACCGCGGCAACATCGCAAGCTACTCGAGCGTCGAGAGCGACAGCTCGTCAATTGAGGCCATCGCCACGGTGTTCCCGTTCATCTTCTTTATCGTCGCCGTGCTCATCAGCCTCACCACCGCCACGCGTATGGTCGAGGAGGAGCGCACGCTCATCGGCCTGTATAAGGCACTCGGTTATTCGCGCGGACGCATCCTGTCCAAATACGTGGACTATGCGCTGTGGGCTTGTCTGATCGGCGGCGTGCTCGGCAACATCATCGGATTTGTGGGCCTGCCGCTGTTCCTGTTTACGGTGTTCGACGACATGTACTCACTGCCCCAGATGCTGCTTTCGTACGACATCGTGTCCTCGATCGTTTCGGTGGCGCTGTTTGCCGTGGGCGTGGTGGGCGCCACGATTATCGCCTGCCGCCACGAGATGGCCGAGACCCCGGCCTCGCTCATGCGTCCCAAGGCCCCGCGCGCCGGCTCGCGCATTTTGCTTGAGCGCATCGGCTTTATCTGGCGCCGCATGGGCTTTTTGAACAAGGTCGCTGCACGCAACCTATTCCGCTATAAAAAGCGCGCCTTTATGACCATCTTTGGCATCGCGGGCTGTACGGCGCTTGTGATTTGCGGCATGGGCATTCGTGATACGTCGGTCGCGCTTTCGCCCAAGCAGTACGGGCGTATCACGCGCTATGACCTGCTGGCGGTCGCCAATCCCGACGATTTTTCGCAGACGTGCGCGGCATTGGATGAGCGCAGCGCGGCCAAGGATTCCGGTGTGACCGTAACTTCGACGCTGCCGATCATGACTGACAACGTTACCTTTACGTTTGGCGGCAAGAGCGAGACCGTGCAGCTCATCGTGATTCCCGACGACCGCACGGGTGACTTGGGCGATTACGTGCGCCTTGAGGATGAGTCCAAAGAGCCGCTGTCTTTGCGTGACGGAGACGTGTATCTGAGTAAGAGTTCACAGTTGGTGCTGGGGATTCAGCCGGGCGATACGGCACACGTCCAGGATTCGTCGCTCAATGTTGCCAAGGTCAAGGTCAGCGACATTTCGCTTAACTATCTGGGCAACACGCTTTACATGACGCAGAGCACCTATGAGCGCGCGTTCGGTCGAAGCGCGCGCCTCAACGGCGTCTTTGTGCTGCTTAAGGGCTCATCTTCTGACCAGATTGCGTTTAGCAAGAAGCTTAAGAGCGACGGTTGGCTCACCATCTCGAGCACGGCCGAACATTGGCAGAACTACGAGGCGAATTTCACTATCATTAATTCCGTCGTGGTGCTCGTGACCTTTATGGCGGCGTGCCTGTCGTTTGTGGTGGTGTTTACGCTGTCCAACACGAATATCTCCGAGCGCGAGCGCGAGCTGGCGACCATCAAGGTGCTGGGCTTCCGCCGTGGCGAGGTGCACCACTACGTCAACAAGGAGACGTTAATCCTCACGGCGATTGGCGCCGCGCTGGGCGTGCCGCTGGGTAGTCTGCTGGCCGAGAGCTTTACGTACATTCTGCAGATGCCGTCGCTCTACTTTGATGTTGAGGTCGAGCCGCTGAGTTATGTGCTCGCCGTAGTGCTTTCCTTTGTCTTTACGTTTATCGTCAACCTCGCTACCAATCGTACCCTCAATAAGATCGACATGGTCGGTGCCCTCAAGAGCGCCGAGTAACCTGTCCTGGGATTCAAGTTCTAGCGAGCTGCCGACGCGCCCGCAGCAGCATTTTTGCATAAACCGCCCCGCCAAATGCATACTTTGACGGGGCGGTTGCTTTTTGCCCACAGGTACCCCAGGGGGCGCCGTGCAAATTCCGGAGTATTCAACATCCCGGGGTCCGCGGGCGCGGGGGCGGGAGTGCAAAACTGCGCTGAAAGCCCCGATTCTGAGCCCCAACGCCTCTAGAGCCCTCGTTTTTTTACAGGATGCGGCCCATGGTGCCTGCCTTTCGCCCAAAATCCAGTATGCAGGCACCCTCGGCTGCTGAATACTCCCAAAAATGCACGCCGCATCCTACCCCAGGCACCCGCAGCAAGAAGACGAATAGCCTCGGCCTCCCTAGTTGCCGCAGGAGACCCCAGGGCTTACCTCCCAAATCTTTCCGCAGGACGGAAGGACCCCGCCGCGCGAAGCGCACGGCGGGGTCCTGACATGTCCGAGGACGATTTGGGAGGTAAGCCCTGAGGCCTCCGATGGGGCGGTTCCAGCCGAGACTATTCGTCGCCGAAGCTGATGCCCAGCGCCTTGGCCTCGCGTACCAGGTCGCTCTGGGGGTCGACAAACTTGAGCTTGCCGGCGACATCCTCGAGCGGCATGTGGCACATCTTGCCGTCGCGCAGGGCAATCATGTAGCCAAACTCGCCGCGTAAGCAGCCCAGTGCCGCCTCGACGCCGCACTGGGTCGCAAAGATGCGGTCCTGAGCGTCGGGCTGGCCACCGCGCTGCGTGTGGCCGGGGATGGCGACGCGGGTCTCGCGACCGGTCTTGGCCTCGATCTCCTTGGCGATGTCGTAGACAATCGAGGGGCTCGTACGCTCGGCGAGCTTCTTCTTGTACTCCTTCTTGGACAGCGTCGCGTCCTCCTTGGAGATGGCGCCCTCGGCGACGGCCACGATGGTAAAGCGGCTGCCGGTCTCCATGCGATGCTCGATGGTCTCGATGACGTTATCCATGTCGTAGGGGATCTCAGGAATCAGGATGACGTCCGCACCGCCCGCGACACCGGCGTACAGCGGAATCCAGCCAACCTTGTGACCCATGATTTCGATAACGAACACGCGGCCGTGACTCGAGGCGGTGGTGTGAATGTCGTCAATGCACTTGGTGGCGACGTCGATGGCGCTCGTAAAGCCAAACGTCAGCTCGGTACCCCAGGTGTCGTTATCGATGGTCTTGGGCAGGGCGATAACGTTGAGGCCCTCTTCGCGCAGGCGGTTGGCGGTCTTGGTGGAGCCGTTGCCGCCCAGCATAAACAGGCAGTCGAGCTGCAATTTATGATAGGTGTGGACCATTGCCGGGACCTTCTCGACGCCGTCGGCCTCGGGAATGTCCAGGCGCTTGAACGGCGTGCGGCTCGTGCCCAGGATGGTGCCGCCACGGGTAAGGATGCCGCTAAAATCGGCGGGCGTCATGACGCGGAACCTGCTGTAGATAAGGCCCTGGTAGCCGTCCTCAAAACCATAGATCTCGATAGGTTCTTCGCTATTGGTCATAAGCGTTTTGACGATGCCGCGCATGGTGGCGTTGAGCGCCTGGCAGTCGCCGCCACTGGTAAGAAGACCGATCCTGAGCATGATGAATCCTTCCGGGCAAGTTATAACATGCGCATAAGTTTACCCCCGCACACTGTTGATACGGGGGTAAAACGTGTTAGCTCAAGCGTATGGAAATGTAAGCAACGTCAGGGAACGTAAGGTCGACGGGCCTGGCTCCTTACAGTGCGAAGGCATCGACGTTGCCCCAGTGGCGGCGCAGCGTAATAGCGGCGGCGGGTTTGGTATTGTCAAAGACGACCGACCATTGCGTATTGCTGGTGATGTCTTCCGGATTGGGTTCTTGCGCTGCGGCGCGTAGGGCCTTCCAAGCGACTGTTTCGTCCTGGGCACCGACATGGGCGTCGAGGACATCGGCGATGGCGATGGCACGCTCCTTGCCGTGGCCCAGCTCGCCATTCTTTTGGTTGGGCAGCACTTCGTCGCCATAGCAGGCGTAGAAGTTCGTAACCTGGCGTACAGGAGTCACTTTGAAAGCGCGGTCCGGATCGCGCGGATCCCACTCTACTACGCGCGCGTCACCGGCGACGTCGTTGATAAAGAAGTGGTAATCGCGTCCGGCCATGGCGTGCATGTCGTAGGCAGAAAGCAGGTCGACGGCCTCCTGCGTGGTGGCGGCACGGTCGAGCACCAGACGGATGGCGAGCGAGGTATTGATGACGGGGCGTTGCGTGTCCTGGTCACAGGGCTTGGAATCCAGGGTGAGTACGGCAATGGACACGCCACATTCGTTAACACCGTCGAGCTGGGCAAACGGGCCCATGAGTGCGGCGGCGCGTCCGGCGACGGAGTCAAGTGGAGTGTTGGCGCCCAGGTTATTGAGGGCCGCAAAGCCGATGGAGGCATAGCCGTCGCGTGGGTGATTGCGCACCAGCAGCGCCGAGGTGTCGTCCTTAAAGTCGTAATTGCGACCGGTGCGCACGCGGCCTTCGGCATCTACGGCGACAAAAGCGCTGCAGGCAAACTGGGGCGCCTGGACATGTGCCGGCACACCGGGCAGCACCTGCGCCACCACGGCATCGATGTAGGCCTGGTCGTCGCGCACGCCAGCGGCGATGATGCGATCGAGATCGTAGTCGTAGGCGATGTCGATTGCGTACAGGTCATAGCCATCCGCGTAGCCGGTCAAGCGTTTGAGCGACGCGGCGGACATGATTTGCTTGTGATAAACGATACCGGTGGCAGCGGCAAGGCCGACGGCGACTCCCGCGACACCGCAGGTGATGGCAATGTTACGTGGCTTCATGACGGCTCCTCTCGTCCTGTTAGCGCAATTGTCGCAAAAGGAGCGCGGGCATGATGGCTCAACTTGGTGAGTGGCGCGGAATTAAGCACGGAATGAAGAGTGCGGCGCTGGCGTGGCGGGGTATGCTGGAGGGGACCATCAACCCAGCGAAAGGGGAGAGCATGACGGATCAGGAAACGCCCGAGCGCGCGCATGTGACGGCCGATGATATCGAGGCCGCCAACGACCTTATCGACTTTATCGAGGCATGCCCCAGTATGTTCCATACGGCGGCGACCATTATGGCCGAGCTCGACGAGGCGGGCTTTACCTACCTGCCCGAGAATGCGGCGTGGGACATCGAACCGGGCGGGCGTTATTACACGCAGCGCAACACCTCGAGCGTTGTTGCCTTTAAGGTGGGCGAGGACCTGGCCGCGACGTGGGGCGAGGACGGCGTCGCCGGTGACTATCATTTTCAGCTCACGGCGTCGCACAGCGATTCGCCGACGTTTAAGGTCAAGGCCGTGCCCGAGCTCGATGGCGCAGGCGAGACGCTGCGCCTGAACACCGAGGCCTACGGCGGCATGATCGACTACACCTGGTTCGACCGCCCGCTGGCGCTGGCCGGACGTGTGCTGGTGCGCGAGGGCGACCGTATTGAGAGCCGCCTGCTTGCCACCGAGCGCGAGGTCGCTATTATCCCGAGCCTTGCCATCCACATGAACCGCGGCGTTAACGAGGGCTTTGCTCCCAACCGAGCCGTCGACCTGTGCCCGCTCATCAGCGCCGGCGAGCTTAAACAGGGAGATTTTGACGTACTGATCGCTGACGAACTGGACGTTGAACCCGAGCAGATCCTAGGTCGCGATCTGTTCCTGGTCAATCGTCAGGATGCGCGCATTTGGGGCTGGGCCGACGAGTTTATCTCGACGCCCAAGCTCGACGACCTGGCCTGCGCCTACACCTCGCTGCAGGCATTTTTGGGTGCCGAGAATGCGCATGACATCTCGGTCTTTTGCTGCTTTGATAACGAGGAGGTTGGCTCCGAGACCAAGCAGGGCGCCATGTCGACGTTCTTGGCCGACGCGCTGCGCCGCATCAACGGATCGCTGGGCTTTGACGACGAGTCGTACCATCGCGCACTTGCCGCATCGATGCTTGTGAGCTGCGACAACGCGCATGCCGTGCACCCCAACCACGCCGAGAAGTGCGATGCTCGCAATCAGGTTGTGCTCAACGGCGGCATTGTCATTAAGGAAGCCGCCAACCAGCACTACTGCACCGATGCCTTTAGCCGCGCGGTGTTCCAGGCCATCTGTGATGACGCCGACGTACCCACACAGGCCTTCGCCAACAAGAGTGATATGGCCGGAGGCTCCACACTCGGCAACCTGTCCAATATGCAGGCGAGCATGCATGCCGTGGACGTGGGCCTGCCGCAGCTGGCCATGCACTCAAGCTACGAGACCGGCGGCGTACGCGACGTGATGTACGCCATCCGCGCCCTCACCGCCTTCTACGAGCGCGACCTCCATATCAACGGAGCCGAAAGCGCGGAGCTCTAAAACCTGCCAAAGAGGGATGTTGATTTCGGCAGGTTTTATCTGGGCGAATGCAAAGGGTGAAACCGAACTAGATCGGTGATACGTAGCCGCCGAGGTGCAGTGTGCCTCGGCGGCTTTTTGTGTACGGAGTACGGCTAATGCTAATAAATGCTATACATGCTTTACCTATCTACCATAGAGTTTTATGATAGTTCTAAAGTATTAAGGAGGGGTCATGACCACAACAGCCGCTCAGATCAACGTACGTCTCGATGCCGATCTTAAAAGGAGTGGGGACGCCGCTCTCTCCAGGGCCGGTATGACGCCGAGCCAAGCGGTGCGAGCGCTCTGGCAGCTTGCAGCGTCGCTGGCCGATCGCCCCGGTGCGCTCGAGGATATCCTGCTGCCCAGTCGTGCCCGGGCGGAACAGCGCGAGCGCGAAAAGGCCGCCAAACGTAAGCTCGAGCTCATGGATCAGGGGTCGAAGCTGTTCGCTGCCGCTTGCCGTGAGTCGGGAATCGATATGGCCAGGGCTCAGCCATCGGACGACGAAGAGCTCAAACGGAATGCCTATGCGGATCGCTATGGCGAGGAGATGAGCTGGCTCTATGAGTGAGGCTCCAAAGCGCATCTTGGTTGACACCAACGTGTGGCTCGATTACTTCATTCCCTCACGACGTGGTCGTTCGGTGGCGATTGAGTTTTTACGCGATGCATGCACGGCGCAGGTGGATTTGCTGTATGCGGCGACATCGTCCAAAGATCTGTTCTATTTGATTTCAAGCGAACATAAGGCATGGTATCGGCGCGAGCATGGCTCACTATCCCAAGATGCCGCCGTGGCGGCGACATCACTTGCATGGGATTGCCTCGACGTGTTGTCGCAACTTGCCACGCCGGTACCCTGCGACCTGAGTGACATATGGATGGCGAGCAAGCAGCGTAATCTCCATAGCGATTACGAAGACGATTTAATCATTGTGGCAGCGATGCGCTCCCAAGCAGATTTACTGGTCACCAACGATGTCAAACTCTGTTCACACGCGCCTGTCGCAGCAATGAGCGTAGAAGACGCAAAGAATTACTTAGCAACGCTCTAACAATTTGAAGACCCCACAGGTCGAATAAAAGTCAGCGAATGTCCCCAGGCGGGGCCGCGCCAGCCAGTCCCTATAGGTTGAACAAAAGTCAGCGAGAGCCCGCCAGAGTGAGCAAGGTGCCTTGAAAGAGGAGGGCATTGACCTTCTGGTCATGCCCGACGATTGAAAGGCAGATTGCCGCTCTGGCGGGCTCGCAGCGTCGAGAGGTTCCGGCGTTTGGTAAAACGCCGGAACAATCAGTGTTCGATCCAACAGCGCAGGGTCTCGCCGGCCTGCAGGTGACGCAGATTCTCCGCGGCGATGTCGACGACGTTGTTGAGCGTGGCCTCCAGGTGGAACCAGCCGGAGACGTGCGGTGTGATGAGCATGTTGGGTGCATCCCACAACGGGCTTGTCGCGGGCAGCGGCTCGGGGTCGGTGACGTCGACCGCGGCGCCGGCGAGATGTCCCGACTCCAGGGCGGCAACCAAGTCGTCGGCGACCACAAGGTCGCCGCGGCCGCCGTTGGCAAAGAAGGCGCCCGGTTTCATCGCGGCGAAGAACTCGGCGTTCGCCAGGCCGCGGGTCTCGGGCGTGCTCGGCATAAAGGATGCGACGATGTCGGCCTCGGCCAGGCGCTCAGGTAGGGCGTCCATGCCGTCCATATCCTCAAACACAATGGGGTAGACGAGCGGATGGCGCTTGATGCCGTGGACGTGCGCGCCCATGTTGCGGCAGAGCGTGGCAAAGTGGCTGCCGATATCGCCCGCGCCCAGCACCAGCACGTTGGCATTTTTGAGCGAGGTAACCGGCCCCAAATCCTCCCAGCGATGCTCGCGCTGCAAGTCGTGATAGCCGGGCAGGCGCTTCATCATGGAAAGGACCATGGCAAACATGTGCTCGCTCACGGCCTGGCCGTAGGCGCCGATCGAGCAAGACAGCTTGGCTTCAGCCGGCACGGTGCCGGCGGCCAAGTAATCGTCATAGCCGGCGGTCTGCAATTGCAACAGCTGGAGATGCTCGCATGCGGTAAGCAAGGCAGGGTCTATGTTGCCCAAGATCACGTTGGCGTTGGCGACCTGCTCACGCGTGATGGCGTCGGAGCTCGTGTAGATAAAGTCCTCGCCCGGAGCACTCGACTCAAGAATTGCGCGATGGCAGTCGTTGATGGGCAGCAAAACCAGGATGTTCACAAACAGTCCTCTCCGTCCAACCTGTCAAAAGGGGACAGGTTTATTTTTGGCAGGTTTTATCAGGCAAAACGTTCAAATAAAACGCCGGACGCAAGACGAGCGTGCCCGTCAGCATCCGGCGCATCCACGGCTACCAGCTCAGCAGCTCGTAGCCGTCCTCGGTCACCACGAGCTGTACCTCGCATTGGGCCGAATCGCTGCCGTCCTTGGTGCGTACGCACCAGCCGTCACCCTTGCTAATCTTGATGTCGGGCGCTCCGGCATTGACCATGGGCTCGATGGTAAAGACCATGCCCGGGGCCATGATGGTGTCCACATCGGGTGCCTCGGTGGTAAAGCCCACAAACGGGTCCTCGTGGAACTCCTTGCCAATGCCGTGTCCGCCGTACTCGCGCACCACGCTAAAGCCGGCGTCCTCGACTGTCTTTTGCACGGCCTCGGCCATCACGGACAACGGCAGCCATGGCTTGACGGCTGCCAGGCCCGCCTCCACGCTGGCGCGGGTGACGTCGACCAGGCGCTGACGCTCGGCCGAGACCTTGCCGATGCAGAACATGCGGCTCGAATCACTAAAGTAACCGTCCAAGATCGTGGAGCAGTCCACGTTGATGATGTCGCCCTCGTGCAGCACGTCCGTATCGCAGGGGATACCGTGGCAGACCACATCGTTGATCGAGGTGCATACGCTCTTGGGGTAGCCCTCGTAGTTGAGGTCTGCCGGCGTGCCGCCGTGCTCGACGGTGTAGTCGTAGATCATCTGGTCGATCTGGTTGGTGGTCATGCCCGCGGCGATGTGCTCGCCTACGTAATCGAGCACGCCCACGTTGATGGCGGCCGAGCGCTTGATGCCCTCGATATCGGCGGGCGTCTTGTAGAGCGTGCGGGGCAGAACCTCCCAGCCCTCTTCCCACAAGCGCTCGAGGCGCTCATCAAAGGTGCTATGGCATTTCTTATATTTTTTGCCGCTGCCGCACCAGCAAGCGTCGTTGCGGCCGGGCACGGGTCCTTTGTCAAACATGGCTAACTTCCTTTCACCCGCAGCTAGTATAGCCCACCCACGCGTCTATAAAAGTTGCGGTGATATAGTTCCGATTTAAGCGGTTTAACAGCATAAATAGGAACTATATCACCGCAACTGATGGAGCGGGATGGCGGGCACAGGCTGCTGCGTGGTTTTGCTAGTAGCTCACCTGGCAGGGGATGCCGAGGGCTTGGACGCGCGCGGCAATGGCATCGAGCACGTCGGGCGCCGCTTTGGCAAGGCCGGCGACCGGTGTCTCGCGCGCCACCGTGTAGATGGTCGCCTCCTGCGGGCGAATGCGCTCGAGCGCCGCGAGCCAAGGACCAACGTACTCCTCGCCGGTGTTATCGAGAGACTTGCCCCGGTACTCACCGCTCAAAAACATCGTCTGGATAATGACGTGGCCGTTAAAGCTCGCGAACGTCTCGATCTGGTGCTCTACATCGTAGGGACCAACGGGCTGGTCGAGCAGCTGAATAAATGCCGGGTCGACCGTATCGAGCTTGAGGATGTTGTCGTCGACCATCATGAGCGCATCGTGCACTTGGGGACGGTCGGCGCGCGTGCCGTTGGAAAGCACGGCAATCTTGGTGTTTGGGGCCAGCTGGTCGCGAAGCGTGACGGCACCGGCGATGGCCTGCGGAAATTCCGGCGCGGCGGTGGGTTCGCCGTTGCCGGCAAACGTGATTACATCGGGGAGCTCGCCCTCGATTGCCATCTCGCGCAGCTTTACCTCGAGCGCGTCGAGTACCATGGCAGCTGTGTTGTACGGCTCATGGCAGGGGCGCTCAGCGTTGAGACCGTTTTCGCAGTAAATGCAGTCGAACGTGCAGATTTTGCCGCTGGCCGGCATCATGTTGACACCGAGCGAAAGGCCCAGGCGACGGCTGCGGACGGGCCCAAAGATGGGGCTGGCATTTAAAAACGTAGACATAGGCATATGCTCCTTGGGACAGTTGAGCTTAAGCATAGCATCGGCCTTCATGTGGGTCGCGGGTTTGGGCGCTGTTGTTTAGGCAGAAACCTTGCAATTGGGTGAGTTTTCGAAACCCTGTCATGAAAGGGTGCGAGCCGGGTACAGTAAACGCATTCATGTACGCACAAAATGACGCCATCTGACCAAGCCGCACCCCGGCACGGCCTGGTGGTGTTGACGATGGGAACACAGTATGGATTTTACGGTCGAGAATGCGGGCACCACGATCGCCTGCCGCGAGTATGCCGGCCCGGATGTATCGTCCGATACACCCGCCTTGGTGTGCGTGCACGGTGCGTGCGTCGACGGTGTCTTTTTTGACGGCATCGCCCGCGAGCTCGCCTGTGACTATCGCGTCATTACCTACGACCGCCGCGGTTGCGGCGAGAGCGGCGACGCTGCAGACGGACGCTACGACCTCGCCGTCCAGGCCGCCGACCTGCAGGCCGTTATCGAGCATATTGGCACTCCGGCAAACGTGCTCGCGCACAGTGCCGGTACGCTGGTGACGCTGGAGCTTCTCCGTGCAAACCCCGCCATAATCTCGCGTGCGATCCTGCATGAACCCGCCGTGACGGATGAGGGTGCCGGTCTGGGCGCGGCCCCGGTTTTGCTAGAGATGATCGCCGCGGGAAAGGTCTCCAGGGCATTACGGGCCTTCCTGGGCGCCATCGGCGATTCGGACCCTGAGGCTCCCAAGACAACCGAGGCAGAAGCCAAGCATGCCCTGCGCAACGGCCGTAGTTTCATGGCAAACGAATACGGGATTACTATGACCTGTGTTCCCGATTGGGATAGCGTTCGCGCGTCAAAAACGGTGGCCGCCGTGTTTCTGGGTGAGCTCTCGGTTGGCACGCCCCGCGAGGCGGGCACGAGGGTGGCGGCTGAGCTTTTGGACTGTCCGCTCGTAATGGTTCCCGGCGCGCACAACGGCCTGCGCGATCGCCCGGGAGCGGCTGCCCAGACTGTCCTTGGCATCCTGGGGCTCTAACACCCGCAATAGCCAAAGCAGACTTCACCCGCAAACGTTTCGGCATTGTTAGCAAATGTGTTCAAAACCTCACGTCTGCGGCTTCAATCGCGCCGTCTGCCAACTCATAAAAATGTAACAGCATTTACGTGCTTACCTGCATCGGCAAGGTGTTACCCTTGTAACATTTGGAACCCACCGCTACCATGCGAAGCTATCGAAAGGGCCCCATATGCTCAATAATCACGAGGTCAATCTAACCGACGAGGAGGCTGCCGCCGAGGTCGCCCGTGTCGCGAAGACCTACCCCGTGGTACGTTTACTGTCGGCCGATCAGATTAAGAGCGAGCCTAACTGCCTGCTCGCCGGCGATCGCTGCCCTTGTTTGCGCCAGGCAAGTCTTGAGGCCTTGACAGATTCCGATGAGGTGTCGGAGCAACTGCTCAACGATGGCGTTGAGTACCGTGCCCATCTGCGCCCTCTGAAGGTCGAGGGCGAGCCTCATGTCCTGCTGATGGTGCGTCCGATCGATGGGCAAGAGGCCGCAAAAGAGGACCTTGTCTACACCGACGTGCTGACGAGCGTGCACAATCGCCGATATTACGAGGAAAAGCTCCGTAGCGCCCGCATGAACGCCGGCGTTGCGATGATCGACCTTGATGATTTTAGGGTCTTCAACGATACGTGTGGCCGTCATGCCGGCGACCTTGCGCTCGGTGCCGTGGCGACAGCCATGCGCAGCGGAATCCGTTCGACTGACGAGCTTGTGCGCTATGGCTGCGACAAGTTTGTGGTTGTCATGCCCAATATTCCCTCCGATGACTTCACCCGTCGCCTGCATCAGGTGTCCGATGCCGTTCGTTCCACGATTATTCCGGGCCATGAGTACGTGAGCTTGACGGCATGTGTTGGTGGCGTTCGCATTCATGGCGAGACGGTCGATGAGGGCGTTGGCCGCGCTGTCCAGTTACTGAGCCGCGCTAAGGCAAAAGCCGGTACGGTCGTGACCGATGCCGATTCCATCGAGGCCTTCCAAAGCGAAAAGCCTTTGGTACTTATTGTCGATGACTCCGAGATGAACCGAGTCATTCTCAGCGAGATGCTCAAGGACGAGTATTGCATCCTCGAGGCCGACAACGGTCGTACGGCGCTCGACATGGCCGACCGCTATGGTGATGAGTTGTCGCTCGTGCTGCTGGATATTGTCATGCCGGGCATAAGCGGCTTTGAGGTGCTGGCCGGTCTGTCGCGCCGATCGGTTAGTGACAATCTGCCTGTCATCATGATTTCGAGCGAAGATTCCGATGATATGGTTCTGCGCGCGTACGAGCTAGGCGCCTCGGACTATATCAACCGCCCGTTTGACTCCCGTGTCGTGCGCCGCCGTGTAAGCAACACCATCCGCCTATACGCCAAACAGCGCCGCCTGACGAGCCTGCTGTCCCAGCAGTACAACGAGCGTGTCAAGAACAGTCGCATGCTCATCGACATCATGGCTGGCGTCATGGAGCTTCGCAACGGCGAGAGCGGCAGGCACGTTACGAACATCGAAAAGCTGACCGAGCTGCTGCTTGGCTGTCTGGTCCAGCGTAGCGACACCATTTCCCTTGACAATGAGGAGCGCTCCACGATTGCCCTGGCTTCGGCGCTGCACGATATCGGCAAGATGTCGATTGACGATGCGATTCTCAACAAACCCGGGCGCCTTACGCCCGAGGAGTTCGAGATTATGAAGACGCATACCACGATCGGCGCCGACATGCTGCTTGAGCTGGGTAGCCATCACGCCGGCAATGCGCTTATGGAATATGCGTACCAGATTGCGCGTTGGCACCACGAGCGCTGGGACGGCAAGGGTTATCCCGATGGCCTTAAGGGCGACGAAATCCCCATTGCCGCACAGGTGGTTTCGGTGGCCGACGTGTACGATGCTCTGACGAGCGTGCGCGTGTACAAGGACGCTATCCCGCACAAGGAGGCAATTCAGATGATCCTGGACGGTAAGTGCGGCACCTTTAACCCGCTGCTGCTCGATTGTCTGCTCGAGGTGCAAGACCAAATTGCCGAGACGTTGGCACGCCCCGCTGACGTCGTCGCGTTTCCCACGATTTAGTTTGACCAAAGGAGTTTTTAATCCATGATTTCCATGCGTGAGGCGTATGAGAAGATCGGCGCCAATTATGATGACGCGTGCGCTCGGCTGATGGGCGAGGAAATGCTCGCCCGCTTTGCCCTCAAGTTTTTGGATGACGAGAGCATGGACAAGCTGGAGGCCGCCATGGCGGCGGGAGACGCCGAAGGTGCGTTTATGGCAGCGCACACGCTCAAGGGCGTGAGCCAGAACCTGGGATTCGATAATCTGTACGAGCCGGCGGTTGTGGTGACCGAGGCGCTGCGTGGTGCCGATGCCGTTGACGGCGCTCGCGAGGGGATGCATGCGCTGCAGCAGCAATATGCGGCTACGATGTCGGCCCTGCGCGAGGCGGCCGAATAAGAGCTCGCGAGCCTTGGGCTGTGTGCCTGCCGCGTATAGGCAAAAGGGCGCCCCGCCGGACCATGTGGCCGGCGGGGCGCCCTTTTGTGTTGTGCTGTCCGTGAACTAACGGGCCTGCTTGACCTTGGCCGCTGCCTCGACAAACGACTTCCACAGGTTAAAGTCGGTCTCGAGCGTCTTCCACGTGTACTCGGGATGCCATTGCACGCCCAGGCAGAACGGCTGGCCTTCGACCTCGATGCACTCGGGAACGCCGTCGGTTGCCTTGGCGACCAAGCGCGTGCTCTTACCCAGACGGTCGACGCAGCAGTGGTGTGCGGAGTTGGTCTGGATTAGCCTGTGCCCGCCAACCGCGCGTTCCAGCAGCGAGCCCGGCACGACCTCGACGGGGTGCACGGGATCGTTGAGCACGTGGGTGTGACGCCACTGCGTGCGGCCCTCGCGAGCGCCCAGGCTCGGCACGTCCATGCACAGGGTGCCGCCGGTGGCGACGTTGAGCAGCTGCGTGCCGCGGCAGGTGGTAAAGAGCGGCTTTTTGGCGCGGAGCACCTCGCCGACCAGCTTAAACTCAAAGCTATCGCGGATCTCGCAGCAGAGGGTGGGATCGTAGGGTCGATCATCGCCCCAGCGTTTGGGATTGACATCGGGGCCGCCGGGAATGGCGATGCCGTCGGCGATATCGACGTAATGACGGATGACCTCAATGTCCTCGGTGATGGACATCTGCAGCGGCAGGCCGCCAGCGGCAAGGATGGCATCGACAAAGACACTTGCGATTTCCTCGTTGGGGGAGAGCATCTCGGTTAAAAACGGCTCCGCCTCTTCCCAGCGCGGTGCGACGAGGATGAGTGAGCGGTCGGCGGGGGCGACGTCGACGTGCGGGGTGTATGACGATGAAGTGCGAGTTCCGATCATAGGTGTAACTTTCGAGTTTGGATGGGCATGGCGGGCGGGTGGGCGGTCTGGTTAGTGGCCCTTGATGGAGTTGAGGAAGTCCTGGGCGCGCTTGGTCTGGGGATGGTCGAAGAACTCGTCGGGCGTGCCAGTTTCCACGATCTGGCCGTCGGCCATAAACACGACGCGGTCGGCCACACGGCGGGCGAAGTTCATCTCGTGCGTGATGACGATCATCGTCATGCCCTGCTGGGCCAGACGGACCATGACCTCGAGCACCTCGTTGATCATTTCGGGATCGAGGGCGCTCGTGGGCTCGTCAAAGAGCATGGCCTTGGGCTGCATGGCAAGTGAACGGGCGATGGCCACGCGCTGCTGCTGGCCGCCCGAAAGCTGTGCGGGCACCTTATCGGCCTGCTCGGCAACGCCCACGCGGCTCAGCAGGTCCATGGCGCGCTCACGAGCCTCCTCCTTGGACACGCCCAGCACGTCGACCGGCCCCAGCATGACGTTCTGCAGTACGGTCATATGTGCGAACAGGTTGAACTGCTGAAACACCATGCCCAGCTCGGCGCGCATGCGGGCAAGATCCTTGCCTTCTTGCGGCAGGGGCTCGCCCTCGATGAGAATCTCGCCCGAGTCGATGGTTTCCAGGCGGTTGATGGTGCGGCACATGGTCGACTTGCCTGAGCCCGAGGGACCGATCACAACGACGACCTCGCCGCGGTCGACCGAGAGATTGATGTCGTTGAGGACGTGTAGATCGCCATAGTGCTTATCGACGTGTCTGAGCTCGATCAGCGGCTGATTGCCGGTGGAAGAGGTGCTCTGTGCCATGGTGCTCGGCTCCTTATGACTCGAAATGGTAAAGCGTTAGCGGATGATGGTCGCGCCGGTCTTGTGTGAAACATAGACAGCGGCCTTGTTGATCGCGACGTTGATGAGGATGTAGATGACCGCGATAACCAGGTAGACCGACACGAGGGCGTCGTAGTTGGTAATGAGCACGCGGGCATTTTGCATGAGGTCGGGGTAGCTCACCACGTAGGCGACGGTGGTGTCCTTGACCACGACTACGAGCTGCGAAATCAACGACGGAATGATAAAACGAATCGCCTGCGGCAACACGATTTTAAAGGTGATTTTAGCCTTGGAGAGACCGAGTGCCTGGGCGGCCTCGACCTGACCGCGCGGCACGGCGTTGACGCCGGCACGGAAGATCTCGGCAAGTACGCCAGCTGCGGCGAGCGCGACGGGAAGCGTGAGCATCCAAAACGATGGTAGCGCGATCTTGTACTGGGGCAGCACCAAAAAGAAGAAGTAGATGAACAGCAGACTCGGCACACCGCGGAAGAAATCGGTGAGCACGCGGCAGACCAGCTGTAGCGGCTTGATGCCGCTGGTGCGGCCGAGCATAAGGGCTAAGCCCAGTACCAGCGCAATGACGCCGGCAGTGAGTGCGACTTTAACGGTGCCCTCAAAGCCGGCAAGCAGGAACTTCCAGGTGGTGAGGTGTGTAAAGAAATACCAATAGTGGACCGAAAGCTGGCCGGTCACATAAAAGCGCTGCAGCACCAGGATGGCGAGCGCGGCGACAGCAACAAGCGAGATGGCGGTGCCGATGCGAATCTTGGCGCGCATCTTGGGGCCGGGAGCCTCGTAGAGCGCATCGCGCATGGTGAGTGCAGGGGAGGAATGCTTGCTCATCGGAGGATCCTCACCTTCTTATCGATATAGTTGCCAATGTGGCTCACCACAAAGGCTGTGCCCAGGTAGCCGAGCGCCGAGATAAAGAACGCGGCGACGCCGCCGAGCGAGCGCGTGTTGATATAGCTCACCACGCCGGTGAGTTCCTGCGGTTGCAACGGCACCTGACTGCCGAGCGCGGTGGTGAGCATGACGGCGATAAAGAGGTTGGTCATGGGCAGCACGCTCGAGCGCAGCGCCTGCGGAATCACGATCTTGGCGAGGATACGGCTGAAGCTCATGCCCAGCGAGCGGGCGGCTTCGACCTGACCGACGCCGACGGTGTTGATGCCGCTCATAAAGTTCTCGGAGCCAAAGGCCGAGCCCAAAAGGACCGTGGCGACGATAACGCAGGTGCGGTAGGGCAGGACGACCTTGAGCGGCGGCAGCGCATAGACGACGATGATGAGCAGCGCAATGCCGGGGATGTTACGGAAGACCTGGACATACAGGTCGCCAAAGACGCGCAGCGGCTTGAGCGGCGACACGCGCATCACAGTGACGGCGACGGCCAGCACCATGGCGATGGCAAACGACTCAAGCGTCATGCCCCAGGTTGCGAGCAGCGCGTCGATATAGTTCTGGCCATAGAGCGACCAGAGCTCGGAGAGACTCATGCGGACCTCCCGCCGATAAGGAAAGGGGCTCCCGTGTGTACGGAAGCCCCGACAACTCAGTGAGGAAACAGTTTACCGCAATAAAGCGCATCATGCGTTTCCGTATGGTTTCGTTGCGGTCGTTACCAGGCTCGCTGCCTAGGCGCCGATCTCGGGCAGCTCGGGAACATTGGTGTCGCCCGTACGGTCGCCGATGCAGATCTGCCACAGCTCGGTCCAGGTGCCATCATCCTCGATCTTCTTAAGGAAGTCGTTGACAAAGGCGACGCCGTCGGAATCGAGCGGCAGACCGATGCCATAGGGCTCCTTGCTGCCGAAGGGCTTGCCGGCAATCTTGTACTTGCCGGGCTCGCGGACCAGGGCGCTCTGCTGCATGTTGTTATCGATGACGTAGGCATCGACGCGGCCCTGCTGGAGTGCCTGGCGGGCCTCCTCGTCGGTCTTGAACTCCTGCTGGCTGGCCTTGGGAGCGAACTCCTCCAGGATGGCAGGGCCGTTGGAGCCGGACTGGACGGCGACGTTCTTGTCGGCCAGGTCGTCGACGCTCTTAATGTCGTCGTTATCGGCGAGCACCAGGATGGCCTGCTGGGTGTAGTAGTAGGGGCCGGCGAAGGAGACGAGCTTCTTGCGTTCGTCAGTGATGGTGTAGGTGGCAAAGACGGCGTCGACCTGGCCGTTCTGCAGGACGGACTCGCGCGTGTCCGAGGTCACCTGGGTGATCTCGACCTTGTTCTCACCCAGAATGTAGTTGGACAGGAGCTGTGCGATACCGGCATCGAAGCCGCGGGTCTGACCGTCTTTCTCGTTGAGGAGGGAGAAGAGCGTGGAGGTCTGAACGCCACCGATCTTAAAGACGCCGGCGTCCTTAACGGCCGTGGCCCAGGTGCTGGCGGCGATGGCATCGTCATCGGCCTTGGGGCCGTTGTCGACGAGCTTGTCGAATGCCTTAGCGTCGAGTGTGGTGGAAGCCTCGGTGTCCTCGGAGCTCTTGGAGGAACCGGCGGCGGAACCCTTGTCAGCCTCGGCGCTGGTGTCAGAGCAGCCGGCAAGACCAAGGCCGGCGACGGTTGCGAAGGTGGCGGCAACGAAGCCGCGGCGGTCGAGAACGACCTGCTGGGAGAGGTTCTTGCTCATGGTAGAACACCTTTCTCAATAAAATCCCTAGCGGTTGAGTAGAGTTATACCCTATCCCGCTCAAATGGGTCAACACGAAATAACTCAGAAACATACTTACCTTATGGGTTATTCTACCTACTAAAAAGGGACAGGTTTATTTTGGCGGGTTTTATCTGGGCAAACGTCGATTATTGCAGCTGAGATAGCGCTTTGCGGACGGCGTGGTCGCCCGCAGCGGTCGCTATAATGGCGGCAACGCGGCGCATATATAAGTAAGGGGATCGCGTATGAACGGTTATTCGTTTTTCGCGTCGACCATGACTTGCTGTTTTGTCTCAATCTGAAACAGTTAGACGGGAATTCGGGCCCTAGATGTTACAGATTGAGATAATCGCGTCGCGAAAACAAAAACCTCCGCAGGGGTGCTTCCCTTGCGGAGGTTTTTCTACTCGTTCAGCAGACGTACCGCTTCGGCGGCCATGTTCTCGACCGTCATGCTGTTCTGCGCGAGCAGTTCGTTGGGGTCGTAGCGGTCGGGGAAGCCCTTGGCGATGCCGAAGGTGCGCGTGCGCACGGGCGTGCAGGCCAGGTAGCACGCCACGCGCTCGCCCCAGCCGCCGTCCAAGATGCCGTCCTCGAGGGTGACGACAACGCGATGCTCGGCGGCAAGGCTGTCGAGGAACTCGCGGTCGAGCTCGGTCGCAAAGCGCGGGTTGACGAGCGTGGCCTCGATGCCGTACTCGGCAGCCAGGCGGTTTGCCACGCGCTCGCCCAGCTCAAAGAAATCGCCAAGCGCGAGCACGGCAACGTCGCGGCCCTGACGCACCACGTTGTAGCGAACGGCGCTGAAGTCGGCGTCTTCGGCAGGCGCAAGGTCGGGGCGACTAACCAGGCCAATGCCCGGTACGCGGATCGCCACGGGATGCTCGCGGTGGTCGAGCGACCAGCTCAGCATGGACAGATATTCCTCCATGCAGGCCGGCGCCAAGTAGTGCATGTTGGGAAGACCGCCCAGCATGGAAATATCAAAGAACGAGAGGTGCGTCTCGGATGTGGTGCCAAAGATCGACGCTCCAAACACTAGGATGGTTGCGGGGGCGTCGTTGAGGCACAGGTCGTGCCACAGCTCGTCGTAAGCGCGCTGCAAAAACGTGCCGTACACACCAAAGACCGGCTTGGCACCGGTACTGGCGAGCGCGGTGGCAAAAGTGACGGCGTGCTCCTCGGCAATGCCCACATCGACGAACTGTTTGCCGGCGGCAGCGCGAAGCTCGGGTGTAAAGCCCATGATGTAGGGCGTGGCGGCCGTGATGCCCACGACCTGCGGATCGCGCTTGATGGCGGCGCTGAGCGCCTCGCCCGTAATGTCGGCATAGGTGCGCGGCGCAGGCTCGCTCGGATGACCCGGGCAAAGTTTGCGGCCGGTTGCCATATCGAAGGGTCCCACATGATGCCAGTGTTCGGGGTCGCTCTGGGCCGGCTCAAAGCCCTTGCCCTTGGCGGTCGAGACGTGCAGCACAATGGGATGATCGATATTGCGCAGTTCCTGCAGCGCGTCGACTAGGGCCAACACGTCGTTACCGGCGTCCAGATAGCGGTAGTCGAGCCCCATCGCGCGGAAAACGTTGCGCTCACAGGTACCGTTGCTGACTCGCAGCTCGGCCAGATTGCGATACAGGCCGCCATGGTTCTCGGCAATGGACTGGTCGTTATCGTTGACGATGATGATCAGGTTGCTATCGAGTTCGGCGGCATTGTTAAAGCCCTCAAACGCCAGGCCGCCCGAAAGCGAGCCGTCGCCAATGATGGTGATGACGTTGTACGCATCGCCCGCCAGGTCGCGCGCGTGGGCAAGGCCGCAGCCCAAGCTCACCGAGGTCGAGGTGTGACCCATGGCGAACAGGTCGTGCTCGGACTCGTCGGGATTGGCAAAGCCAGAAGCCTCACCATAACGTTCCGGATCGATATAGGTGTACGCGCGCCCGGTCAGCGCCTTGTGAGCGTAGGTCTGGTGCGACACGTCAAAGACAATCTTGTCGATGGGGGAGTTAAACACGCGATGGAGCGCGACCGTCAGCTCAACGACGCCCAGGTTGGGGGCAACGTGTCCGCCGACAGCGGCGGAGCTTTCGAGGATTGCCTGGCGGATCTCGCCGCAGAGCTGCGGGAGCTCGGCGCGATTAAGAGCCTTGACGTCCTCGGGCGTTGTCGTTTGCGTAAGCAGCATCGTTGTGGGTTACTCCATGCGAATCGTGCGCCGGCACTCCCTCGGCCGGCACAATTGCACAAGACAGTCTCGCACATTTTGGCGTTTGATATGTGACGGCGGCGCGGTAATTCGCCAACTGGTGGGGCAAAACGTTTTGTCCGATGCCATACTGATATGTTCCATGATGTTTTTATCGATTGTGCACAGTCCGTGGCTTGCCGCCGTGAGCCGCTGGAAGGAGGCAGCATGTCCGATGCCGTTCGTGCCGAGAAAATCGCGCGCGAGGTCGACGATGCCGCCCGTCAGCTTGCCCAGGCGGGCCGCTTGGACCTGACGCGCGAGTTTATCCAGCATGGCGACGTGACGGTCTATGCGCATGTGACTTCGGTAGCGCGGGCGAGCCTGTCCTTTGCCGAGCGCTTGAGCCGTGCTGGCATTTCGGTCGATCGTGCCTCGTTGCTGCGCGGAGCCTTGCTGCACGACTACTTTCTCTACGATTGGCACGATTCCGATCCAAGCCATCGCCTGCATGGGTTTCGCCATCCGTTTTTTGCCCTGGCGCGTGCCGAGGAAGATTTTGAGCTGACGTCGCGCGAGCGGAATATTATCGTGCGGCATATGTTTCCGCTGGTGCCGGTGCCGCCGACGTGTCGCGAGGCGTGGATTGTGTGCCTGGCGGATAAATGGTGTGCGCTGCGCGAGACGGTCGCCGGCCGTCTGCCGCGCAAGGACGAGGCGGACGATGGCGTGAGCAGCGAATTGAGCGAAAAGAGGAGAGGGTAGACGGTGGGGACCGCGATTGATATGGCGTTTGGCGGCGCGACGCTTGCCGCCTGCCCGCTCTCGGCACTGGTGCTCTCGTTTGCCTTTTACGGGTTTTGCGGTTGGGCATGGGAGTCGACGGTATGCGCCATGCTCAACCACGGACGCTTCGCCAACAGTGGCTTTTTGCTGGGTCCGTGCTGCCCCATCTATGGTGTGGGCGGCATAGCCTGCTGGCTTTTGCTGCGCGGGATTCCGGATGCCTTGAGCCAGTTTGTCGCCGCGGCGCTTGTATGCAGCGCAATCGAGTACAGTGTGGGCCTTCTATTGGAAAAAACAACAGGCGCACGCTTTTGGGACTATTCACACCTGCCGTTTAATTTGCATGGACGCATCTGTCTGTACTGGGCCTGCGCGTTTGGCCTGGGTGCGTTGTGCATTTGTCGTTTAGTGGAGCCGGCATTGCTGGGGCTGCTTGGCCATCTGCCGGTGCTGATTGTGCGGCTGTCCGCCTTTATCGTCGCGGTCGCGATGATGGTCGACGCGGCGTGCTCGTTGGCGAGCTGGCGGCGTCTGTCCGATCAGCTGGAGCGCGTCCGGGCTGACCTTGCCGACCGCATCAACGAGTCGCTTGCCGATGCGTCCGACTCCATGCTCGAACGTATTCCCGATTCGACGATTGACTCGGTGACACAGACGCACATCCGTAGCCGTGCCGTTAACGCGTGGCTGGTCGAGCTGGGCGACGCGGCGCTCGATGCCCTGCGCGAGAAGGCTTCGATGCCGACGTTTATCGCGGATGGTGCTCGCGGCCTGGCGCTTGCCGCCCGCCGCGTGGCCGATGCCGCGCCGAGCATGCCGCGTCCGTCGCTCAGCCGTCGCCTTGCCGGTAAGCGCATGAGCCGTCCGGTACCGAGTGTGTCACTCAGTCGTCGTGACCTGCGCTTTTTCAATGCCTTCCCGCGTCTGCGCATCAATCGCTACGAAGGTGTCATTCGAGCAACTAATCTCCGCGACCGCGCCCACGAGCTGTTTCGGCGCTAGCCGGGATGGGTACGCTCACGGCTCCCTTGCTCGCGTATTTCCCGTTCGTTTCGCGACCGTTGCCGCGCCGTTTCCAAGATTGCGGCGCCGTTGGAGATGGCACGATCTGGGTCGAGCCGGTCGAGGAAGCTATCCGCATCCGTACCGGCGAACACGGCCCTTCTGCGGTGTAGGACAATCTTTCGCCTGACGGGTGCGCCTCTCTTGGGGCGCGCTCATTCTCGTCTACAATATCGTGCAGACGAAGGAGAGGCATGCCCATGATCAAGATGTTTGCGAGTGACTTAGACGGAACGCTGCTGAACGCCCTGCACGAGGCAGACGGGACCATCCGCCGTGCCATTCGTGAGCTGACCGAGGCTGGTCTGCATGTGGTTCCCGCGACCGGACGCTCGACGTTACCAATCGGCGAGCATGGTTTTACGGGACTGGCGCTCGATGCCTGCTGCTCTAACGGCTCCATCGTGCGCGACAGCCATGGCGAGGTACTCAAGACCTGGACCATCGACCCGCAGATTACCGAGGAGCTGCTCAAGGAGTTTCCGGATATCTGTTTTGACTGCTCCACACCCGATGGCATGTTTTCGAGCGGATCGTTCGAGATGCACCAGGCGGGCTTTAAAAAGGACAGCCCCATCAAGCGCATCGTGATGCGCGGCATGCGTGCGCGCGGCGGGTACCACGAGGAACAGTATTTCGACCAGTCGATCGGTGACATCCTGCGCCACGATGTGTGCAAGATCAACTGCCGCGTGACCTCGCCCGAGCTGGAGCGCGACCTCAAGGCGTATCTGGCCGAGCGCTCGGACCGTGTGGTCAACGCGCCGTTCGATCCGGTGATGTTTGAGATCACGGACGTGGCGTGTAACAAGGGCGAGAGCGTGGCCTGGCTGGCGGGCTACTACGGTATTGCCGAGGACGAGGTCGCGGTTTATGGCGACGGCGGCAATGACATTGCCATGCTCAAACGCTTCCGCCACAGCTACGCGACCAAAAACGCTAGCGATGCAGCCAAGGCCGCCGCGAGCGCAACTATCGGCAGCTGCATGGCCCACGCCGTCCCCAAACACATGCTCGCCACCATGCGCAAGCAAAACTCCCGCACCGTCATCGAATAATGTGGCAAAGGGGCAGCGCCTTTGTCACATTCTAGAGTTCTCAATTAGCCAGTGCTCGTAGGCGCGCTGCATGACCTCGGTTTTATCGGCTTTTTTGCGGCAGCCCTTCTGCTCCTCGATGGCCAGCTCATAGGTATCGCTCTGCTCAAAAGCGCTGGTATCCCAAGCGCCGTGTTCAATGCGAGCCCATGTGGCATCGATGAGCTGCTCGAGTTCGGCAATGTCAACGGCGTTGGCGGTTGTCGCGAACGGCGGGCGGAGCTCGCCCGTCGTCTTGTCGGGTTCTACATAGTAGTCGCCCATGGAGGTGACGGTGTAGCCATAAAACTCGGGTGACGCTTCGACCAGCAGTTTGTAAAACTTGAGCTGACGATGGTAGCCTGCAGGGATTTCTTTGCCAAAGCCAGTCTTGTAGTCGACGATCTGCACCGTCTTAGCTGCATCGTCAACGAGGAGCAGGTCAAGAAAACCAAAGAGTGGAGTTCCACTGGCAGTTAGACACTGCATGTTCGCTTCCGTGATGCAACGGTAGCCACGTACGTGCTCGACAAGCCAAGGGACGAATGCATGACAAATGCGTTCGAAGCGGTCCGAATAGCGACGGACGTCCTCGGGGGCAAAATCGAGCCACGAAATCTGCTGGCGATACTCGGCCTCAATTGTCTCAATTGCCGCCGCGCCATCGGTTGCCATCCGATTAACGATTTCTTCGAACATCGCGTGAACGATAGTGCCGAATTCGGTTTGGATCGTGGGCGCAGTGGGCAGGCGCACAATCTGCTTCTCAGGGAAGTGCTGGCTATTTGCACACCCAGGCTCGTAGGTCACAAAGTTGTTGAGTGCCGTGGCAGAGAGGTGTTTTACGTCGGTGTGAGGTTCCAAAAGCGCACGGAGCTCGGGCGTATCAAACACGTAGTTGTCGCGCCATTCGGTTTCGATGACGGCACTGAGCTGGTCCGCTTCAGCAGAAACCTCGCAAGAGTTGATAAGCCCCGTGAGCTCCTGCAGCGCCGATCCGCCGGCGCGGTACAGCTCAAGGTGTTGCTTAGCGCGTGTGATGGCTACAAACAGCAGACGGCGCGCATCGTCGTCATCCTTTTCGTCGCGAATAAGCAGGTTGGACGGGTACAAGCTCATGCCGCCAGCACCTTTGTGCCAGGTGGAGTCGTCGGCGTCGAGCAGGTAGACGCATTCGAACTGCAGGCCTTTCGAACTGTGAGCGCTAGTAAGGCGAACGGCTCCCGGTGTGCCAAGATCGATCGATGCGTCGATGCTCACGCCAAACTTTTGCGCGGCGTCGAGTTTGTCGACAATATCGGGCAGGCGAAGCGTGCGTCCCATGCGGCGCGCGTCGCCCATTTCACCCTCAGCAAAGGCGAGTAGGGCGCGGATGCCGGCATTGAATTCGGTGGCGCCCAGCGGATCCTGTTTTTTATGATCCTGATAATAGTCAAGGCTGCGTTTGGCAATCTTAAAGAGCAACGCTCTGACCGGGGAGGCGCCGGCCTCGGCCGCCCACTGCATAAGGTCGTCGTACAGCTCTTTGACGCGGGCGCTATTACTCTCGCACATGGCGGCCATCCAGTCGCCGCGATGTTCGCGCTTGGCGCTGAGCGCGAACGTCACGGACGATGGATGGTCGCCGCCCAGCTCGGCGGCACAGACAATCTGCGGAAGATAGCTGCTGGCGAGCTCCTTCTGCCCGCGAGCAAGCGCGGTAACGCAGCGCAACAGTGCCAGCATCGTCTGCATACGCTCGGAAGCAAAGAGATTCTGCCGCTCGCGATACGAAAAGGGTACCTTCTCCTTAACGAGGAAGGGAATCAGCGAGCGCAAGGCGGCGTGCTTGGCAGAGATGACTGCAATTCCTTCGTTGGGATCTTCGCATTCATCGAGATAGTGATTAACAAGCCGTTGCTTAATGCTCGCAGCGACAGCGGCGTATTCCTCGGCTTTGCCGGCGTAGACGTTCTCGCTAAAGCTGACCTGATCACCCTGAGGCTTGGAGGCTTCGATTGACTTATTCGAGCTGGCGTCGAGGCGATATTCAATTTGGCGTGCGATAGCTTGACCAAGCTCAACGATGGCGGGCGTGGAGCGATAGTTGGTCTTGAGCACGATGCTCCGGGGCGAAAACTCGGCCGCAAACTGGTTGGCACATTCGATCGTGGCGCCCTGAAAACGCATGATGGCCTGATCGTCATCGCCAACGGCCATGATATTGGGCGCATCAACGCCGTCGCAGAGCAGCTCGATGATGCGCATCTGGGCGCCATTGGTGTCCTGGAACTCGTCAACTTGGATATAGGTATAGGTGTCCTGGAGCACTTGGCGCAACGCGTCATTGTGTTCTACGGCGTTAACAAAGTCGCCGATCATGTCGTCGTAATCGTAGAGATGGTGCTGGTCGAGCTCGCTCTGGTAGCGACGTGCGACGTCGCAAGCGGTCTTAAGTCGCTCGCTCTGCTCGGCAATCTTAAACGTGCGCCCCTGAGAGTTGCTGCCTCCAAAGAAGGCATCGCGCACTTTGGTGTATCCCGAGGACTTGCCCTTCTCATCGATGAGTTCGGTGCGGCGAACGGTATCGCGCAGCTCAAGGATATAGGGCACGTACGTACCGGCGGGACAGTCGATCGGGCGGGTGAGCGATGTGGGCGCCATGCCGCAGGCACGCTCGACCTCTTCCTCAAAGCGTTCGGCCAACGCGGCGCTTGCCCTTTCGCAGGCGAGCGTAAGCAGCTCGGAATGTTCGGTGAGCCAGACAGCGGCGTCGATATTCTGCTGCGCGATGGCGCCCAGCGTGTCGTAGTCCAGGCCACTGCGTTTGATCTTGGAGACAAAGCCAATCATCTTGCCAATATTTGGCGCAGGCATATCAGGTGACCCTCCGCCTAACGGAGAACCAAAGGGCAGCGATTTGAGCAGCCGATCAAAAATCTCTTGCTGGTGCAGGCTGGTAACAAGCGTGTCGGTCGCAGGGCGTGTGAAAAACTCGGGATAGCGCGACCTGATGCTGCTTGCAAATCCGTGGAACGTGCTGACTTCGATGCCGTAGGCGTCGCGCCCAATGAGCTCAATCAGGCGTTTGCGCATGGCTTCCGCGCCCGCCTCGGTATAGGTGAGGCAGAGGATGTTGCGCGGGGCGGCATCGCGGTTGGCCAGGATGTTCGCCGCGCGCAGGCTCAGTAGCTGCGTCTTGCCGGTGCCGGGACCAGCAATGACGAGCAGCGGACCATCTAGGCATTCGACGGCCTCGCGCTGTTCGGGGTTCAGGCGTTTAAACGATTCATCGAATTTGGGGGTTGTAGCCATGAAATATTACCTGTCTTCCTGGTAAAGTGCCCGAGTGTCGTCGAGATATTTGAGATACATATCGATGACGCTCTGGGGCTGAACGATCTTAATGAAGGTGCTGAGTTGCAGCAGCCAGCCAAAGAACTGCGGCGACAGCGGGGCTTTGACAGTTGCTAACAGGCGCCCATCCTGGTTCTCAAACACAACGGCGTCCAGTCCGAACTTGTCGATGAGTGGATTCATCGCGCGGTCGTCGAGTTCCAGCACCACGGTGGTCTTATTGGCTGCAAATACGCCGAATGATGGAGAGACGTGATCTTCGAGCACATAGCCGGCAATGCGCGAATCTTTGGTCGCGGACTCTTCGGACACTGCAACGTCGAGCATACGATCGACGCGATAAGGCGTGAACGGCTGATGGCCCGAGCCGGCGTTGGCCCATTTATCTCTAAACCCAATCATGTAATAGAGTTCGTCGGAGTAGATAAGACGCACGGGTGTGAGCTCGTAGGTCTTTCCGTCATGATTAAGGGCCTTTTGCTTGGCGGCGTCGTAGTGGAAGTAACGAAACCGAATCTTGCATTTTTCGCGCATAGCCTGCTGAATCAAGTCGATATTGTGCAGAGCATCGGAGTTTTGCATCTTCACACGCGAAGGCACGTCGACGCGCTTGTGCATCAGCTCGCGTTCGTCCAGGCTGGCGAGGCTCTGTAGTTTGCCGATGAGGTGGTCGGTCAGCTCATCGGTCAAAAACGGCGAACTCTGCACGGCGTCAACAAGCATGATGAGTTCTTGCAGGTCGAGCGGGCGTGAGACCAGCGCCCATTCCTTGCCACCGCGCTGGTCGATGTTGAGCCCAAAGTCGCGAAGCGTTTGCAGGTCGCGATAGATGGCCTTTCGTTCGGCCTCGAGATCGTGATAGGCGAGCTCCTCGATGATCTGCTGCGTCGTGAGTCCGTGCGTGCTGTCGGTCTTTTCCATCAAGGTTTTAAGCAGGAACAGAAGCCTGAGCTTTTGATTTGGTCTGTTCGCCACGTTGTCTCCTTTCGCCGGCAGGGTATCAGCCGGAGATGCAAAACAAGACCCGTTATTGGGACTCATTGTAGCCCGCGCGACCGTAGTATTCGCAGCAATAAGAGCCCGAATAGGGCGAAAGGTGGTTAAACGGAAATCGGCGGTTTGGCTAGCTGGTGTGACATGCACTCTGTTGGCTTGGGACCGGTTCCGGTTTACAAGGATCAGAACAGGAGAAATGCGATGGCAGACATCAAAGTCTTTGCCGAGAATCTTGAGGATTCAACCAAGGAGCAGATCGAGGAGATCTCTAGCTGCCCGGCGTTTGAAGGCGCCAAGATCCGCATCATGCCCGATGCCCATAAGGGCAAGGGCTGCGTGATTGGCTTTACGGCAAACTTGGGCGACAAAGTGATTCCCAACCTGGTGGGGGTCGACATCGGATGCGGGATGTATTGTGTGCCGCTTGCGGAGACCATTGCGCGCGACGACCTCATTCAGTTCAATCGCGATGTGAAGCGCGCGGTGCCCACGGGCTTTAGCCTTCATCGCGATCCTGCCTGCGTACTCGCGGACTTTGACATGGAGTCGCGTGATTGGCTGCAGGATAAACGCAAGGTTGAGCGCTCCATGGGCACGCTGGGCGGCGGCAACCACTTCATTGAACTCGACGAGGACGAGGATGGATGCCAATATCTGGTCGTGCACACCGGCTCGCGCAACATGGGCAAGCAGACGGCGGAGCACCATCAGGCGCTGGCGCAGAAGACGTGCACGGCAGATATCCCCGACGAGCTTAAGTATCTCGTGGGAGATCTTTCTGCCGAGTATCTCGTCGATATGCATAACTGCCAACGCTTCTCGAATCAGAATCGCAAGGCGATTGTCGCACAGATTGTTGAGCGTACGGGAATTCGACTCGACGGAGACGGCTTTACCACCATGCACAACTACATCTCGGAAGGCGGCATGATTCGCAAGGGCGCCATTAGCGCTCATGCGGGAGAGACGGTGCTGATTCCGTTTAATATGCGCGACGGTGCCGTTATTGCACGCGGCAAGGGAAACGAGGACTGGAACTGCTCGGCGCCGCATGGGACGGGTCGTGCGATGAGCCGCACCAAAGCGTTCCAAACGCTCGATACCAGGTCGTTCGTTAACGAGATGCGCGATGCCGGCATCTACTGTCCGAGCGCATGCGAGACGACGCTCGATGAGTCGCCCGAAGCGTATAAGCCTGCGGATGATGTACTGAGGCTCATGGACCCGACGGTCGATGTTATTCACCGACTCAAGCCGATTTGGAATTTTAAGGCTACTGGTAAGCGCGGTAGGCGTTAGGAGGGTTGCGATGGCGCTAAAGATGGACTCCAGGGAGGACCGAATTGGCCGTACTGTGAGTATAGGCGAGATGATGGGCTTTTCGGGTGTGATGCCGCCATCCGCGAATCGGTGCGGCGGGAATCGTGGAGAGCGTGATGACGAGGGCTTTGACCTCAGCGGGTTTCACAATCGGCTGGTTTCCGGGCTCGATCGCGGTATGGAGACGTCGGTGCTTGAAGCCCCGCGAGTGTTGAAAACCGGTATGTCGGTTGATGATGCACTGGGTGGCGGCGTTGGGCTGGGCAAGCTCAGCGTGATTGGCAGCGCGCATGAAGGCATTTCGAATGTGCTGGCGCACGTGGTGCTGCGCCTGAGTGAGCAGTGCGCCGTGCTTTACGTGCCGATTCGGGAGCGTGAAGAGGATGCGATTGCCCGGCTTATTCGTGCCGAGATGGGCACCAAAGTGACGGAGGATTCTGAAGAGCGTCAAGTCGAGGCGATTCGCGCAACGATGCGTCTCAAGCAGTGCAACCTGGGCATCTTTGTCGAAGACAACATGACCATGGACCTTTTAACGAGCTGGTTGCTCGGCGACCAGACGTGGAATAGGGCGGTGCTAAAGGACGTCGTGGTTGTGATCGACGGACTCGAAATGCTCGACGACAACCGCCCGGTAAACGCTGTCCTGCGTGACTTGCGCAACATGCTCGGCCCGACATCCGCCATCCTGGCAGGATGCTTTGCGGCGGAGGGCCGAGACAACGATGTGGCATTCGCCGAGACCCACTGCAATGCAGATGTCCTGGTCTGTATGAGCTCCGATGGCATGGAGCCATCCTCCATGCGAGTTTTCGGCTAAAGCCGCAACCAATAACGACAGCCCAGCCCGTGGTGCGCCTGCGTTGCGGGCCGACTATTTAGCGAAGGGCGTCTGCTGAACAGCCAGATGCCCCCGCATTTTCTTTATGCCCGCCTCGGCTTTTGACTCGATGGTAAATCATCGTCAGCGTTCGTAAGAGGAAAGCCATGGCCACGATGCCGTCTCCGCTTTCTAAGGATAGCGTCTGTCCTATAGCTTGAGAGACATGGCGGTCTTAGTGAGGAGGTCTCTCTTCTAGAACCGTTCTTTTTATAGAAAGACCACTGCGTTGAGAAATTCGACCATTGGCGTAAGGAATGGTCGTTAATGAGACTTGGCATACTAGCATTGTTCTGAGGTAACAGTTGGGACGATTGGATATCAGAAGGAGAAATGTAATGAGCTGGAAAAACGTCAAAATTGATAAGGAAAAACTGATGGATGTTAAAGGGCGTCCTGTTCAATCCGCCAGGCTTTCTCTGATTTCCCAGCACCAAATGTTTGATGTTGATTTAAATGGCCTTCCAGTTTTCACGGACAAGAACATTGCGTTGCTGAACTTGCTGATCAACAACGATGTGTCATATGCCGGGGTAATAGAAAGTGATTACGGAAAAGAGATGGCTAGCATCTTTAAGGGAATGTTTGATGCAGGTTCATGGAGTACCCGGCAAACGAACATAAGACGTGCGGTTTATCGCGTCAACAGAGATAATTCGACCAGTTTGCCGACACTGTCCAACAGCGACAAAAACGATTCAGCTGGAAAACCGACTCAGGCTGAACTTATTAAGTTGCTTGGTATTTCAGCGGGGATGCGTGTCGATGGAAAAACAATAGAGGAGGTAAAAGCTGAAGCAAAAAAAGATGGCAAGAAGAATGGCGGTGGCAAGAAGAATGCCGAGAACGAGAAGATTCTAACTGGGGGGTCTCTTCTTACCGCGGTGGCAATAATGGAGATGATTGCCTCTGGCGATGATTCCCATGGCAATGACAATGCGTTTCGCGAGGCACTTCTTGCAGGCCAATCAGATTTAGTTTATAAGATTGCTCACGCCGCTGAGGTCGCGGTCAACGATGCATTGGGACGGGAGTCTCTACAGGCAGCGGCCTCTAAGCTAGGGAAAAAAGAGGTCGCTAAAAACAAGTTTTCCTTTGCGACCAAATTCTGCCATCATGCATGCAAGGGAATAAGTGGCGGAGCTGGTAAATACTGTATTTACGATTCGGTTGTCCATGATTTTCTTCCTTATTACGCGTGCGAGTATATAGAAGCAGATACCCTTGGCAGAATTTGTGGGTTCAAACCGGAGCACACAACGTTTAATGAACGATATAAGAAAGTATATGAGCAAATTGACGCATGGAAGAAGCTATCGGCTCAAGATGCTTCCGAAAAAGGCGAAGGCTATGGATATGAGAACTATCGAAATCTGTATGATGCGACTCTCGATGGCATCAATAGATGGAGAGACGCATGGAGGCTTTGCCTAAACCATCAAGGCAATGTAATTGATCATCAGCTGAATGATGATCAATACGAGAAGTTGGATTACTGCAGTTTCGATCGCTTTGTCTGGTATTTCTTTAAAAATCAATGGCGAAAGGAAAAGGCAAAAGGACTGCTAAAGAATTGGAAAAAGCTGCCTTGTAATATGCAGCTATGAGTTCGAATGGCTCCAGACAGTTTCTCAGAGCTGCGCCTTTTTTCGGCGCAGCTTTTTCTCTAAAACTATGGAGCACCTGCTGTCTTTGAAGTTGCGCTCACAACAGACGTTATTGAGCTCGATGCCGATATATGTCTAGCCAAATCGGCTCTTTCTCTTTGTTGCCGGCGCACGCTTCTAGCAAGTCGTCTATCCGGTCCAGCTCGATTACTTGCAAGGTTGCGCATGCTTTCGGCAAGGGCTGTGTTGCTTTTCTCGCCCTGAACACAGGTGACAGCATCAGGTTCGTATGCGCCCATCCGGCAAAGCAGCTGCCGTAGGGGATTGATCCACAGCTGATCTGCCCATTGCCATCAAGATACAGACAATCCAATTTCGAGTTTGCTACCAGGCAATAGCAAGGTCCTGGCGTCCATGGTCGGCAGTCGATCTCAAGAATGTCACCCTTTTTGTACGGCGTGGGCAGGCCGACATACGCCCCCTTGAACCACGGGCCAAAGATTCCACCCACAATGCAATCGAGTGCTTCGCCGCATTCGCCCCCTTCTTCCCTGCAGATGTACTGGATTTCGCCGGCGGCATTGGCGTAGTAAGTGTAGTCTGGCTGTAGAAAGCCGTCGTAGGGATATGAACAGCTCGGGTCGTTGGCAAGGTTGAACAGCTCAATCATCCAATACGAGGCCGACAGGCCTGTCGTTCTGCTCCACTTGTCTGCGTATGCCTTCATTGCCGCCCGAGCGTCCGCCCACGATGCCACGGGGAAGGGGCCATGCGTGATCGCAGATCCAACTTCGCTGTCGATAAAGCTAATTTCGCTGACAAGCAGCACCTCCCTGTTTCCGCCGACGGCCTTTAGGGCGTTCAAGCAGTCATCGATGTAGTCGATGCAAATCTTTGGGTCGTACCAGTAAAAGGTGTCATCTGACGAGTTGCGCTCGGCAGCAACCAGCCTGCTGAGCATCTCCCGTTTGCGGTTGATTTCTATCGACGCGCCACCGATGATTTGCGCGTAATGATCGCCACTCAGTAGCTGCGGATTATGCAGCAAATGCTCTTGCAGCTCCGGAGAGTCGATCAGGTTGATTATTTCTTCGTGCACGATAGTCTCCGGGTTGCCGGTGTGGCTTCTCGTAGATTCGGACATGGCGGCCTCTACTCAAATAGCTGCGGATACTTTTCCTTGAGCGGTGCCTGATCCAGACGTAGCTCTTCCAGGTTGCGTTTTGCCTTGGACTCCATCCTTATGGTGTCGATAAACGCGATGAGTGAGTCGACATACAGGTCGCCGCGCAGGTAGGCCTGGGCGGCGATTAAAATTCGCTGCTCGTCTTCGAGTGGTTTGCGATAGTACTCAAGATTCAGGTAAAGCGGGTCTGGCTCACCGATGTAGAGGGGAAACGTCTCGTTGTAGGTAATCGAGCAACCTGTGGCGCGCATGTTGCTGATATCCCCTGCATGGCGATAGTGCTCGAGGTGCTGCTGCACATGATCAAGCCATTTGTCAGAACGGTCTGCCTGCCGAAGCTCTGCCTCAAGCTTTGTCCGGTCCCACGTGGGCAGATCGAACAACGTGAACGGCTCACGGGCACTGCCTTGTGGCGTCCAGACGATATCGCCGGTGTGGAACGGCGTGGGGATATCGACCCAGATGAACTCGAATGCGATCTCCCAATCGTTCTCAACGGGGCCGGCTGAAGGACAATAAACGGAAAGGGGCTCACCTTTGCCGTTCACCATGAGCCAATCTTCCCGGCGATGCTCTTCGTCGACATCGAGCGGGCATCGCGTGATGCGTACGCGTGCCTCTGGACGGCTCGCCAGTTCATCATCACCGCGCAACGCCTCGGCACATTTCTCATAACAGCTGAATGGCGCGCCGAAGGCCCCACAAAGTTGCCCGTCGGGCACAATCTCCTCTTCATACTGATAAACGTAGCCCGTCCCACTCGCAAACGCATCGACGCACCGCTTGTTGAAATCGATTGTCCAGCGCAAAAAAGCATGGAAATCGGGGATGGCCGGCCTTCCGAGACCGGCATGGGTTGCCTCCAGCGAACAATTGGGCATGGTTCGGGCGATCTCCTGCCAAGCTTCGCATTTCTGATCGAGCGTGGCGGTCTTCGAAAACCAAACCAGATAGGCGGCTTCGACGGTGCTAGGCCGAAAATCGATGCTGCGCAGGTGCTTCCGAATGTCCCAGGAGTCAACAAAATCCAAGATGTCCATGGTTAGCTCCTCTTTGTTTTGAATCGTGCCGGCGGGGCTATCGTGTCATCGAACAGCTCCGGATAGCGGGTCTTGAGCCCGCCGTCTTCCCCTTCAAACCGCTCGGCCTTTTTCTTGACCAGCGCTTGCAGCTCGCAAAGACTTGATAGCGCAATAAGTGAGTCAAGACCCAGATTGCCGTCGAGATATGCCCGCATGCCGTACAGAATTCTCGCCTCCGGCTTGAGCGGGGTACGGCAGTATTCCATATCGAGAAGAAAACAACTCGGCTCTCCGATATAGACGGGGTACTCCAGGGGATATTCAATCTGACAGCCGTAGGCGTACATGTCACTCGTATCGCCATTTTGCCGATGGTGCCTGAGCAGGTCGTCGGCCTTATTTGCGGCGCATTCCCTGTAGGTGGAAGGCGGAAGCTCATCCATGACCCGCTTCGTGGTCCATGTCTGCATATTGAGAAGCAGCATGGGGTCGCCAGGGTCGCCGTGACGACAAATGATGTCGCCGGCGTGGAATGGCGTCGGGATGTCAAACCACATCAACTCAAAGGCAAAAGTGGGGTCTTCGCCCTCGCGTTCCTTGTCGATGCAGCGCAGCTGGCAATGCGTGACCTTGCCATTTGCGTCGAGCATGAGCTTATCGGCGGCATAGTAGTCTTCGTTCGGATCGATTGGGCGGCGTGTTACTTCAATCGAGGTAGGATTCTCCTCCTCAAGCTCATTCCAGATTGCCTCGAAACATTTTTCGTAGCTGGTGTAGGGGCCATAATTGCACCCGCTCTCATGGGGACTTCCCGTCTTGTCCTCAAAGAAATACATGTGCTTGCCAGGCTGTTTGAACCGGGCGATTTTCTTGCGCTCCCATCTGATGACGTCGCGAAGAAAGACATGGAAGTTGGGGATATTGAACGTGCCGTATCGTCTGTTCATCGCACAATTGGGCATGTTTTCGAGAATCTTCTGCCAGGCCTCAATCTTCTGTTGCAGCGTCTTCTCGTTCGAACGGTCGACGATGAACGCTGCCTCGGGCGTGGTGGGCTCGTAGCCGATGTCCTTTAAGTGATCCTTGATGTCGGGTGAGTCGAGAAACTCGAGAATGTCCGAACGTATGGCGTTGGCGCCGGCGCCGGCCGATGTGTGGTATGGCTGCAGGCAGTCGTGTACGACCGATCCGTCCGACCATTGTTTGCCGTAGCTGGGGTCATCGTGTAGCTTTTTCGAGAGTTCGAGCATAAAGGAGCAATCATCGGGCAAGTCGCCGATATAGCGTTCGGCGGTGTAGAGCGCAGAGGGTGTGAAGTCGTCGAGGAAGCCGTCCGTGAAATCCCTCAAGCGGAGATTGCCTTCCTCAACGCCGTAGATTTTGCTCGGATAGGCGCACCAAACCTGGTCTTTGAACGAACTATCGTAGTCGTCTTCGAGCACGATGGCGAAACGGGGGCCGTGGTCGAAGGGCCGACTATCGATCTTGATGATGTCGCCGGGGGACCAGGGGGTGTAGAAGACCTCACCATTGGCACAGAAGTGCTTGCTATTGTTCCACGGCAAGTGATCGATGCTTTGATGCGGAGTCCGCTGATTCCGGCGGTCGCTCAAAAAGACCAAATCGCCAGCCATGGTCGCGGCGAATATCAGCGAGGCCTGAGCGCGCGGGCGGTCGTGTAAGTCTTCGGCGGTATAGAGCTTAATCTGCCAGAATGATTCGGACCAATCTTCATCGGGGTCGTCATCGACGGATTGCTTCATAAGGGTTTGAGCGGCATCCCAAGAGGCAACGGGGAAGGGGCCGTCAAAGGTGTCGTGCCCGCGCTCCTCTTCACTGTAAAACACGCCGGAGACCAGCAAGATACCGCGGTCGCGGTCAACGTTGTAAAGCATGTCGAGTGCAGTACTGAGCTGGTCGAGGCCGGAGTCGATCGCCTCGGCGTAATCCGATGAGACCTCTTTGCGAAGCTGCTCGAGCATGGTCCGTTTTTCGTCGAGCGTCTTGAGGGAGCCGCCGATGATTTTACAGAGGGAGCCATCTGCCATTCCCATGTGCTTGAACATATGAGCACGCAGCTCATCGTCCTTGATGCAACTGCAAACGAGCTCCCTGCCGGCATCGGTGATCACGGTATCTGCTTGGCTGTCCATAGCAATCTCCAATTCGGTCGTTGCCGTTAGCATCCATCAGAGGTTGTGCTTTGTGGTCCCATTAACGGGTCTGATATGAATCTCGCGTTAAACATACTTTTGGAAACGCCACTGGTGCATGGGCAGCTGCGTGTTGAAAGGATTGCCATTCAGAATATGATGCTTGCCCTTGTGACGAATAGTACGGCCGCTTTTCTAAGCTGAACACGAACAAACATTCGCATATCTAACTGCGGTTTGATAGAATCGGTATCGTTGGCGGCAGTTCCATGTGCCGGGCAGCGCCCTCCATTTGATGGGAGGTGATGCCCATGGCCGATTTGATTGATTTCGTGAGGCTCCTGACCGCATTGGTCTCGCTTCTCACGACGCTTATCGGACTTTCCGAGGCACTCAAGCAACGTTCGAAGCAACGAAAAAGGGGTCGTCGCCGCTAAGGCGTTGACCCCCTAAAACAAGCAACGGCGCTGCCCAGCTAGCTACAACTTGGGCTGCCGTCGACACTATTCTACCCACGAATGACATTTTGGACAATCGGTAGTGGCGTTTCAAAAACTAAGCGTAACTGGCGCAACCGCCGTCTCCCTCTAAGAAGGGATCGGCCGTCGTATCGAACAGTTCCGGGTAGCGGTCCTTGAGCCAACCGTCTGCATCCTCGAAGCCACGCACCTTTTTCTCCGCCAGTGCTTGTAGCTCGCATGCGCTGGCCATCGCGGCGAGTGAATCAACCGTCAGGTCGCCTTTGACATACGCCCTGACGCCGTAGAGGATTCGCTCCTCTGACTTGAGCGGCTTGCGGTAATAGTCGATGTCCAAAAGAAAGCCCTCAGGCTCCCCAATGTAGAAGGGGAAATGCAAGGCGGATGAGACTTGGCAGCCGTAGGCGTACATGTCACTGGTGTCGCCGTCATATCGATGCCAGCGCAATAGCTTGTCGGCCTTTTGAACGAGGCGCTCTTTGTAGACGGAGGGGGCCAGCTCTTTGTCGACTCGTTCGGATTCCCAAGTTTGCAGGTCAAACAGCACCATCGGCTCGTCGGGGCGTTGGAGGTTGCAGACGATGTCTCCGGCATGGAAGGGCGTTGGGATATCGAACCACATGTCTTCGAAATCGCTCGCGGTGCCCGCCTCGTCCCACTCACCCTCGAACCGGTAGTCGCAGGACATCACCTCGCCGCTCGCATTGAGTATGACCATGTCGTCGGCATAGTGGTCTTCGTCTGGGTCGATGGGGCGGCGAGTAATCTTGATCGCCTTTGGATTGTCGTCTTCGAATTCTCTCCAGATGGCATCGAGGCACTTTCGATAACTGCTGTACGGGCCGTAAAGAAGGTCGCATCGGTCGCGCCGGTCCCACGAGTAGTCCTCAAAGAAATACAGGCTCTTGCCGTCCGTCCTTATAAAGTGTGCGAACTTTCTTTGCTCCTGCCTGATGACATTGCGCAGAAAGGCATGGAAGTCCGGGATGTTGACCGTGTCATTTCTGCGGCTCATAGTGCAATTGGGCATATTGTCGATGACCTTTTGCCAGCCTTCGAGCTTTTGCTGTAGCGTCGCTTTATGCGAGCAATTGACGATGAAGGCTGCTACGGGTGTGGTGAGCTCGTAGTTGATTCGTTGAAGATGCTCCTTAATGCTGCGCGAGTCCAAAAACTCAAAGATGTCCGGACGAATATCCAGCTCACTTTGGCTGGTAGGCTTGCGGTGCGGCTGCAGGCAATCGTGTCCGACCGAGCCTTCGGACCACTGCTTGCCGTAGGCGGGATCATCGTGCAGCTTCTGCGAAAGCTCGAGCATAAAAGCACAGTCGTCCGGCAGGTCGCCGGTGTAGCGCTCGGCGGTGTAGAGGGCAGAGGGGATGAAGGGGTCCAAGAGACTGTCGCTGAAGGTGCCGGATGAAAGCGAACCCTCCTTAACACCATGATCTCTACTGGGCCCTGCGCACCAGATTTGTCCACGGAGCGTGTGCTCGTAGTCATTTTCGAGCACAATGGCAAAGCGTGGCCCGTGGTCGAAAGGTCGACCGTCGATTTTGAGGATGTCGCCCGGTACCCACGGCGTGTAGATAGGCTCATTGTTCGCGCAGAACCGCCTGCTATCGTTTCGCCAGACGCTTTCGACATGCGATTTGCGAGTGCGGTGATTGCGCAGATCACGGAGGAATATAAGCTCGCCGTCCCTAGTTGCCGCAAACGTCAGGGAGGGCTGCGCCGTTTGGTGCTCGTGCAGGTCTTCCGAGGTGTAGAGATTGATCTTCCAGTACGATTCGGACCAGTCGTCGTCAGGATACTCTTCGATGTAGTGCTTCATGAGCGTTTGCGCGGCTTCCCAGGATGCGGTGGGGAAGGGGCCGTCAAGGGCATCGACGTCGCGCTCCTCCTCGTTGTAGAGCATGACGTACAGTAGGAGGATTCCGCGGTCGCGCTCGACATTGTTGAGCATGTCGAGCGCGCAGTTGAGCTGGGTGAGATGCGAATCGATATCTTCGGTCAGCTCCGGCGAAACCTCTTTGTGGAGTTGCTCGAGCATGGCGCGCTTTTCGTCAAGCGTTTTCAGCGAGCCGGCGATGATCGGCGCTGGCCAGTATAAGTATTTGCGCATGTGGTCTCGCAGCTCTTGGCTTTTGATGCAGCTGAGGACGAGGTCTTTGCCGGCATCGGTGATGCCATCGCTTGCCTGATTGTTCATGTCGGCCTCCTTATTGATCGTTACCGGCATGATGCAACGGGTGCGGCTATTGTTGGTCCCATTAACGGGACCAAGTGGCGGCTCGATGTGACAAAGGGACTGCCCTTTCGTCACATCCCAAATATTGCCTTTACGTGTTGATGCACACGGTGTGCAATAATACTCGCACTGTGCAATAGCGCACAGGCTGAGTAACAGGGAGGACGCTTGTCCCAGCTCGAGAAATGCGATCGCCGGTCCCTTCGCTCGCAGCGTGCTCTTCGCCAGGCGCTTGCCAGCGAGCTTGCCGAAAGCGGTGACCTTTCGCGCGTTAACGTCGCGTCGCTCACCGAGCGTGCCGGCCTTACGCGCCGCACGTTCTATTCGCACTACCGCGATATCCCCGACTTTATCAATCAAATCGAGGACGGCTTGCTGGCCGAGATTCGTGAGCGCATTGAGCTCATCACCGCAGCTCAGCTGCCCGATCTCTATCACAACATCGATGAGCTCGAGCCGGCGCCCGGTTCGGTTGAGCTGCTGCGTTATCTTGCGGCCAACCGCGACTTAATCGGTGCGCTGCTGGGTCCGGGCGGCGATCAGGCCTTCATTAAAAGGATCATCGACACTGCTCGTGAGGCTGTGGTGCCGCGTGCGCAGACGGGCATTTTGGGCCTGGCGCTGGGCACGTTCTTTGACTACTACGTCACCTACGTCGTGAGTGCCGAGGTCGGCATGATTCAGCGCTGGTTTGAGCGTGGGCTCACCGAATCGCCCGAGGCCATGGCGCGCATTATGACGGTGCTCGCTTTTGTGCGCCCTGGTGACCTGTATGGCCAACCCATCGATATCAACGTGCCGGAATACGGCATGAAGCTATTGAACTTGCAGCTCGAGGACGCGGCTGACACCGCCGCAACCGTCGAGTCCAACAACTAAGAGGAGAGACAGATGAGCAAACTCGTCGAGGGCATCAAGGACCGCATGATCGCCGCCGCACGCGAGGCCGCGCCCACCGTGGTGGACGCCGCGCAGAAGGCCGCGACTGCCGCTGCCGAGAAGGTCGCCGAGGCAGTTGCCGATGCCAAGAACGCGGCGGGGGAGGCGTCCGTCACTAGCGAGCCCGCCACCGCCGCTGAGCCCGTAGCCGCCGCCCACGCCCCCGAAGGCGCGATCTTCAACCCCGAGGCCGCCCACGGCAACCTGCACCTGGGCATCGACGTGGGCTCCACCACCGTTAAGCTCGCCGTGCTCAACGATAACAACCAGATCGTCTACGCCAAGTACCAGCGCCACCACACCGACGTCCGCGCTTGCGCCCGCGACCTGTTCGAGGGCGCTGCGACCGTGCTGCCGGCTGCCCAAATGACCTGCGCCATCACCGGCTCGGGCGGCTTGCTGCTGTCCCAGTGGCTCGACCTGGAGTTTGTCCAGGAGGTCATCGCCAGCAAGCGTGCCGTCGAGACCCTCATCCCGGCCACCGATGTCGCCATCGAGCTGGGCGGCGAGGACGCCAAGATCATCTACTTCGATAATGGCATTGAGCAGCGCATGAACGGCACCTGCGCCGGCGGCACGGGCGCGTTCATCGATCAGATGGCCACTCTGCTGCACACCGACGCCAGTGGCCTCAACGAGCTCGCGGCCAACGCCACCACCATCTATCCCATCGCCAGCCGCTGCGGCGTCTTTGCCAAGACCGACGTGCAGCCGCTACTCAACGAGGGCGCCCGCCCCGAGGACGTGGCCGCCTCCATCTTCCAGGCCGTCGTGACCCAGACCATCTCGGGCCTGGCGTGCGGCCGTCCCATCCGCGGCAACGTCGCCTTCCTGGGCGGCCCGCTACAGTACCTCTCCGAGCTGCGCCACCGCTTCTACCTCACGCTCAACCTGGACGAGGAGCACCGCATCGTGCCCCAAAACGCCCACCTGTTTGTGGCGAGCGGCGCCGCCATGGCGCACGAGTCCAACAAGCTCAGCACGTTCCCGCAGCTCATCGAGGCCATCGACAGCCTGGGCGACACTCAGGGTGCCGAGGTCGAGCGCCTGGATCCGCTCTTTGCCACTGACGAGGACTTTGCCGAGTTCAAAACCCGCCACGACCAGGAAGTTGTCCCCAAGGGCAAGCTCGAAGGCTACACCGGCCGCGTGTTCATTGGCATCGACGCCGGCTCCACCACCATGAAGGCCGCGCTCGTGGGCGAGGACGGCCAGCTGTTGCACACCTGGTACGGCAACAACAACGGCGACATCCTGGGCACGGCCAAGGTCATCATGGCCGATTTCTACAACCACATCCCCGCCGGCTGCACCATCGGCCACGTGACCACCACGGGCTACGGCGAGGCGCTGCTCATCGAGGCCCTCAAAGCCGATTCCGGCGAGATCGAGACCGTTGCGCACCTGCGCGGCGCCAAAGCATTCCTGCCCGGCGTCGAGTTCATTCTGGACATCGGCGGCCAGGACATGAAGTGCCTGCGCGTCAAGGACGGCGTTATCGAGCACATCATGCTCAACGAGGCCTGTTCGTCGGGCTGCGGTAGCTTTATCGAGAGCTTCGCCGTCTCTATGAACATGGACGTGCGCGCGTTCGCCGATGCCGCCATCCATGCCAAGGCCCCCGTCGACCTGGGCAGCCGCTGCACGGTCTTTATGAACTCGCGCGTCAAGCAGGCGCAAAAGGAAGGCGCCACGGTGGGCGACATTGCGGCCGGCCTGTCCTATTCCGTCATCAAGAACGCCTTGTTCAAGGTCATTAAGCTGCGCGACCCCAAGGAGATTGGCAGCCAAGTGATCGTCCAGGGCGGCACCTTTATGTCCGACGCCACGCTGCGTGCGTTTGAGCAGCTCACTGGCGTTCACGCCGTGCGTCCCGACATCGCCGGCTGCATGGGCGCCTATGGTGCGGCCCTGCTCGCCCGCGATCGCGCCGGCATCGACGGGACCTCGACCATCCTTTCGGCCGAGGACATCGCGCACCTCACCGTGACGCAAAAGCACGTCCGCTGCGGTCGCTGCTCCAACAACTGCCAGCTCACCGTCAACGATTTTGGCGGCGGTAGGCGCTTCATTACCGGTAACCGCTGCGAGAAGGGCGCCGGCCACAAAAAGCAGAAGACCGAGGCCCCCAACCTCTTCAAAAAGAAAAACGAGCTGCTCTTTAACCGCGAGGTGCTGAGCCCCGACGAGGCCCCGCGCGGCACCGTCGGCATCCCCCGCGCGCTCAACATGTACGAGAACTATCCCTTCTGGCACGCGTTCTTTACGCGCTTGGGCTTTAGCGTGCAGCTGTCCGACCAGTCGAGCAAGAAGACCTATCAGGCGGGCATTGAGTCCATGCCGTCCGAGAGCGTGTGCTATCCGGCCAAGATGAGCCACGGCCACGTGATGAACCTCATCGACCGCGACGTCGACTTTATCTGGATGCCGTGCGTGCGCTGGGAGCGCAAGGAGGATCCGACGGCTGGCAACTGCTATAACTGCCCCATCGTCATGAGTTACCCCACGGCGCTGGCGCTCAATATTGACGAGATTCGCGAGCAGAACATCGAGTTCCTGTACCCGTTTGTGCCCTATCACGACAAGACCGAGCTCAAGCGCCGCCTGTACCAGGTGCTCGCCGTCGACCGTGTGGCCGATGCACAAGCCGGTCGCGGTCGCGTGCGTGGACCCAAGATCACGCGCTCCGAGGTCGATGCCGCCGTCAACGCTGCCTTTGAGGCCGATGCGCGTTTCCACGAGGACATCCAGACCATGGGCGAGGAGGCTCTCAAGTGGGTCGAGGACCACGGCGGTCACGGCATCGTGCTCGCCGGTCGTCCCTACCATAACGACCCCGAGATCAACCATGCCCTGCCCGAGCTTATCTCGAGCTTTGGCTTTGCGGTCTTTACCGAGGATTCGCTCGCGCATCTCGTGAAGCCCGAGCGCCCCATTCGCGTCGTCGACCAGTGGATGTACCACAGCCGCCTGTACGCCGTCGCCCGTTTTGTGACGATGCGCAACGACCTGGACCTGATTCAGCTCAACTCCTTCGGCTGCGGCTTGGACGCCCTGACCACCGACCAGGTGCAGGAGATCCTGGAGGCCAGCGGCAAGATCTACACCGTGCTCAAGATCGACGAGGTGTCCAACCTGGGCGCCGCGCGCATCCGCATCCGCTCGCTCATGGCAGCGCTCAAGGACCAGGAGGCTGAGCGCCTGGCCGATGCCACGGCCGCGGGCGAGGCCTACGAGCAAGGCGATGCCGCGCCGGTGGCGCCCTCCACGGATGCCCCCGCGTTCGCGAGCCGCAAGTACACGTTTGAGGCGCAGCGTGAGAGTGCTTCGACCGCGTGGCCCAAGGTGCCCTTTACCGAGCAGATGCGCGAGGAGGGCTACACCATCCTGTGCCCGCAGATGGCGCCGATTCACTTTGACCTGGTCAAAGAGGTGTTCCGCGGTGCCGGCTACAACTTGGAGCTGCTGCCCTCGACCGACCACGATGCCGTCGAGGCTGGCCTGCGCTACGTGAACAATGACATTTGCTATCCGTCGATCCTGGTGACGGGCCAGATTATGGAGGCCATCGAGAGCGGTCAGTACGACCTGTCCAAGACGGCCGTGGTTATCAGCCAGACCGGCGGCGGCTGCCGTGCCACCAACTACATCGCACTCATCCGCAAGGCCCTGCGCGAGAGCGGCCACCCCGAGATCCCGGTGATCTCGCTTTCGGCCGTGGCGCTCGGTGAGGACAACCCCGGCTTTAAGATTACGCCGGCACTGCTTAAGCAGGCAGTCTACGCAGTGCTCTTTGGTGACGTCATGATGCAGATGCTCTATCGTTGCCGCCCGTACGAGGCCACGCCCGGTGCCGCCAACGCACTCTACGAGGAGTACATGGCGCGCGCCCGCAAGCTGGCGCCTAAGTTCAACAGGCACAACTACACCAAGTTGTGCCGCGAGGCCATCCGCGCGTTCGACACCATGCCGCTTGTGGGCGAGGGTACCAAGCCGCGCGTGGGCGTGGTTGGCGAGATCCTGGTCAAGTTCCATCCCACGGCCAACAACCACGTGGTCGATGTCATTGAGCGCGAGGGCTGCGAGGCCGTGGTACCGGGCCTGCTCGACTTCTTCCTGTACTCCATGAGCAACGCCGAGCTTCAAAAAGAAGAGCTGGGAAGCTCTGCCACGGCGCGCGCTAGCATGCAGGCGCTCATTAAGCTGGTGGACTGGATGCGCACGCCGGTGGAGGAGATGCTCGAAAAGTCCCGCCGCTTCGAGGCGCCCGAGCGCATTGGCACCATGGCGGACAAGGCTCGTACGGTGCTTTCGGTGTGCAACAACATGGGCGAAGGCTGGCTGCTCACGGCCGAGATGCTCGACCTGATCGACCACGGTGCGCCCAACATCATCTGCACGCAGCCCTTCGCGTGCCTGCCCAACCACGTAGTGGGTAAGGCCGTGATCAAGGAGCTGCGCCGCCAGCATCCCGAGAGCAACATCGTCGCGGTGGACTACGACCCCGGCGCGTCCGAGGTCAACCAGCTCAACCGCATTAAGCTCATGATCAGCGTGGCCAAGGAAAACATGCGCGCCGGCAAGGGCTTTAAGCTCGAGAAGGTGGCGCCGCTCGCAATGGACGAGGTCACCGGCCAGATGCGTGCCCACGACGGCTGTGTGAGCTGCGGCTCGGTTGACGAGAGTGCCGTGGCGTCGGTCGCTGAGCGCCTGGGACGCGGCATTAAGAAGTAGTTGGCCTGCTATGGGCTGGATATGAGACAAACGGGTGGTAGCCGTACCGGTTACCACCCGTTTTTGCTGGACACATGTTGCGCAAATGACCTTGCTACAGCCTTCCGTGGGCTTGCCCGATTTTTGGACCGGTTCGGGCTTTGAGGAAAAGCTGCTGCAAGCTCAGGGCGATTTTTCGCTCAACGCGGGCCAGCACAGCGTGACCTATCTGCCAAACGACGAGATGGTCGCTGCGGACTGCCCATCGCCACCTACGAGATGGAAGCCGAAAAGTATATCTACCGCGTGTACAAGTACGAGCTGTAGGGCCGCGCTTAGGTTTGACCAATGGAGTATGAAAACACGCCGTTCGCCGATGCCCCTTCCGCGAGTGGCGGCCATATGGTTTGATGCCAGAAACATATAGTTGTCGCCAGCTTGCTGGCGACGTTCCCCCTGACATCGGAGGTTCCAGGTATGTTTCGCGCTCCGTTAAACAACTATCGGTTGGGCTAACATGGGTCGCCGTGCTATTTCGATAACCCTTGCAGTGGTCTGCCTGGCTGTGCTCCTGGGCGCTACAGGGCTGTTTGCTATAAGCCGAGAAACGTCCTATATGCAGGAATGCGCTTCCGAAGGGTTTGCCATTGACGGTTACTATCGGGACGACAAGACGAGTCTGGAAACCCTGGCCTTTCTTGAAGAGGATAACCATCGGTGGCAACTGGTCGACAAAGACGGCAGCTGCGTTGACGGGCAGTTTAAGCGTACGGATGACCCCAACATCCTGATATTAAAGAAGGAAAACGGCGAAGAATTCGGTACGGTCCACGTGGCGTATATGTCACGCCGACGCGAGCAGGGCCAGCTCTATCTATTTAGAGATAGCAAGGTGACCCGATTTTATCTTGTGAGCACCGATCCGGCGTTTACGGTGGAGTCTGGCGATGTCAATGCGGACGTCTGATTCACGGCAATAAAACAGCGAGCGGGGCTCGGGTGTGAACTGCACCCCGCAATTTGCTCGTGTCCGTATCGCGTCTGCGCCTCGTCGTAACTTGCGTCCGTGCGAGCATTCATCCCGCGCCGGCATCACTTCACATCGAACTCCACGCGGTCGAGATCGGGCACATTGAGGTCGATGAGCTTGCGGGCGACGTGGCGGTCGTGCGTCCCGAGCGCCTCGCTCGTTGTCACATGGGCGACGATTTCGCGCTCTACAATGCCTCCCTCGTCCCCTTCGGTGGCCGAGGTCTCGACGGCGACGGTGTAATCCTTAAAGCCTGGCAGCACCGCCGCAAGCTCGCGCGTGGTTTCGGTGACGCCGTAGCCGTCCTGCACGCCGGCCTGCGCCGAGCCAATAGACCCCGCTGTCATAACGATGCAGGGGATGGCAAAGACTACCGTGCCCACAATGATGCGGCGGCGCACCTTGCGTGACAGCTCGTCGACCTCGGCATCTTCTTCGGCGGTCACAATGCCGTCGCCGTTGAGGTCGCGCTTGAGCGGCACGCGCAAAAGAAGCAGCACGGCTTCGGCAGCCAGCGCGATAAAGACAACGTTGATGCCAAACTCGTAGAGGGCCGAGAGAAACAGCGACCCGCTTGCGATGGCGATGCCATAGCCCGCCGCGCACAGGGGCGGCATGAGCGCGGTCGCCACGGCCACGCCGGCGATGAGCGTGGCAGGTTCCTGGTCGCGCGAGTTGCCCAGGCCGCCCGCAAAGCCGCCCGCGAGCGCGACGGCAAGGTCCCACACAGTCGGTGTCGAATTGTCAAGGATAGCGGCCGTGGTGGTGCCAAGGGGCGAGAGCTTAAAGTACAACGTGGACGTGACCAGGCAAAAGGCCATCTGTAGAGCCAAGCTCGCGACGGCCTCAAGGGTAATCTCGCGGTCGAGCGTGGCGATGCCGTATGCCATGGCAAGGACCGAGCCCATAAGCGGGCAGATGAGCATGGCACCTACAATGGCGATGTCCGAGTCGATATCGAGACCGATGCTCGCGATGAGCATGGCGATGATGAGGATGCATAGGTGAGAGCCGGTCAGGCGTGCCCCGTTTACAAAGCGCTTGCGAATCACGTGGTAGGGCGCGCGACCCTCGCGAATGTTGAATGCGCGCTTTAGGAAGCGGGTGGCGTTCTCCATGGCCTCGCTATGGGCGGGGCGGATGCCGTGGCGCCGGTGACGGCGTTCGCGTAGTCGCTTGATCTGTTGTTTGTCGAGTTCCATGTCCACCTCGTTCCAGCGCGGTCCGCGCAACGCGCTCGTTGTCCTAACTCTACACCGTGGCGGGCAGGGCGTCTGTTGGATGCGGGATCCGATAGGGCGGATGACGCGGGAGCAAATGCAAATCACAGGCTCAATTCGATCCCGCAAGAATATGATGCACCAGCTCCTACATATGTGACGAAATTGTGAAGCACGAGAGCGCGAATTTCAAAAAAATCCGCTGGTGACCAATGTTGCGCAACAGAATTCAAAAATCAGCTCCTACATTTTGAAGCGTATGGATACATCCGTGTCAAAGGGAGAAAGCCATGGCAAACTATAGCCCACAGCACTTTGAGCCTCGGGCAAAGGCCGTCAACGTCAAAGGCGTTGCCAACCGTGCCGTCGCAACTGTTTTGACGGCGAGCCTCATCGCTCAGCCGCTCATGTCGCCGCTGGCGGCAATCGCCGCGCCGGCAGCCGACAACGGTGCTGCCGCGAAGGGCGACAGCGCTATCGAGAACGCTGTCGTCGCCGGTAGCCAGGCAACCGCAAAGACAGCCGCCCAGTTGGCCGAGGAGTCGGCAAAGCAGCTCAAGGACGCTCAGGCCGCCTACGATGCCGCCCAAAAGAAGGCCGACGCGGCAGGTCAGTCTCAAAAGCAGGCGCAGCAGCAAAAGAATCAGGCCTCGCAGGCCGTGACCGATAACGCCGCCGAGCAGAACGAGGCCGAGGCAGCCGCGCTTCAGGAGAAGATCGACGAGCTCAAGGCCGCCGTCGACAAGGCCGAGCAGCAGCAGAAGAAGCTGGGCGACCTGAACGATCAGCTCGATCAGGCCAACAAGAGCGTCGAGGATAAGACCCAGGCGCTCAAGGATGCCAAGGCAAAGCAAGACGAGGCCAAGAAGGCCCTCGATGATGCCCAAGCCAAGCTCGATGCCATGGGTATGGACGAGTACGAGGCCGCCAAGAAGGTCGTCGAGGACGCGCAGGCCAAGCTCGACGCTGCCAACAAGGTCGTCGCTGCCGCGCAGGCTGATCTGGACCAGGCCAAGGCCGCCGAGGCCAGTGCTCAGCAGGAAAAGCAGAATGCTGAGGCCGCTCTGACGACTGCCCAGGCCAAGAAGCAGGAGACTGCCGCTGCCCTTGCCGCTGCGACCACTGCACGCGATAATGCTCAGGCTAAACTGAACGACGCACAGGCCGCGCTCAATGTCGCGACTTCGGGCACGGGTGTCGATCTGAACGCGCTCGAGGCTGCCAAGGTCACTGCCGCCAGCGAGCTCGCGACCGCGCAGACCGCGTTCGAAGCCGCGACGACTGCAGACGCCACCGCACAGGCGAACCTGCAGGCTGCGCAAACTGCTGCCACCGCCGCGCAGGAGAAGGCCAACGCCGCCAACGCTGCCGTGGCATCTGCCCAGTCTGCATACGATGCGGCAAACAAGGAGTACAAGGACGCGGCCAGTAAGCGTGACACTGCCAAGGCCGCATACGAGAAGGCGCAGCAGACCGAAGCAGACAAGAAGACCGCGTACGATAAGCTTGTCGAAGTTCGCAAGCAGAAGCGCAGCGAGTGGGAGGCAGCCTGCGCCGCTTCGAACGCCGCGGAAAAGGCTTATGACGCTGCTAATGCCCAGGTTGAGGCTCTTGAGCAGCAGATTGCAGACCTAAGGTCCAACATGACCGTTGACCAGGAAGTCATCAATAAGGGCATGCTCGGCTTTATGGCTTACATCAGCAACAGCAGCGATTTCACTGCCCAGCAGAAAGCAAATGCTAGCGCCGCATCGTCTCTGCTCGCAGGTGCGAATAACGATAATGAGCGGTATGACAAGGCTGGCTGGTATGACAGTTACGTCGATCAGGACATGTCCCGCAACACCAATCCGCTCTCTCTTGAGCAGCTGCGCAATGCTTTGACCTATCTCGATACCCATAACAACATCCGTAAGGCGAACGGGCAGTCCGAGCTGGGCGTCAGCCTTCGCATGACGGCCGCAGCAGCCCTCAATGCGTCGTATTCCTCCCAAATTCTGAAGCACAACGACAGCTTGCAGCATTCCAACCACTACTTCGATAACGCCGAGAACATTGCCGACGGCCTTGGTGCCTATACCGGCGGCGAGACTGTCGACACACTTGGGTGGCCATATACCGGCCTCTATACGCAGGAGAAAAATAGTTACGAGAATTGGATTAAAAAGGTCGGCGCGGATAGTGAAAAGGGCAAAGACCTCATAGCTTATCGCTATGATTCGTACTATATCTCCCACCGCTATCAAGATGTGTATTTCGGCACAAAAGATGAGAACGGTAATGAAAGAGGAGACGGCTGCGGGCACTATCTCAACATTATCGATTCCGGTATGACGGCAATCGGTATTGCGGTCGGTAGCGGCAAGAACACCGATTCCGAGGTAACCGCATTCGATTACACTTCTGACGATGACCAGGCCGACTTCACGGTCTCCGAGTTCAAGAAGCTCGTGAACGACTACATCGATTCTGCCTATAACGCTGGCGGTACGCAGGCGCAGAAGGCGCAGCTCAAGGAGCTTCAGAGCAAGCTCGCCGAGGCGCAGAAGACGCTGGGCGCGGCCGATGCGGCATATCTCGCTGCTCTCAATAATCAGAAAGACACACGCGACGCCTATACCGCGGCCGACACGAACGTGAACACCGCCAAGGGCGAGTACGAGAAGGCTAAGTCCGGCACCGCCGCTGCGAAGACGGCATACGACGCCGCGAAGGACGCACTCGGCGGAATCGACATCGAGTCACTCAAGCAGAACCTCGATGCCGCCAAGAGCAAGGCCGCTACTGCCCAGGCAGCTCTCGATAAGGCAAACGTCACGCTTGCTGACAGCAAGACGAAGGCTGACGAGGCCGCTGCTCGTAAGGCGAAGGCTCGCAGCGCCCGCGATGCCGCCAAGGCAAAATCCGACCAGGCCAATGAGGCGTATGACAACGCCACGGCTTCGGTCAAGGACCTTGCCGCCAAGCGCGATGCCGCCCGGGCGGACCTTGCGAATAAGCAGGGCTCGCTTGACGAGGCAAAGAAGGCCGACGATGCCGCCCAGGCTGGCGTTGACAAGGCTCAGGCCGCAGATACGTACGCCGCGACCGCTCTTTCGGACGCCGAGCAGGCAGTTGCCGCCAAGACGCAGGCCCTGTCCGACGCACAGGCGAAGGCCAAGGCCGCCGAGGGCGAGCTTGCCACCGCAAACAAGGCCTTCGAGCGCTTCGCCGGCGCCCAGAAGGCGGTCGACGACGCCAAGGCCGCCTATGACGCTGCCGTCGCCGGTGTCGCCGATGCCCAGAAGCAGCTCGAGGCCGCCAACGAAGCCGTCGTCGATGCGAACCTCGATATCGTCAAGGCCAAGGTCGAGCTTGCCAGCGATGAGGCACTCAAGGCCGATCTTGAGGCCGTCGACCACAAGGCCTCTCTTGCCGCGGGCACGACGGGCAACGATAAGCTGGTCAAGCTGAACGCCGCCTACGCTCGCTACAAGGCTGCCGTCGATGCTGCCGCTGGTCTCAAGGCTGCTCTGAGCGATGCCGATGCCAAGCTGTCCGATGCCAACGACGCCTATGCCGCCGCGCTTGCCGAGCTTGGCGATGCCAAGGATGCCCTGGCTGCCGCGCAGGCCGAGTACGACAAGTATCATCCCAAGGCTGAGCCGCAGGCCAAGCCTCAGGTTGCGCAGGCTGCTGCAAAGGCCCCCGTTGCCAAGAAACAGGCTGCGCCTGCCGCGCTCGCCCAGACTGGCGACAATTCCGCTCTTGCGGGCGAGGTGTTCGTCATCGGCGGTATTACCCTCGTGGCCGCTGGTGTGACGCTGAGTGATCGTCGTCGCAAGCAGATGTAGCGTTTCGAGCGTAGTTTCTGCAACGAACTTCGGTTCATAGCGGGACCGTCTCGTTAGCCAAACGATAAGGCCGGCGCGCTGTCATACGCAGCGCGTCGGCCTTTTTTTGCGTTGGTATCAAAAAGCCCGGTCGGTAGCCGCGAAAGCTACCGACCGGGCAAGCCGTAGGCAATATGGTTGCTGTCGAGCAGCTGCTCGACTTAGCCCAGCAGGCTTAAGCCCACGGAGACAAACGCCAGGATAACGCCGACGATGGACTCGCCGCCGAGCAGGCCGCTGGCAACGACCAGACCCTGTTCCTGGAAGGCGGCGTCCTTGGCAGCTCTCTCCTCGTCAGAAAGACCAGCGGTGGCGTCGCGGTGGGCGGACCACTTGTCGTAGGCGAGTTTGACGCAGGAGCCCAGGAATGCCGTGAGTGACATGTAGAACGGCAGGTACACGCCCAGGCCGATCATCATGGCCGGAATGCCGAACCAGTACATGACGATGCCGGCGATAAAGCCGCCAACGAACCACGGCACGCTCGGGATGCCCGAGACCATGGTGGCGACGACGCTTGCCTGCGCGGCAACAAAGCTCTTGTCGGGGCCAAAGGCGTCCGGGCCGTAGGCGGTGACGAGCGCGACCATGACAGCGGCGGCGACCAGGGCGCCCACGATGCCGCCGATGGCTTGGCCGATCCACTGAGCACGCGGGTTGGTGCCCAGCACGGCGCCGGCCTTAAAGTCGTTCATGACGTCGCCCGCAAGGCCGCACGCCACGGCTACGATGCCGGCGATAAAGAACAGCTTGACCTGAGCGATCTGTGCGAAGGCAGCCACGATGAGCATAACGATGAGGCCAAAGATTTCCATGGGGTCGATGCCCGTCTGGCCGCAGCTCTGCGCGCTCATGATGGTGGTGACAAAGGTGAAAAGCGTGACGATGACGGCCGGGACGGGACCAAGGTCGAGCGCGATGGCAACGATTACAGCGATGGCTGCGGTGCCCAGGCCGATGATGCCGGCGTCGAGCTTAAGGGAGCCCGAGATGAGCGACTGCTCGTCGGTGTCGGTGGAGCTGTCGGCGGCGAGGCCGCGGACGATACCGGCGACCTGCGGCAGGATGTCCTTGAGGACGACGGCGACGCCAAAGCCCATCATAAGACCCATGCCCAGGGACTTGACGATGCCCTGCGCGGTTACGACATCGAACAGACCGGCAGCGGTGCCTCCGACGATGATGCCAAAGTTGCCCAGCAGCGCGCCGGCAAACCAGAACGCGACGGGGGCGAAGCCCACCAAAAAGCCGATGGACAGCAACATGGGCGAGTTGTAGATGGCAAAGGTCACGCCGGGGATATTGAGCGTGCACAGCATGCTGGGCACCACGCCCAGAGCGTCGCGAAGCACGCTGTAGATGCCTGCGATGGCCATGGAGCCAAAGAGCTGCTTGCCGGTTTTGCCGCCGGCCTCGGTAGCACGCAGGGTCTGAGCTGCGGCGTTGCCGGTGGGGAACTCCAGCGCGGCGTCCACGATAAAGTGACGGTGGATGAGCGCTGTCGCCAGAAGGCCCAAGATGGTGCCGGCGAGCGCCACGATAAACATGTCGAGCCAGCTGATCTGGTCGGCATAGCCCAGCATCCAGGCGCCCGGGATGGTAAACGCCAGGCCGCCGGCGACCATGGCGCCCGCGGACATGATGGTGTGGGTGACGTTGGCCTCGTTGAGGCTGGCGTTGCCCATGAGCTTAAGGAAGAACAGCGAGATGACGGCAGCGAAGACGATCGGCCAGGGGAGTGCGCCCATCTTGAGGGCGGTGTAGGCCGAGCTTGCCGTGATGATCACGCAGCCAAGGACGCCGATGACGACGCCGCGCAGCGTGAGTTGCCCGCGCATCGAGGCGCGGTTCGAGGGATTGCTCATATAGAACTCCTTTGCGTATATCCGCTTCCCCCGGGAGCGCCGCTACGGATACGGCGCGGGAAGTCGGGTTACCAAGGGCCGCCGCGTGAGCTCGCGCACGACCGCGCACCAGTATAACCGCAAGCTGGTCATTTCGGGATGACTGGTTTAGGTAGGCGATATACTGCTGGGCAGACGAAAGGAGCGCCGACGATGCTTAATGGGTGCGCATATATATTGACGGTCGACGTGGGCAACACGTTCATTCGCTTTGGCCTGTTTGCCGAGGATTCGGCCGCGGCGCAGGAATGCCCGCTTGCGACGTGCGAGATCACGACGCCGTCGAGCATCACAGCAGACGAGGCGCGCATGAGGCTCGCGCAGGTCATGGCCGCGCTGGCGGCCGATGCGGGCATGCTCGGCGCGCTCGTGCCCACGGCGGCCGTGCTGAGCTGCGTGGTGCCGGCGCTCGAGCGCCCGTGGAAGGCGGCGCTTTCCCGTACCTGCACGGGGCGTGTGCTCACCGTGGGGCCGGGCCTCAAGACCGGCATGCCCGTCCACTACGACGACCCGGCCGAGATCGGCCCCGACCGCATCGCCGATGCCGTGGCGGCCCGTGCCGTCTACGGCTCTCCGTGCATCGTGATCGACCTGGGCACCACGACCAATATCGAGGTCATCGACGCGCACGGTACCTTTGTCGGCGGTGTCATCGCGCCGGGTCTGGCACTTGGCGCCCGCTCGCTTTCGGCCGCTGCGGCGCGCCTGCCGCAGGTCGAGCCCTCGGCTCCCACGCATGTGATTGGCCGCAACACGCGCGAGGCGATGCGCTCGGGCGTGGTCTTGGGCGAGGTTGCCCGCATCGACGGCATGCTCGACATGGTGCTTGCCGAGATGCGCGCGACCAAGGCCGCGGGGGAGGGCGATGTGCCCATCGTCATTACCGGCGACGATGCCGAGGCGCTTGCGGCCCTTGTCGGCCATAGCCTGACGGTCGACGACGCGCTGACGCTGCGGGGTCTCGCCGAGCTCTACCGCATCAACCAAAAGCCCCGCCGCGTGTAAAGGTGAGGGCGCCGGTGGGACAAACGCCCCCACCTTTCACCTGCTACAATGGGTTAAACTATTGCGATTACGGAGGTGTCTGCCATGTCGGACGATCTTCATCAAACTTCGTCAGGCAAGCGCCTGGACGTCATTAGCTGGGACGAGTTCTTTATGAGCGTGGCCATTGCCGCGCAGCGCCGCAGCAAGGACCCCAACACGCAGGTGGGTGCGTGCATCGCCAACACCAACCACCGCATCCTTTCGGTGGGCTACAACGGTACACCCTCGGCGCTCAACGACGACTTTTTCCCGTGGGGTACGAGCGACGACCCGCTGCAGGACAAGCACAACTACGTGGTCCATGCCGAGGCCAACGCCGTGCTCAACTACCGTGGTTCGCTCAAGGACCTCGAGGGTTCCACGGTCTACGTCACGCTGTTTCCGTGCCACGACTGCGCCAAGATTTTGGCGCAGGTGGGCGTGGGCGAGGTTGTCTACCTGGACAACAAGTACGCCGACACCGATGATGGCCGTATCAGCCGCCGCATTCTTGACTCTTGCGGCATCAGCTACCGCCAGGTCATCGTCGATGTTCAGATTGGTACCGGGGGACAGGCTCGACAGTAATATGCGTTGTCGCTATCTGACGACGAACGCAGCTCAAAGAGCCCCGTCCCAAATTGACTACTCGTGAAAGTCGCGTCTGCGCGCATGGACGGCTCGTGAGCGGGTACATGGCTGTAGTAACATAGCTTCTGTCCGCGGGCGTGCCCGCGTTATTGTGAGAAAGGAGCCCCTGTGGCTGTTAACGAAGAGCTGCTTAAGAAGGTTCTTGAAGAGATTCGCCCCAACCTGCAGGCCGATGGCGGTGATATGGAGTATGTGGGCGTCGACGACGAGGGTGTCGTCAAGCTGGAGCTGCAGGGCGCCTGCGCCGGCTGCCCCATGAGCGCGTTGACCCTGTCCATGGGCATCGAGCGCATCCTGAAGGAGCACGTGCCCGGCGTTACGCGCGTTGAGCAGATCAATGCCTCCGGCGAGACCGACGACCTGTACGACGAGTATGCGCCGTTCTAAGATGCGAAAGCTGCGGACGGCATACTCCGCATAGACGTTACGCCCAAATATGCGGCTGCGAGCGCAAGGCCCGCGGCCGCATTTGTATGTAGGGAGTAGGAGGGTCGACATGCTCAACGACTTCTACCATATGCTTGATCCTGTCGCGATCTCGGCGGGCCCCATCACCATCTACTGGTACGGCCTGGCCTACGTGGTCGGCGCTCTGCTCACGGCGGTCGTCATGTACCGCACACAGCGTCGCTGGGGCTTTAACATCACGATTGACGACCTGACGAGTGTCGTGGTCGGCGTGGTCTTTGGCCTAATTATCGGTGCGCGCCTGTTCTACGTCGTCTTTTATGGTGATGGCTACTACTGGGCGCACCCGCTCGAGATCTTTGCCACCAACGAGGGCGGCATGAGCTTCCATGGCGGCTTGGTGGGCGGCATTATCGGCGGCATCATCGTGTGCCGCATGTATAAGCTCGATGCCTGGACTTTGGCAGATCTTGCCGTCATAGGCGCGCCGCTGGCCTTGTGCCTGGGCCGTTGTGCCAACTTTGTCAATGGTGAGCTGTGGGGCAAGCCGACCGATCTGCCCTGGGGCGTGGTCTTCGGTGGCACCGCGGGGGATATGCCGCGTCACCCCTCCCAGCTCTACGAGGCATTTCTTGAGGGCATCGTGCTCTTCTGCATTCTGCAGGTGCTCAGCCGCAAAAAACCGCTACTGCCCCAAGGCACGTTTATGGGCGTCTTTGTGATGGGCTACGGCATCGTTCGCTTTTTGATTGAGTTTGTGCGCGTGCCCGATGCCCAGCTGGGCTATCTGCTTGGTGGCGTCATCACCATGGGTCAGCTGTTGAGTCTGCCACTCGTGATTGCGGGCCTGGCGCTCGTCATCTTCGCCCGACACCGCAATCGCCCCCAGCGCATCTACCTCGACGCCTAACCAAAACCACCACAAAGGGGACAGGCACCTTTGTGGTGGTTTTGCCGAGTTTGATAGGTTTCTAGAAAGGCTTTCGGACTGTGAAGGATTCCGACCTCTCCACAACGGCTGCGCGCGACGCTGCCCGCATCGTCTGGTTTAAGCGCTATCCCGCCAAGCAGACGCTCATTGCATTTTTGCTCGCGCTGTTGGCGACCACGGCGTTTTCCATCGATCCCGCCCCGGTGTCGAGCAACGCGGTCTTGGCGATTGACCCCAAAGCCTCGGGCATGCTGTACGTGTGCTACGAGGTGCTCCTCTCGTTTGCCGGCCATACCGACGCGGTCATGTTGCTTGCGCTTGCCTGCCTGCTCACGCTGCCGTTTCGCTACGTATTCTTTGGCCGCGGCGACGCCTGGCGTCCCTCGGTGATCCTTCCGTCGCTGTTCTTTGCCGTCTGCATGGTGTTTGGCCACAGCTACGACCTCACCGATTCGGCCGAGATCGTGCTCGGCGACAAGGCGCGCATCATCTGCGCCTGGATAGGCGGTGCGGGCTGGATGCTCTTGGCGGTCGTTGCCTTCTACCTTGCCTTTGAGTGTCTAGATTGGCTGAGCTCTCGGCGCATTCCGTTTTCCGAAGCGCACTTTGGCCGCGTATGGCGTGTGGCTCACGCCGTGCTCTCGGTCCATCCCTTTGCCGGGCCCTTCCTGGTGCTTATGATCGCCTGGGCGCCCACGCTCATCGCTTCGCTGCCCGGCCTTTTTATGGGAGATACGGGTGCGCAGATTCGCCAGTGGTTCAACTATCCCAACGGCACGAGTGACTACCTGCGTCTGCTCAATCCCAATGTGTTGCTCAACGGACATCACCCCGTGGTGCACACGGCTATCATCGGTTCGTGCGTCCATCTGGGGCTTTCACTGTTCAACAGCGCCAACGCAGGTCTTGCCATTTACACCTGCGCTCAGTTCGTCATTACGGCCGCCTGCATGGCCTATTCCATCTCGTCGCTGCGCAAGCTGGGCGTGAGCCTGCCGGTCCGCGGCGTGATCTTGCTGTTCTTTGTGTTTATGCCCATGTTCTCCAATTACGCGGCCCTGCTTACCAAAGATGTGCTGTTTGCCGACGCGTTTTTGGTGCTGTTGGTGCAGACCGTGAAGCTCGTGGCCTGCGGCCTGCCCCGTCGCGATGCCAATGCCGAGCGTGCGGGCGAACAGAGGCCCGTGCTCTTTGCGCGCCATGACTGGCTGCTGCTCGCTCTGGGCGCCATGGGTTCCACGTTTCTGCGCAACGGCGGCCTGGTGTTTCCCCTGGCAGCATGCGTAATCGCGGCGGCGTTTTGCGCATGGGACGCGCATGTGGCTCGCCGCGCGGCCAAGCAGGATGGTGCTGCGCCTTCGGGCGCCATCCCGCGTTTCCGCTGGGTGGGAGTTCTTGTGGTGCTTGCACTCTGTCTTGCCTCTAATATGTACTTCACCAAGGTCTTTATGCCGGCGCACGACATCACGCCTGGTTCCAAGCGCGAAATCCTCTCGATTCCGTTCCAGCAGACGGCTCGTTTCGTCCAAAAGCACGACGGCCTCAACTCGGGCGTCAACCCCACGGTTAAGGAGGACGGCACCATCGTGGAGGCTCCTTGCGACGGCTTGGTGACCGACGAAGAGCGTGCCGTGATCGACCGTGTGCTCAAGTACGAGAATCTGGGCCGCCGCTACAACCCGGATAAGTCGGACGCCGTCAAAAATTGCTTTAACGAGTACGCCTCGCAGGAGGACATCAAGGCCTATTTCGAGGTGTGGGCCCAGATGTTCAAAAAGGATCCCGAGTGTTATATCTCGGCGCTTATCAATAACTACTACGGCTACTTTTATCCGAGTGCCCGCGATGCGTGGGTCTACAGCACGGCGCGCAGTGCCGAGATCATGGCGAAGCCCGATAACCTCAAGTACTTTGACTTCCATCCGGTCGATAGCAAGGTTGTGCGCTGGTGCGACCACCTGATCAACCTGTATCGCGTGGCAGTACAACGCATCCCGTTTATCTCGCTCGCCATGAGCTCGGCCACCTATGTGTGGATCATGATCGCCGTGGTGGCCTATCTGCTACGTCGTCATTCGTGGCGCGGGCTGGCCATTTGGGTGCCGCTTTTGGGCGTGCTCGCCGTGTGCCTGATCGGTCCCTGCAACGGCTCGACCTACATGCGCTACCTGTATCCGGTCATCGCCTGCATGCCCTTTGCCATCGGCGCCACCATCACCCGCAGCGACTTCCTCTGGTTCTAACTTGGTGCATTGAGGTCAGGTTTCTTTGCACCAAAGGGGCCATCATCACGACGCCTTCATTTTGGGGTTTATCTCGCAGGCCAGTAGGTATATCATAACGACGTTTGTTTATATTGCCCGAGCATCTGCGCTGGGCTTTAGGTCGAAACCGATAGGAGACACGTATGTCCGGACACTCTAAGTGGGCCACAACCAAGCATCGTAAGGGCGCGCAGGACGCCAAGCGTTCCGCCCTCTTCTCCAAGCTCAGCCGCAACATCACCGTTGCTGCCCGTCTCGGCGGTGACCCGTTGCCCGAGAACAACGCCAGCCTCGCCGCTGCCGTTGCCAAGGCCAAGGCTCAGTCCATGCCTAAGGACAAAATCAAGTCCGCTATCGACAAGGCTTTTGGCTCGGGTGCTGACGCCGCCGTCTACGAGAACATCGTGTACGAGGGCTACGGTCCCGCCGGTGTCGCCGTCTACGTCGACTGCCTGACCGACAACCGCAACCGTACCGCCGCTGATGTCCGTTCCGCCTTCTCCCACGCTGGTGGCAACCTGGGCACCTCCGGCTCCGTCGCCTTCCAGTTTGAGCGCAAGGGCCAGATCGTCGTCGCCAAGGAGATCCTGGACGAGAACGCTAAGAAGGAGACCATGATCGCCAACGGTGCTGCCGGTGACGAGGATGAGTTCATGATGGCCATCGCCGAGGCCGGTGGCGAGGACTACGAGGACGCCGGCGAGGAGTGGATCGTCTGGACTGCTGCCAACGACGTTATGGCTGTCTCCAAGGCGCTCGAGGAGCAGGGCGTCCAGGTCAAGGGCTCCGAGACCACCATGGTCCCGACCACCCCGACCGAGGTTTCTGGCGCCGACGCCAAGAAGGTTCAGCGCCTCATCGACCGTCTTGAGGAGCTCGACGACGTCCAGGATGTTTACAGCACCATGGACATGACCGACGAGGTCATCGCTGCCCTCGAGGAGGAGTAGCGCCCGCACGGGTTAAGCCGTGCATATCTGGGCATAATGAAGCGAGCATGCAAGCCTCGTGGAATAGATGAGCCGGATCCGCGTGCGTAGAGCACCGGACCCGGCTCTTTTATAATGATGCGAACCGTTTTGCATTTCGAGAGCCGAGATTTGAAGGGAGCGCCGCGTGCGCGTACTCAAACGAGCCCTAGCGATCGTGTATCTTGCCGCCACCATCGTGGCGCTGGGTACGCTTGTCTGCCAGTTTTGGGGGCCGTATACGTATCGCTTTATGCTGCTGATGCGCGACCCCATGCCGCGCATGGTCGTGACGGCATGCGGCGGAGTTGTGGCGATCGGCGTGCTGGTAAGCTTCTTCCGCCTGATGTTTGCTCGTCGCGAGCCGTCCTGCGTGCATCCGGCGGGGGAGCGCAATATCGAGGTCACCCTTGCGGCGCTTTCTTCGTGTGCCAGGGCTGCTGCCGAGCGCGACGACCGCGTGATGGTCGAGCATGTCGAGGCCCGCGTCCAAGGCCCCGACGATTCGCACGTCCGATTTAAGGTCGAGGCTATCGCGCTTGACGATAAGGACGTGGCATCTCTGGCTACCGCGATGCAACAGCGCATCGAAGAAGCTTGCGACACCATGCTCGGCACGCCGGGCACGACCGCACGCGTCCGTTTTTTGCCGTCCAAGACTACCGTCCAGACCGTGGAGGTTTCCGGTGAGTGATACCAATCAAGATAAGACCGCTCGTACGCCGCGCCTGACGATTGACCAGAGCGCCACGCCGGCGAGCGAACCTTTTGATTCCAAAGCAGAGGCAACCGAGTTACAAGACGCGGCAGCCGTGGATTTTGACGAGGCTATGGGTCTCATCAAGGGTACGGGCGCTGCCATCTGGAGCTATGCTGTGCGTCATCCCAACACCACGCTCGGTGCCGTCGCTGGCTTTATCCTCGCCGTGTTGGTGCTCACGCTCGGCCTGTGGGACACGCTCGTCATCGCATTCTTCGTGCTGATCGGCGCTGTGATCGGCCAAATTCGCGACGGCGAGAACGGGATCGTCAACTTCTTCGGCCGTCTGTTTAGCGGCCGCTAATATGTATTCGACTGTCGCATCTGCGGCAGGCATAAGGAGGAACCATGGCTTTTAATACGAAGGTCGATGTGGCCGATACCGAGCTCGAGGAGAACGAGGCGGTCGTCGCCGAAGCCGAGGATGTGACGCTCGAGGACGAGGCTCTTGTCGAGGTCGAGTCCGATGAGGATGAGGACGACGAGGAGGCGGACGAGTCCGAGGACTCGCTGACCTATTCCAACGGTGTGATCGAGAAGATCGTTGCCATGGCCACCCGCGAGGTTCCGCACGTTCTGGGCATGAAGGGTAACCTTATGCACTTTGTGCAGGAGCAGTTTGGTGCCGAGAATCTGACCAAGGGCGTGACGGTCGAGGTCACTGATGACAATCGCGTGGTCGTCAACATCTCCGTCATTATCGAGTACGGCGCCTATGCGCCCGCGATCTTCGACGATGTCAAGGCGCGTGTCACCGAGCGCCTTGCCGCGATGACCGGCCTTGAGGTGGCGGGCGTCAACCTGCGCATCGAGGACGTCATCACCCCCGAGGAGTACGAGCACCGCACCAGCCAGCACGAATAACCTTCCAAAAAGGGACAGGTTTGTTTTGGCAGGTTTTATCTGCGAAAACGTTAAACGGCCGACCGCGCAATCAAAAGCGTGGCCGGCCGTTATTTGTATGCCCCCCGATGTAGGCATACCGCTCGTCTAACTAGGGGTTGCAATCGTCGCGTTCCGCGTTACCCTAATGGGCGCATTGTTTCCAAATTGTTAACGAGGGGTTGCCGTAATGGCTGACGAGCACGAAACAGAAAGCCAGGCATGGGCGATTGAGGCCGCCGCGGCAGAGGCGGCATCGCGTGCTGCCGAGGAGATGCATCGTCCTCCCGTGGTGCCGATGGAGTGCGTGGTTGATCGCACCGATATCGAGCGCGGCGAGCGTGCCGGTCAAAAGCGCAGCCAGGAGCCGGGCTTCCCGCGCTTTTTTGCTGAGCTCAATCTGGGCCTGATTCTTACGGCCTTCGCCATCGTTGCGTTTAAAACCCCTAATCACTTTGCTTTTGGCGGCACCTCGGGCGTGTCGGTCATTCTGTCCACGCTGTTCCCGACCCTGCCCGTTGGCGTCTTTATGTGGATTATTAACGCGGTTCTCGTCGTTTTGGGCTTTATCTTTTTGGAGCGCAAGGCGATTCTTTGGAGCGTCTTCGCTTCGTTTGCTTTGTCCGCCTATGTTTCGCTGTTTGAACTCTTTATTCCGACCGATGTCTCTCTGACGGGTGATATGTGGCTCGACCTGTGCTTTGCCGTCATCTTGCCGGCGCTCGGCAGCGCTATTGTCTTTGACATCGGCGCCTCGACGGGTGGCACGGACATTCTTGCCATGATCCTCAAGCGCCGCACGACGCTCGAGATTGGCCGCGCCCTGCTGCTGGTCGATATCGGCATCGTGACCATCGCGGCCTTTTTGTATGGCCCGCGTGTCGGTCTGTATTGCGTGCTCGGCCTGTTTGCCAAGACACTCGTGGTCGACAAAGCCATTGAGAGCATTCACCTGCGCAAAGTCTGCACGGTCATTTGTTCCGAGCCCCTTAAGGTCGAGGAGTTTATCGTCAAGCATCTCAACCGCACGGCGACCATCAGCCGCGGCTACGGTGCCTTCTCGGGCAAGTGCGTGACGGTGATTATGAGCGTGCTGAGCCGTCGCGAGGCCGTGCAGCTGCGCCGTTATGCGCGCGAGGTCGATCCGGGTGCCTTTATCACGATCGTCGACAGCTCCGAGATCGTCGGCAAGGGCTTCCGCGGAACGAACTAGCACAGACGTATTTAACGAACCGCCTGCTGGCGCCGTGTATCTTGCAAATCGGTCATCTTTGAGTATTTGATCCCACATTGGGCGATAATGATGCTAAAGACATCGTTTGCGATCCAAGTGATTCGTTCAAGATACGAAGGGATGATTCTATGTTCTGCTCGCAGTGTGGCGCCCCCATGGGCGATAACGACAAGTTCTGCGGCGCGTGTGGTGCTCCTAATGCCGGTGCCACTGGCCCCGCTCCCCAGGGACAGCCCCAGCCCCAGCAGTTTGTTCCGCAACCGCCCGTGGCGAATGCGCCAAAGGGCTGTGTGGCTCAGGCGTTCCAAGATATGACCAAGACTCCGGGCGTGCTTCAGCGTGTATGCCAAATCGCGTTTTTGCCGGCGCTGATTTGCGTTGTGTCGGTGCTCGTGTTGTTTATTCCCGTTATTGGCGGCATTGCGGCTGCCATCGGCTTTTTGGCAGCTTGCATTGCGAGCGTGTGCGGTTCGGGCTTTGGTATCGAGTGGGGTCGCGATCTGTCGCTTAAGGTCGATGACGGCATGGACCGTCCACTCATGCGTTCCACGTCGTTTGGTCTCGGAGTCTTTTCGAGCGTTATTTCGGTCGTGCTCGAGGTTATCGCTGCCATTCCCGTTATCGGTGTAGTGCTTTCGCTGGTGGAGGGCGTGGTAATTGGCGCCGCGGGCTCGTATTCTTATTACGGCTCTTATGCGCTCGAGGCTGCGCTGTTCGGTTCGCTCGGCCTGCTTGTCTTGGCGCTAATTGCCTCGGCGATTCTGGGTGTCTTCTTTAAGATGTTCGCCGACATCGCCGTGATGCACTTTGCGGTGACCGGTCGCGTCGAGAGCGCGTTTTCGCTCGATAAGGTCTGGGCGGCGTTTAAGCACAACAAGACCAAGCTGTTCTGTGCTTCGTTCCTTCCCGAGTTTTTGACGGGCCTGGTCGCCAACGTTGTCACATGGATCTTGACGGTCGTCTTTGGCGCCATTGCCTCTGTCGGTATGTATAGCTACTACTATCGTCCTACGGGTATTGAGGCAATTGTTACCGGCGGTGGCGTCACGCTCGCGCTGTTCTTGGTGCTGGTCGCTTTCGTCACCGTATTTCTTACGGTCTTTGGCAAGATGCTCAAGCACCGTGCCGTTGGCTATTGGGCCGCACGCTATGCAAGCGAGTGGGCCGATGAGGATAAGGACGACGTCCTGACTTTTGTGTTGCCCTTCGAGAAGAAGTCCGCTCCTTCGGGTTACGGTGCTCCGGATGCTTCGCCGGCACCTGCACCCGAGCCCGCGACCGAGTCTGAGCCGGCGCCCGAGCCTGAGCCGGCGCCCGAGTCTGAGACGGCATCTGAGCCCGAGCCTGCGCCTGCGCCCGAGCCTGATCCTGAGCCGGCACCTGCACCTGAGTCGGCGTCCGAGCCAAGCTCCGACGAGGAGCCTCAGGACGAGTAGCCATGCCGTCTGCCATTTGGGGACGGGGTAGAAATGGTAGAAATAGCGCTTGAAGAATGAGCGGGGGCGGACGTTTCGACACGTCCGCCCCCGCTCTGCTTTAGCCAGGCTGTTATGGATGGGTGTGACGACTACTCGTCGTGCTTCTCCTCGCGGCGTGCAGCAGCGCGTGCGTCGTGGATGCCCTTGATCGCGGCATGGCGAGCCGTTCGGGCATCATGGATGGCGTCGCGAGCCTCGGCGGTCGTCGCCTTGGCAGAGCGCAACTTGGCGGCCAGATCGGGGTTGGTTTCGGCGACCGCGGTAATCGCGGGGCCGTCGAGCTCCTCTTGCGTGGGCTCGGCCAAAAAGTCGATAGCATACTGGGCGGCCACCATGGAGCCCTTTGCCAGCACGGTCTCGTCGATCTTGTAGAAGCAGGAATGTTGGGCGTACGTGGCGCCAATCTTGGGGTTGCGCGTACCTACAAAGGCGAGCACGCCCGGTACGCGGCGCAGGTACTCCGAAAAATCCTCGCCCGAAAGCGTGCCGCGGTAATGGCCTTGACCGGTGGGACCCAGGCATTTGATTACAGCCTGACGGCAGCGCTCGCTCGAGGCGACCTCGTTTTCGACCTTGTAGTTGGCGATGGTGTAGTCGGTGAGCTCTGCCTCGGCGCCCAAGGCGGCCGCGGTATGCTCCACGATGCGGCGCATAAGTTCCGGCATTTCCTCGTGGGTCGAATCGCCGTAGGTGCGCACCGTGCCGGCGAGGTAGGCCGTGCCGGCGATAACGTTGCGCGCGGTGCCGCCGTGCAACTCGCCGACGGTGATGACAGCCGGCTCGTAGGGGCTGATTTCGCGCGAGACGATGGTCTGCAGGGCGTTGACGATCTCGGCGGCAACCATAACGGCGTCGTGGCCGCGCTGGGGCATGGCGCCATGGCACGAGGTGCCGCGGACATCGATGCGGAACCAGTCGGTATTGGCCATGCGCGGTCCGGGCTCGCAGCTCACGGTGCCGGCGTCGACCTCACTCCAGATGTGCGCGGCGTAGGCGCCATCGACGCCGTCGAGCACACCCGTGCCGATCATGAGCTTAGCGCCCTGGCCGTTTTCCTCGCTGGGCTGGAATACGATGCGGACTTCGCCGTGGATGTCGTCGGTCATATGGCGCAGGATTTGCAGCGTGCCGAGCATCATGGCGATGTGGCAGTCATGGCCGCAGGCGTGCATGCAGCCTTCGTTGACGCTGGCGAACTCCTCGCCGGTCTGCTCGGTGACGGGCAGGGCGTCGATGTCGGCGCGCAGCAGGATGCGGCGGCGTGGCGTGCCGTCCTCGCGGTAGGCATCCGGCGCGGTACCGCGAAGGGTCGCCACAAGGCCCGTCTTAAGGGGACGCTCGTAGGGGATATTCATGGCGTCGAGCTGGTTGGCGATGTCGGAGGTCGTGCGCTCCTCGGCAAGGCTCAGCTCCGGGTGCTTATGGAAGTGCCGGCGCTGCTTGATGATATAGGGTTCAAACTCGGTAGCGATATCTTTGATGGCTGCGGTGACGTCGTCAGCCGCGCGAGCCTCGGTCGCCGCCATAATCTGCTGTGCCTTGGTCTTCGTCATGGTCGATTTGCTCCTTGCTGGGTTGATCGCAAAATCGTACAGGCTCTCTCCAGTATGCCACCTGCCGCTAGGGCTGGTAAAGTTGCCGTTTGCCGCTTGGGGTTTTGTTACAAGGGCGGGGGAGTACACTCGGGGGTGTTGAATTTCCTGCCAGAGATGGGGATGCCCATGCAACATATCGATCGGATTATCCGCTCCAAGAACGTCTTTACCGCGCAGGACGGCATCGATACCGCCCGCGAGCTGGCGATTGCCATCGCAGGCGACCGTATCGTCGCAGTCGGTGCGCCCGATGACGTGATCGCCACCGCTCCTGCCGCTACGTCGGTTATCGACTACGGCGAGCAGTTTGTCTGCCCCGGTTTCCATGACGCTCATCTGCACTTCTTCCATACCTCGGTCGGTTCCTCGCCGTACATGCTCATGGATATGGGCACGTCCGAGGCGGCGCTGGTGCAACATGCGCTCGAGTTTTCCCAGGACCTGCCCGACGACGCTTGGGTTGTGACACAGGGCTGGCGCGACTACCGTTGGGACCCGCCCGAGCATCCTACCAAGGCGTCGCTCGATGCGGCATTCCCCGATCGTCCCTGCGTTATGTATTCGGGCGACGGGCACACGCTTTGGCTCAACAGCCGCGCACTCGAGGCGCTCGGCGTCACACGCGACAGCGAGCCGCCAGCGGGCGGTAGCTACGACAAGGACGCAAACGGCGAGCTCACGGGTATCGCTCACGAGGCGGCTGCCATGCAGCTGCTGCCGCGCTGCCTTGAGTGGCTGGGGGAGGATCGCATTGCAAGCGCTTACGCCGATCAAATGAGGCGTATGGCCGAGCAGGGCATCACCTCGATATGCGATATGTCGCTCATGCCCATGCCGGGCTGCGATTTTATCCGCGACGACGTCTACGACAAACTGCAGGCAGCCGGCAAGCTGGGCATCCGCGCCCATTTGTTTCCCACGCTGCTGGATGATCAGTCGCGTCTAGAAGAGCTGCAGGTACGTTACGCGAACAACGCGCTGCTTTCGGCGCCGGGTTTTAAGCAGTTCTTCGACGGCGTGTCGAGCGAACACACGGCCTATCTCACCGAGCCCTATACCAATCCGCGCTTCCCGGGCGATCAAGGTCGCCTGACGGTTCCCGCCGAGCGCATGCGCAAGCTGGTTCTGGCGGCCGCGGAGCGCGGCCATATCGTGCGCATCCACGTCATCGGCGACGGCGCCATCCATGCCGCACTCGATATCTTTGAGGAGGCCGCGGAACTCTACGGCTTGCCCCGGCACGGCCATAATACGCTTGAACATTTGGAGAATCTGCTGCCCGAGGACATCGATCGTCTGCGCAAGCTTAACGTCGTTGCCTCGAGCCAGCCCTGCCACATTACACTCGACCCGGGTGGACCGGAGCGCGACCTGGGCCTGGAGCGCAGCCGCATCATGTGGCCGTTCGCAACCTATAAGCAGCGCGGCATTCGCCAAGCCTTCGGCACCGATAGCCCCATAACAGCTGTTACCAGCATGAACGTGCTCTACACGGCCATCACGCGCCAGGACCCCCGCAGCCACTGGCCCGAGGGCGGCTGGTTGCCGAGCGAGCGCATCGATGCAGCAACAGCCCTGCGCAACTACACCCTGGGCAGCGCGTACGCAGCGGGCGACGAGCAAAACCTCGGCAGCTTGGAGCCCGGCAAATACGCCGATCTGGTAGTCCTGGACCAAAACCCGCTCACCATCGACCCCCAAGAGCTCCAGGCCACCAAGGTTCAGGCTACCTACCTAGCCGGCAATCTTATCTACGAGCGTTAGTCCCACATTCCGTCCTCGGTTGCGGTGAAATACGGACTAAATAACACCCCAACAGCCAAAAACAGTCCATATTCCACCGCAACTTAAGGGGGCACGTTTCGACAACGTGCCCCCTTTCTTGTGAATCCCATTCGCATCGCCATTTTGCTGCACTGACTTTTCTGAATGCCGGGCCCGAATAAGTTAACCTGCCTCCCGTGTGGCTCCGGAGGGGGGCATAAGGTTTATCGCGAGTTCCGCACGAGCCGAAGGCCACTTAATGTGGCCTTCGTGCGAGCAGGACTGCCCGAGCAGGAAACCTTATGCCCCGCCCCTCCGGAGCCACACGGGAGTCACCGCTAAGTTATCCCCCGGCATTCAGAAAATCTAAGTGCCAAAAAATAAGATTTTTTGACTCCGTGTTGTATAACCCGCCATTCGTGGGTACCATTCAACGCGTACGCAAACAAAAAGGGTTAATTCGCGTGGTATAACCGCGCGGCCCAAAAAGGAGGAGACAAGCATGTCGTCTTTGAAGCCGCTTGCAGATCGTGTTCTGGTCAAGCCCGACGAGGCCGAGCAGAAGACCGCTTCTGGTCTGTATATCGCCAGCAACGCCCAGGAGAAGCCGCAGCGTGGCACCATCGTTGCCGTTGGCGCTGGCAAGGTCAACGACAAGGGTGAGCGCATTCCCATGGACGTCAAGGTCGGTGACGTTGTCATCTACGGTAAGTTCGGTGGCAACGAGGTCAAGGTCGACGGCGAGAAGTATCTGCTGATGCGCGCCGACGACATCTACGCTGTTGTCGAGGCCTAGTTTCGTCAGAATCTCTGATTCGTCTTTGAACGCGTCCGCCGCATAGGACTCGGAAGCGGCGACGCGAGTCACATTTCTTTTGGAGGATTACCTACCATGGCAAAGAACATTACGTTCAACACCGATGCCCGCGCTAAGCTTGCCAAGGGCGTCAACACTCTGGCCGACGCCGTTACCGTCACCATGGGCCCCAAGGGTCGCTACGTTGCGCTGCAGCGCACGTTCGGTGCCCCGACCATCACCAACGACGGCGTTTCCGTCGCCAAGGAGATTGAGCTCGAGGACAACATCGAGAACATGGGTGCCCAGCTGGTGAAGGAGGTCGCCACCAAGACCAACGACACCGTGGGTGACGGCACCACCACCGCAACCCTGCTCGCTCAGGCCATCGTCAACGACGGTCTGCGCAACGTTGCTGCTGGCGCTAACCCGCTGGCCATCCGTCGCGGCATCGACAAGGCCGTCAACGCCGCCGTCGCCGAGATGAAGAAGCAGGCCAAGCCGGTCGAGACCAAGGAGCAGATCGCTTCCGTCGGCACCATCTCCGCTGGTGACCCCGAGGTCGGCGAGAAGATCGCCGAGGCCATGGAGGTCGTGGGCAAGGACGGCGTCATCACCGTCGAGGATTCCCAGACGTTCGACATTACCATCGACACCGTCGAGGGCATGCAGTTCGACAAGGGCTACGTCTCTGCTTACTTCGTCACGGACAACGACCGCATGGAGGCCGTGATGAAGGATCCGTACATCCTCATCACCGACCAGAAGATCTCCAGCGTTCAGGACATCATGCCTGTTCTCGAGGCTGTCCAGCGCGCCGGCCGTGGCCTGCTCATCATTGCTGAGGACATCGACGGCGAGGCTCTGCCGACCCTGGTCCTCAACAAGATCCGTGGCGCCCTCAACGTCTGCGCCGTCAAGGCTCCGGGCTACGGCGATCGCCGCAAGCGCATCCTCGAGGACATCGCCGTCCTCACCGGTGGCCAGGCTGCTCTGGACGAGCTGGGTGTAAAGGTCGCTGACATCACCGCCGATATGCTCGGTACCGCTAAGTCCGTCACCATCTCCAAGGACAACACCGTCGTCGTCGGCGGCGCTGGCTCCAAGGAGGCCATCGACGCTCGTATCGCTCAGATCAAGGGTGAGATGGAGAACACCACCTCTGACTTCGACCGTGAGAAGCTCCAGGAGCGCCTGGCAAAGCTCTCCGGTGGCGTTGCCGTCATCAAGGTCGGCGCTGCTACCGAGTCCGAGCTCAAGGAGATCAAGCACCGCGTCGAGGATGCCCTGCAGGCTACCCGCGCTGCTGTCGAGGAGGGCATCGTCGCCGGCGGCGGCGTCGCCTTCATGGACGCTGCTCCTGCGCTCGATGCTGTCGAGATCGACGACCCCGAGGAGAAGATCGGCGTCGACATCGTCAAGAAGGCTCTGACCGCTCCGGTCGCCACCATCGCCAAGAACGCTGGCTTTGAGGGCGCTGTCGTGGTCGACAAGGTTGCCGAGCTGCCTGCTGGCCAGGGTCTCAACTCTGCCAACGGCGAGTGGGGCGACATGATCGAGATGGGCGTCCTCGACCCCGTCAAGGTCAGCCGCGTCACCCTGCAGAACGCTGCTTCTGTCGCTAGTCTGATCCTCATCACCGAGGCTACCGTCTCCGATGTGCCCAAGAACACTCAGCTTGAGGACGCTATCGCTGCTGCCACCGCTGGTCAGCAGGGCGGCGGTATGTACTAAGGCCGACAAGGTCTAGAACTCCCACCGGGAATCCGGGGGCGTGACGGGGCTTCTCTCCGGAACGTCTTCGGACATGCAAAGAGGCTTCGCATCGCGCTTCGCGCTGCGGAGCCCCTTTGCGTCCTGCGGAATGTTCCGGAGAGAAACCCCCGTCACGCCCCCCGGATCCCCTACGTTTACGGCCTTGAGGTCGGCGTGGGCGGAGATCGTGGTTGATAGGGATACGTGTCCCGGTTGCTGTTTCGCGGCAAAGCCGCGAAAAGCGCACCACTTTGGGGTGAGTGAGAGACGTGGTTGTTGCGGCAACTGATTCCCACCATAAATTACCCTTGGCATGCTTGCGCGAAAACCTGCCCGTGCTACACTTGCAGTTGCTGTTTCAGGGCGGGGTGGAATTCCCCACTGGCGGTAAATCGGGCGGTGTCAAAGGGACGCCGTGGCGCAGGCGAGATGCCTGCGATCGAGCCGATGAGTCCGCGACCCGTGCGTGCGTTGGTTCGCATGCCGGCTGAACTGGTGAGATCCCAGTACCAACGGTTAGAGTCCGGATGAAAGAGGCAGGTGATCTTATGTCTGAACAGTCGCAGCATATCCATTTTGAGAACACGAATAGGTGGAGCACCAAACAGCTCGTTACCATGGCGTTGATGTGCGCCTTGGGCGCCCTGTTTATGTACGTGCAGCTGCCTATCCTTCCTTCGGCGCCGTTTTTGACCTACGACCCGTCGCTGGTGCCGGCGATGGTGTGTGGATTTGCGTATGGCCCTGGTGCCGGCACCGCTGTTGCCGCCATGGCGATCGTTATCCATGCGCTTACCACGGGCGATTGGGTCGGTGCGCTTATGAACTTGGTTGCCACGCTGGGCTATATTCTGCCTGCGGCTATCGTTTACCAGAAGATGCACACCTACAAGGGTGCCGTGATTGGCCTGGCACTGGGCGTTATTGCCGCTACGGTGCTTTCTATGGTTGCGAATCTGACCATTGGCGTTTGGTTCTGGTATGGCTCGGTCGATGTGATCGCCCCGCTCATGATTCCTGCCGTGCTGCCGTTCAACCTTATCAAGACCGTGCTTAACTCGGTATTGACGCTCGCGGTGTACAAGGCGGTCTCCAACCTCATCACGCCTAAAAAGGACCAGGTCAAAGGCCGCGCATGATTGAGTGTCGGGGCGTTTCCTTTAGCTATGACGGTGCCGCACCGGCACTCGACGGCGTCGATCTAAACATCGAGGACGGCGAGTTTTTCTGCATCCTCGGTGGCAATGGGTCGGGTAAGTCGACGTATGCCAAGCATCTGAATGCACTGTTGCAGCCCGATGCGGGCACGGTACGTATCAACGGCATGGATGCGTCCGACCCCGAGCTGGTCTATGACATTCGTTCGACCGCGGGCATGGTATTCCAGAATCCCGATGATCAACTGGTGGCAACGCTTGTCGAAGATGACGTTGCGTTTGGTCCCGAAAACCTTGGCGTGCCATCGGTACAAATTGCGCAGCGCGTACGCGAGGCGCTGAAGGGCGTGGGCCTGGTGGGCTTTGAGCGCCATGAGACCCACGCGCTTTCGGGCGGCCAAAAGCAGCGCGTGGCGCTTGCCGGCGTGCTCGCCATGGAACCGCGCGTGCTCATATTGGACGAGGCTTCCTCGATGCTCGATCCGCGTGGACGTCAGGGCCTTATGAAGGCTTGCCGTGCGTTGCACGATCGCGGCATGACCATCGTGATGATTACGCACTTTATGGAAGAGGCCGCCGAGGCCGATCGTGTCGCGGTGTTTCGGGCGGGGCGCGTTGCCATGCTCGGTACGCCCGAGGAAATCTTGACGCGGGCAGACGAACTTGCGCAGCTCAACCTGGATATGCCGGCGTCGTGCTGTCTAGGTAGGGCACTTCGTGAGAAGGGCGTGCCCGTTTGCGCGCAGGTGCGCGAGGCAGATATGGTCGCCGAGATTGCACAGGTTTATGCCGAGCGGAGCGGGGCGGACGTCGCAGTGCAGCCTTCCGCATCCGATTCTCGTATGCTTGACAATGCATCCTCTGCAGCCGACGGGATGGCCGCGTCGGAGCCCGTTATCGAGATTTCGCATCTCTCGCATAGCTATTCGCTGAGCGCCCGCGAGCGTCGCCGTTGGCGCAAGCGCTCAGCCGTCGAGGGCGCATCGAACAAACAGGCTCTCTGGGGCAACGACCCCAGCAGTCCGTGGGCACTGCGTGATGTATCGCTGACGGTGCGTCGTGGCGAGTTCTTGGGTCTTGCGGGCCATACCGGTTCGGGTAAGTCGACGCTGGTTCAGCATCTCAACGGATTAATCCGCCCGCAGGAGGGTTCCGTTTACGCGTTGGGGCTCGACCTGGCAAACAAGAAAGATGCCGCCGCGGTTAAGGCAAAGGTCGGCGTGGTGTTTCAGTATCCAGAGCGTCAGCTGTTTGCCGAGACCGTGGCACAGGACGTGGCATTTGGTCCGCATAACCTTGGCTTGTCGCAGGCCGAGGTTGCCCGCCGCGTTGAGTCATCGCTCGCGCGCGTGGGCCTCGACCTGGCCACGGTGGGCGATAAGAGCCCCTTTGAGCTCTCGGGCGGGCAGCAGCGGCGCGTGGCGTTTGCCGGCGTGCTTGCCATGGAGCCCGAGGTCCTGGTACTCGATGAGCCCATGGCGGGGCTCGATCCGGCGGCGCGCAGTGATTTCTTGGAGCTCATCGATCGACTTCACCATGGGGGCCTGACCGTCGTCATGGTCTCGCACAGTATGGATGACCTTGCCAATTGCTGCGACCGTATTGTCGTGATGAACGAGGGCACGGTGTTTGCCGAGGGTACGCCCGCTCAGGTTTTTGCGCATGCGGATGAGCTCAAGTCGATTGGCTTGGGTGTTCCCGCTGCCCAGCGCATGGCGCTGGCGCTTGCGAAGGCAGGCGTGCCGCTGCGCTTTGACGGCCTCTATACGGTTGAGTCGCTGACAGACGAGTTGGTGGACCTGCTAATCGGTCGCTCGGACGGTCCTTCTAACGTCGCGGACATTGCTAAATCCAAGACGGTCGCGCAAGAGGAGGGCTGCTAATGGAGGCGTTTTCGTTTGGCAGCTACTATCCCGGCGATAGTGCAATCCACCGCCTGGACCCGCGAACTAAGTTGCTCTTGGGCTTTGTGTTTCTGATCACGACGCTCACGGTCAGTAGCTTCCGCGGACTAGTCCCGGTCGCAATCTTCGTTGTCCTGATCTATACCGTGTCTCGGGTGCCGGCTCGTCGCGTCCTGTCATCGATGGCGCCGCTGCTGGCGATCGTCGCGGTGGTCGCGGTGCTCAACCTGTTTTCCGACCAGAGCGGGCGCATCCTGTGGCAGCTCGGCTTTTTGCAGATAAGCGAGGGCTCGCTGCATTCCGCTGCCTTTATGGCGTGCCGCCTGACCTTGATGATGGCCGGTATGAGCGCTATCACGCTCACCACACCGACGCTCGACCTCACCGCGGGCTTTGAGCGCCTGCTCGCGCCGTTTGCGCGTGTGGGACTTCCTGCGCACGAGCTCGGCATGATTATGGGTATCGCGCTGCGCTTTATGCCGCAGTTTGCCACCGAGATGAAGCAGACGGCTGACGCGCAGGCGAGCCGCGGTGCGCGCGTGACGGGAGGCCCGCTCGGCGGCGTGCGTATGCTCGGCAGTGTGGCGATTCCGCTGTTCACGGACGTGTTCCGTCATGCCGAGACGTTGTCTGCCGCCATGGATGCCCGTTGCTATCATGGCGAGCAGGGCCGCACACGTCTGCATGCGCTTGCATTTGGCCGCGGCGATGCGTTGGCGGTGGTGGTGACGGCGTTGCTGCTCATCTGCGTCATCGTCATCAATCTTCAACTTGTTTAGGCGCGATTTGAGCGCAGGAAAGGGGTTCCTATGACCGACAACGACCGCACAGCGCAGCTCGAGCGCGCCTGTTCGTATCTTAGGCGTATTCCGGCGTGGTATCTCGCCACGATCGACGTGACGGACGGACATCAGCCGCGCGTGAGGCCGTTCTCGTTTGCCATGGTCGATGATGGCAAGCTGTGGTTTTGCACCTCGCGCGATAAGGACGTGTGGGCCGAGCTTAGCGCGAACCCCAAGTTTGAGGTTTCGGGTTGGAAACCGGGGGAGTGTTGGATTGTGCTGACTGGCGAGGCCGCGCTCGAGGACGACGCGGTCGTGAGCGACCGGGTGCGCCAAGCCGGCTTTAAGCACATGGTGGGCATCGGCGAAGATCACGAGAGCGCCAACGACGGTCGCCTTGCGTTCTTCTCGGTGCGCAATATCGCCGCCCGCTTCTGTGATATCGACGGCAGCGAAGAGCGCCTGGAGCTCTAGCGTGTCTCACATTAACTACCCGTTCCAAATTAGCTAGTGGCAGGAGAAAACGTGGACGGATTGAATACGGTGTTGGAGTATCTGACGTCGGTGCCGGCGTGGTATCTGGCGACGAGCGTGGATGGGCAGCCGCATGTGCGTCCGTTTTCGTTTGCGCAGATTCAGGGTGGCAAGCTGTGGTTTGTGACGGCACGCACCAAAGATGTGTGGCAGGAGCTGCTGCAAAACCAGCGCTTTGAGGCCACGAGTTGGTGGCCGGGCCATGGCTGGCTCATTTTGCGCGGGCGCGCCGGCTTGGATGACCAGGCTGCCCCCGATATGCGCGAGGCTGGCTGGAAGCACCTAGAGCGCCTAGGCGAGCACTACGAGGGCGCAGCCGATCCCACGCTCGTCTTCTTTAGCGTCGAGGAGCCGGAGGCCTTCATTTGCAACCACGACGAATGGGTGTCGGTCGAGATCTAAAAGAGTTCTCCTGCCGGCTCCAACAATTTAAATACCCGTCTACGTCGGGCTCCACATCGCAACGGCACCGCAAAGTGCACCGGGCGATATGGGGCCCATTGTTATTTGTCAATTCCTTCGCGTGAATGTGTCTGGTTTGTTTCAATGCATGAATATGCAAAAGATTTGCGTATAAATGCATCTTTTGGTGCTAAAGTTTCAACCCACTTCATAACGACCGCTGCGAAATGCGCATCGGTGCATAAATCGCAGACAAGGAGTCTGATATGTCTTTGAAGGTTGGAATCGTCGGTGCGGCAGGATATGCCGGTGCCGAGCTCATTCGCCTCGTACTCGGCCATCCCGAGTTTGAACTTGTCGCCATCACGTCCAATGCCGATGCCGGCCAACCGCTGTCCGCGGTATATCCGAGTTTCGCCGGCGTGAGCGATCTTGTCTTCACGACGCACGATGCTCCCGAGCTTACATCCTGCGACGCTGTCTTTTTGGCCGTGCCGCACACCGCCGCCATGGCGCAGGTGCCCGCCCTGCTTGCCGCAGGCGTTTCCTGCTTCGACCTGTCTGCCGACTACCGCCTGAGCGATCCGGCCGTGTTCGAGGCGTGGTATGCCGCCGAGCACACGAGCCCCGAGCTGCTCAAGACCCGCGCTTTTGGCCTGCCCGAGCTGTTCTGCCAGGACTTGGAGACCGCTGCATCCGATTATGCTGGCGGCAAGTCCGTGCTGGTTGCCTGCGCCGGTTGCTATCCCACCGCAACGAGCCTTGCTGCCGCGCCTGCCGTGCGTGCGGGCTGGGTGACTGAGAGCGGCCCCGTGGTCGTTGACGCTATCAGCGGCGTGACAGGTGCCGGTAAGTCCTGTAACGCCCGCACCCATTTTTGCAGCGCAGACGAGAACCTGGAAGCCTATGGCGTGGGCAAGCATCGTCATACGCCCGAGATCGAGCAGATACTTGGCCTGGCCGACCGCATCGTCTTCACCCCGCATCTGGCACCGCTCAAACGCGGTCTGCTCTCCACGGTGACGCTGCCGCTCGCGCCGCAGGCTCTCGACACGTTGACCCTTGAGGACGTCGTCGACCATTACAAGCAGTTCTACGCCGGCCGCACTTTTGTGCGCGTGCTCGATGCCGGCCAGCAGCCCAAGACGGCCTCGGTCGTCGGCACCAATGCCGCCCAGATTGGCCTCGCGCTCAACAAGCGCGCGGGTGTTCTGGTGGCTACGGGCGCCATCGACAATCTGTGCAAGGGTGCAGCAGGCCAGGCGGTCCAGTGCGCCAACATCGTCTTTGGTTTTGACGAGCGACGAGGCCTGCCCACAGTGGCGTGCCCGGTGTAGCACATTCGATTGTTAGCGATTTGGTAGTCGGGCATCGAGTGGGGCGCCACTCTTAAGCTGGTCTCGTGATTGTGGCTGGCGTGGCGCACCAACCGATGCCCATTTTTTGTTTGACATAAGGAGTCATAAAGACGATGAATACAGAGCAGTTCGATATCAAGATTCGTGCCGTAGAGGGCGGCGTAACGGCGGCAGCCGGCTTTAAGGCGGCGGGCATCCATGCCGGATTCCGCAAGAATCCCGAGCGCTTGGATTACGCGCTCGTCGTGCCCGACAAGCCCTGTCCCGGCGCCGGTGTGTTTACGACCAACCGCTTTTGCGCAGCGCCCGTGCAGGTGAGCCGCGCCAATTTGGGCGGTGCCGATAAGGGCTATGGCATCATCGCCGGTGTCTCGGTCAATTCCGGTAACGCCAACGCGGCCACCGGTGAGACGGGCCTTGCCTGCGCGCGCGAGACGTGCAACATCGCCTCGCAGGTCATCGGCTGCGAGCCTCAGCAAATCCTGGTCGCCTCCACGGGCGTGATTGGCCAGATTCTGCCGATCGACACGTTTGAGACGGCGATTCCGGCAGCTTATGAGGCGCTCTCCGCTCATGGTGGCGCCGATGCCGCCCGTGCCATCATGACCACCGATACCCACTCCAAGGAGTACGCCGTTCGCTATCGTAGTGAGGCCGCGGGCCATGCGGGCAACGCTTATACGGTGGGCGGCATGTGCAAGGGCTCGGGCATGATCATGCCCAATATGGCCACCATGATCGCGGTCATTACTACCGATGCCCCCGTCGAGCCGGCGGCGCTTCATGCCCTGCTGCTCTCGACTGTGAAGCAGACTTTTAATAAGGTAACGGTCGACTCCGATACCTCGACCAACGACACCTGCATCATGCTTGCCTCCGGCACTGCTGCCGCGGATGCCGAGGCCATCTTCGAGGGCACTGACGCCTTCGACGAGTTGGCCTTTGCCGTGCATGAGGTGTGCGAGAGCCTGGCGCGCAACATCGCCGCAGATGGCGAGGGCGCATCCAAGCTCGTGACGGTTAACGTCACCGGCGCCGTGAACGACGAGGAGGCCGATATCGCCGCTCGTGCTGTCGCCAACTCGCCGCTCGTCAAGACCTGCATCGCCGGCCATGACTGCAACTGGGGCCGCGTTGCCATGGCGCTCGGCAAGTGCGGCGTGCAGTTTAACCAAGAAGATGTGTCCATCGACATGATGGGTATGCCCGTCTGCCGTGATGGCCTGACCGTTCCCTTTGACGAGGACGAGGCGCTGCGTCGCTTTGAGGCGCCCGAGATCGTGATCTCGGCCGACCTGGGCGCAGGGGACGCGGCGACCACCGTGTGGACCTGCGACCTCACGCACGAGTACATCTCCATTAACGGCGACTACCGTTCCTAGACTCCCGATGTGCTGCGCGTCCCGCTGCAATCGCGGGCAACGAGGTGCGGCGCGATAGCTACACGAAAGACGAGGCAGACTATGAAGTTCGCACGCGATTGTCGCTCGAGCGAATCCAACGAAGTTACCGCGCAGCTGCTGTTCGAGGCGCTGCCGTGGATTAAGAACCTGACCGGTAAGACGGTCGTTATCAAGTACGGCGGTGCCGCCATGGTCGACGAGCAGCTGCGCCGTGACGTGATGAGCGACATCGTCCTGCTCAAGATTATCGGCATGCGCCCTGTTATCGTGCACGGTGGCGGCAAGGCCATCAACGAGGCGCTCAGCCACTACGACATCCCAGTCGAGTTTAAGAACGGCCAGCGCGTGACTACGCCTGCCACCATGGATATCGTGCGCGAGGTATTGGGCGGCAAGGTCAATCAGGAGCTGGTCGCGGCGCTCAACCACCACGGCAACCTGGCCGTGGGCGTGTCCGGCAGCGACGCCGGTACCCTTATCGCCGAGCCACTCGACCCAGAGCTCGGCCGCGTAGGCAAGGTCACGCACGTCAACACCGACTATATCGAGCGTTTGCTCGACAGTGAGTACATTCCCGTTATCGCCACGGTCGCGGCGGGGGAGGACGGTGGCTTCTTCAACATCAACGCCGATACCGCCGCCGGCGCCGTTGCGGCGGCGCTTCATGCGCACAAGGCGATTTTTTTGACCGACGTCGACGGTCTGTACAAGGACTTTAGTGATAAGGACTCGCTCATCTCCAACCTGACGCTCGACGAGGTCAACGAGATGCTCTACGGCGGAGAAGTCGACAAGGGCATGATTCCCAAGCTGCGCGCCGCCGTCGATGCGCTTGCCGCCGGCGTATTTCGTGCCCACATCATTAACGGTACTACGCCGCACTCGCTGCTGCTGGAGCTGCTGACCGATGCTGGTGTCGGTACCGTGATCCACTCCACCGAGACTGCCTACGAGTTCGATACGCATCCGCATCCGCTTTCGACGTTTGCGGCGCGTCTGACCGAGAACCTCGACGAGGTCGAGAAGCTCCAGACGGTCTAGCCGACCCGCGGTCATCGCGTCCCTGCACCCATAGCCCTGCGCCGTACGGCGCCCAACGAAAGGCATCTCATGTCACTTGCAACTCAACAATCGCTCGAATCCCATTACGTTATGCATACCTTTGGTCGCTCTCCGGTAGAGTTTGTCGAAGGCCACGGTATGAAGCTCACCGGCGATGACGGCCGTGAGTATCTTGACTTTCTTGCTGGCATCGGTGTGTGCAGCCTCGGCCACGGCAACGCTGCAGTGCTCTCGGCGCTCGAGGCACAGACCAAAAAGCTCATGCATGTTTCCAATTACTTCTACATCGAGCAGCGTGGCCAGGTCGCGGCGCTGCTGTCCAAGCTTGCCAACGACGACGTAGATGGTGCGTGCGTGCTGGCCGATGCCATTGCCGCCGGCGATGAGACCACGGCCGCTGCGCTCGGTGCCCCGGCTGCGGACGAGCAGGTGTGGGAGACGTTCTTTGCCAACTCTGGTGCCGAAGCCAACGAGGGCTCGATGAAGCTCGCGCGTCTGTACGCCAAGCGTGCTGGTAACGGCGGCAACACCATCGTGTGCATGCGCGGCGGCTTCCACGGTCGTACGCTCGAGACCATTGCCGCCACCATGCAGGATTGGCTACAGGACAGCTTCCGTCCGCTGCCGGGTGGCTTTGTGGCCTGCACGCCCAACGATGTCGACGAACTGCGCTCGATCTTTAAGCAGCTGGGAAGCGAGGTCTGCGCCGTCATGCTCGAGCCGATTCAGGGCGAGAGCGGTGTGCACCCCATGACCGAGGAGTTTATGACGGCGGCGCGCGACTTGGCGCACGAGGTGGACGCCGTTCTTATCGCCGACGAGGTCCAGTGTGGCATCTTCCGCTCCGGCAAGCCGTTTGCATTCCAAACCTATGGCGTGGAGCCCGACATCATGAGCCTTGCCAAGGGCATTGCCGATGGCGTGCCCATGGGTGCCGTGGTGGCAAAGAAGGAGATTGCCGACGTGTTTAAGCCGGGCGACCACGGCTCGACCTTTGGCGGTAGCTGCTTGGCCATCGCGGCGTGTGCCGCGACGCTCTCCGCGCTTGTGCGCGGCGATTATGCCGACCATGCTGCCAAGGTAGGCACCTATATGGAGGCAAAGCTCGCCAAGCTGCCTAACGTGACCGAGGTACGTGGCCGCGGCTTGATGCTCGGCTGTGATTTGGATGATGCCGCGGGCGATGCGCATGATATTGTTGCCCGCGCGCTGGCCGCCGGTGTCGTAATTAACGCTACGGGTGCCCATACGCTGCGTTTCCTGCCGCCGCTCGTCTGCGAGGAAGCCGACGTGGACAGTCTGATCGAGATCCTGTCAGGTGTTTTGGGCTAACGCAGCGCAATAACTCAATTTGGACCGGGTTCCGGACTGCGGGCGTGCCCTATGTGGCATGATTCAGCGGTCTGGAGCCCGTTTTTGCCGTAGATTTGCTAAGGCAGGGAGACCCGCTGGTCAAAAAACATTAAATATGAGTAGTGTTACCAGTTGAATATCATATGAAACCGACTATCTAGGATTAGTTAGACCACACATGTTCAGTTATGTTAATGGGAAAACAGCTAGCAAAGGCTTCAAATCGCTGATTCAGGGCTAGATTTACCCAGCGAAACCCAAAAATCGCTGCTACAAAATTAGTAACAGTACTCATTTTTGCCATTTTTTGGCCACAGCCTTTGTGACAGACGTGCTGGCGGGTTCGAATCCCATGCACTGGGCACAAAAAAGAAAGGCCTCCATCGCTGGAAGCCTAACAATTCAGTGGTGGGCGATGAGGGATGTCGCGTGCGGCTGGCGCCGCCCGCTTCCGCTTCGGGCCTGCGGCCCTCGCGTGCTGCGCTGGAAAACGCTTGCGCGTTTCCTCAGCTCCGCACCCTGTCG
>CAJMAZ010000001.1:0-99436 GCA_905211535.1 uncultured Collinsella sp. | reverse complement strand
GAGCAGGACTGTAGAGCAGGAAACTTTACCCGCGGACCCCGCCGGGAATAGCAAAAGGGCGACCCCTTAGGAGTCGCCCTTGTTGAGCTGCTTATGTTTAGCCGTTACTCGGCGTCGTGGTGACGGCGGGGCTTGCGGCCTCCGTTGTCACCGGGACGGCGCGGACGGTCGCTGCGCTCAGAGCGCTCGCGACGCGGACGCTCACGGCGCTGGAAGTGCTCGCCGTCGCCCTCGGAGGCACCCTCGGCGCGAGCCGGGGCCTCGGGCTTGTCCAGACGATCGAGCGAGATCTTGCCACGATCGTCGACCTCGATGACGACGACCTTGACCTCGTCGCCAACGTTGAGAACGTCCTCGACCTTCTCCACGCGGCCCTTGGCAACGCGGGAGATGTGCAGCAGGCCATCCTTGCCGGGCAGCAGGTTGACGAAGGCGCCGAAGGGCTGGATGGAAACCACGCGGCCGGTGTACTCCTCGCCCGGCTCGGGAACCTTGATGATGAGCTTGATGCGCTCGACGGCCTGGTCGACGGACTCGCCGGTGCCGCCGACAAAGACGGTGCCGTCCTCCTGGATGTCGACCGAAGCGCCGGTCTCGTCCTGGATGCCGCGGATGACCTTACCGCCGGAACCGATGACGTCGCGGATCTTGTCGGTCGGAACCTGGATGGAGACGATGCGCGGAGCGGTGCTGCGCGTAGTGTGACGCGGCTCGGGGATCACATCGAGCATCTTCTGCAGGATGAAGGCGCGACCCTCCTTGGCCTGCTGCAGGGCGCGGGCCAGGATGTCGAAGGTGAGGCCGGTGGCCTTGTTGTCCATCTGCAGGGCGGTGATGCCCTCGGTGGTGCCGGTCACCTTAAAGTCCATGTCGCCCAGGAAGTCCTCGAGACCCTGGATGTCGGACAGGACCACGGTCTTGCCCTCCTCCTGGATCAGGCCCATGGCGATACCGGAGACCGGGCGCTTAATGGGCACGCCGCCGTCCATAAGGGCGAGCGTAGAACCGCAGGTCGAAGCCATCGAAGAGGAGCCGTTGGACTCCATGACCTCGGAGACGACGCGGATGGCGTAGGGGAACTCGTTCTCGTCGGGGAGCACCGGAAGCAGAGCGCGCTCTGCCAGGTTGCCGTGACCGATCTCGCGGCGCTTGGGGCTGCCCATGCGGCCGGTCTCGCCGGTGCAGAACGGCGGGAAGTTGTAGTGGTGCATGTAGCGCTTGCCCTCGGTGGGCTCGATGGTGTCCAGACGCTGGCCCTCGTTGAGCATTCCGAGCGACAGGACGGAAAGCACCTGGGTCTGGCCACGCTGGAACAGGCCGGAACCATGAACGAGCGGCAGGTAGTTGTCCTTCACCATGATGGGACGGATCTCGTCGGCGGCACGGCCGTCGACGCGCTCGCCGGTCTCGACGACCATGGTGCGCATGGCCTTCTTCTCGAGCTTCTTGAGCGCCACGGGGATCTCGCGCTCCCAAGCGGCCTGCTCTTCCTCGGTGAACTCGGCACGGATGGACTCCTTCAGAGCCTCGACCTTGCCGATACGGGAGAGCTTGTCGGCATCGCGAAGGGCGGCTGCCATCTCGTCGTAGTGGGCGAAGATGCGCTCCTGGACCTCCTCGACGGGCTGGTCGAGCGGGTACTCCTTCTTGACGATGGGGCCGTTGACCTGCTCCCACTCGGCAACGAACTCGTCCTGAGCCTGGCAGAAGGCAGCAAGGGCCTCCTGGCCAAACTTCATGGCGGCGAGCATGTCGTCCTCGGAGATCTCCTCGGCGCCGGCCTCGACCATCGAGATGAAGTCGGCAGAGCCGCCCAGCTCCAGGTCCAGATCGGAGTTCTCGCGCTCCTCGTAGGTGGGGTTGACGATAAACTCGCCGGTCTCCACGTTACGGCCGATGCGCACGCAGGCAAGCGGGCCCTCGAAGGGCACGCCGCCGAGCGTCATGGCCAGGGATGCACCCATGACGTTGATGACATCGAAGGGGTTGACCTGGTCGGCGACGAGCGAGGTGGCGACGATGTGCACCTCGTTGCGGAAGCCGTCCGGGAAGCTCGGGCGAATCGGACGGTCGATCATGCGCGCGGTGAGCGTGGCCTTCTCGCTGGGACGGCCCTCACGCTTGAGGTAGCCACCCGGAATGCGGCCGGCGGCGTACATCTTCTCGTTGAAGTCGACGGTCAGCGGGAAGAAGTCGTAGTTCTTGCGCTCCTTGGAGACGACCACGGTGTCGAGCATCGTGGTATCGCCCTGCTTGACCAGGCAGGCGCCGGTGGCCTGCTTGGCAAGCTCGCCCGACTCAAAGGTGTAGGTCTTGCCGTACAGCTCAAAGGTCTTGGATACGAGTGTCATTGTTCTCCTTTACCCCACAGGCCCCTTGCCTGCGGGCTTCTCATGTGACGCGGGCCCCCTGCCCCCGCCACGCTTCAGAGCGTGATTGTTCGCGCCCTTACACAAAAAGAGCGCCCCGCTGCGCAGGACGCTCTTAGCATGTACAAATCCTACTGGATGTTGTCGCGGATGCCCAGAGCCTTGATGAGCTCACGGTACTCGACGATGTCGTTCTTCTTGATGTAGGAGAGAAGACGACGACGACGGCCGACGAGCATAAGCAGACCACGACGGGTGTGGAAGTCCTTCTGGTGGGACTTCATGTGCTCGGTCAGCTCCTTGATGCGCTCGGACAGGATGGCGACCTGAACCTTGGGGTTGCCGGTGTCGACCGGGGTGTTACCGAACTGGGCAGTCAGCTCAGCCTTGCGCTCTTTGGAAACAGTCATTGTTTCACCTTTCGTTTTACGTCGCCCACGGGCGACTCGATTCGCCTCGGACTGGGAAGCCGCCGGTGGAGCGAGCATCCAAGGTCGAGGTACCAACAGGTCGGTATGTTACCACAAGCAGCCCGCGCCTGCGCATCATCACCGACCCAACATGAATTCCATCGCACGGAGGCGCTGATCGGTATGCGTCGCAGCCCAAACATGCGAAAGCCCCAGCAAAAAGGCAGCGGTATGGGGATCGACCCTCTCGGCCATGAGCGCATCGAAGGTCATCGACATGAGGGCGCGCAGCCACGCGACCTCACCAGTCGACACCAGCTCGGCACCCGGAACGCTCGATGCGCACGACCCGCACATGAGACCGCCCGCCTGGGGCGAAAAATACGACAGCATGGGGTCTCCGCACAGCACGCAGGCCGAAAAATCGGGTCGATAGCCAACGTGCGACAGCAGCTTAAAGACATATGCCGCCACAAGTAGGTCCATATGTGCCGTGTCAAGCCCGCTGCCCACCAGGGCAAGCGCTCGCTGCGTTATGGCAAAGGTAAACGGGTCCTCGGCGTCCTCGAACGAGCACACGCGCGCGACCTCGGCGATCGCGCTTGCGGCGCAGGTCGTCTCGTAATCGGGCGCAGCGCCGAGCGGCGCCTCCATAAGCTCGGCCTGGGAAACCACGTCGAGCGACCGTCCATGCGCGAGCAGCATATCAACGGTACAGAACAGCTCGCAGCGCGCAGCCAGGCGCCCGCCGGGTTTGCGGGCGCCCTTTGCCACGGCACGAACCTGCCGACCCTGCTCGTCAAGCATCGTCAAGATCAGGTCCGTCTCTTTGAGCTTGGTCTTATCGAGGACGAGCACCTTCGTACGATATGTCCGGGAGCCTGCCATGCGCGCCGCGCGCCCTTAGTCCTCGGCGTTATAGCCAAAGCGGCGAATCTGGGCCTCGTCGTCACGCCAGCCGGCCTTGACCTTCACGTCCAGCTCCAAAAAGACCTGCGTGCCAAAGATGCGCTCAAGATCGCGACGGGCGTCGATACCGATATGCTTGATCATCTCGCCGCCCTTACCGATGATGATGCCCTTTTGGCCCTCGCGCTCGACGTAAATGGTGGCGTGCACGCGCAGTACCTTCTTGGTCTGCTCGAGCGCATCGCAAATCACGCCAACGGAGTGCGGGATCTCATCACGGGTGCGGCGCAAGACCTTCTCGCGCACAAACTCGGCAACGAGCGTCTCATCGGAAGCGTCGGTACCCATGTCCTCGGGGAACCAACGCGGACCCTCAGGCAAAAAGTGCGCAACGGTCTCTATAAAGGCATCGACGTTGAAGTTCTTAACCGACGACGTCACAATCTCGTCGTCATATTCCATAAGCTCGTGGGCGGCCTTAAGCTGCTCCATGACCTGTGCGGGGTCGGCCTCATCGGCCTTGGTGAGCACCAGGACCTTCTTGGAACGAGCGCATCTGACGCGCTCGGCAACCCAAGCGTCTCCCCTGCCGATCGGCTTGGTGGCATCAATCAAAAACGCGACGACGTCGACATCGTTCAACTCGAACAGTGCGCTCTTGTTGAGCTCGGACCCCAGGCCGTCCTTGGGCTTATGAATACCCGGGGTATCGACAAAGACCAGCTGGTAGCCGGGACGGTTGACGACGGCGCGCATGCGACGGCGGGTCGTCTGTGCCACCGGCGAGGTGATGGCGACCTTTTTTCCATAGCAGGCGTTGAGCAGCGTAGACTTGCCGGCGTTGGGACGACCGACCAGGGCCACAAAACCGCTGCGGAAACCGGGCTCCACATCGCCAAAGCCCATGGACACCTCATCCTCATCACATAGGGCATCGAGCTCCTCGTCGCTCATACCCTCAAACGGGTCGAACTCCTCGATCTCCTCGGCGCCTTCGGACATCTCAAGGGACTCGTCGTTCAGTATTTCATCGGTAGGCTGCATATTGTCGGACATGGGAATCCCTTTCTAAATAAAGTCGAGCGCGTGGGCAAATACCAGCACGCCCACAATCGCGGCAGTGATGGAAAGAACGTATACGGAGGCGGCGGCGATATCCTTCGCACGCTTTGCCAGCGGATGGAGCTCTTGGGTTGCCAAATCGACAATCGCCTCCATGGCGGTGTTGCACAGCTCGCCGTGAATCACCAGGCCACAACAGATGATAATCGTGGCCCACTCGGCAATGTCGAGCCCCACGATACAGCCGGCGATGATGGTACACACGCCCGCCACGAGCATGACCTTAATGTTGCGCTCGGTCTTGACAGCGGTGACGAAGCCCTCCATGGCATAGGAAAACGACTTTAAGAAGGACGGATGGTCCTTGTTCGATCCGGGAATCATAGACGGCTCCTAGTCGTGGGCGTGGTTGGTGATGGGGCCGACGTGGACCAGCTTGGGGTCCTCGCCGCGCTCGAGCGCCAGATCGCGCAGGATGGCGTCCTCGCGCGCCTCCATGACCTCGGCCTCGTCGTCCTCGATGTGGTCATAGCCCAGCAGGTGCAGCATGCCGTGTACGAGCATCAGACGGCACTCGTCAGCGGGGCTATTGCCAAAACCGGGGGCCTGACGGGCAATAACCTGCGGGGCCAAGATAATATCGCCGAGCTCGAGCGTCTCATCGGCGGGAATGTCATCGTCAAAGGCCGAATCGCACTCAAACGAGAGCACATCGGTGGTACGGTCGATACCGCGCCACTCGTGGTTGAGCTCATGCATCTCGTCCTCATCGACATACGAAAGGGAAATCTCGACTTCACGTTCAACGCCCTCGGCGGCAAGCACAACCTCGCAGATGTGCTCCACCTCCTGCGCGTCGAGCAGCGTATCAAGCTCGGCATCGTTGCTGATCAATACACTCAACGGGACTCCTTTCGGTCACGTACGCGTTTCTCGCGCACATCATCATAAGTATCGTATGCCTCGACGATACGTCCCACCAAGGCATGGCGCACCACGTCGGCGCGCTCGAGGTGCGAAAATGCGACATCGTCGACACGGCCCAAAATATGCTCAACGTCGGCAAGACCGCCACGACGACCCAGCAGGTCGCGCTGGCTCAAATCGCCGGTAATCACGAACTTGGAATTAAAGCCCAGGCGCGTAAGGAACATCTTCATCTGCTCGGGCGTCGTGTTTTGCGCCTCGTCGAGTACCACGAAGGCATCACTCAGCGTTCGACCGCGCATGTAGGCGAGCGGGGCGATCTCGATCACGCCGCGCTCCATAAGCTCATCGGTACGTTCGCGATCCATCATGTCAAAGAGGGCGTCGTAGAGCGGACGCATGTACGGATCGATCTTTTCCTCGAGGGTACCGGGCAAAAAGCCCAGGTTCTCCCCCGCCTCGACAACCGGACGCGTCAAGATTAGACGGCCCACCTCGTGACGCTTGAGCGCGGCAACGGCGAGCGCCATGGCCAGATAGGTCTTACCGGTACCGGCAGGACCCAGGCCAAACGTGATGGTATGCGAGCGGATGGCATCCACATAACGCTTTTGGCCGAGCGTTTTGGGGCGAATGGCACGACCGCGATACGAAAGCAGCACGTCATCGCGAAGCGACGTAGCCTCGTGCTCACCGTCGCGCAAGACGGCCAGGCAGCGAGAGACATCGTCGGCAGACAGCGTGCGCCCGGCGGCCGCCTCGCGAAAAGCGTGCTCGAAAAAACGCGCCACGAGTTCGACCTCATCCGGGTCACCGCTCACGGCGATGCTATCGCCACGGGCGACCACGTAAGCGCGAACCAAGCTCTCGAGCACGCGAAGGACGCCGTCGCCGGCGCCCAAAACGCACGAGGGATCAATTCCCTCGGGAACGGTAAGTCTAATCTTCGAGGCTTCCATGAACCTCCCTGTGTGCATGGACCAAGCCGGAATCATCGACTCCGATGATAGCAACATCGAGCAGGCACGGGGCTGTGAGTCCACAGGTATCGTCAAGACGGGCATGATGGAACGAGCCGAGCGTCAGGTTGTCACCATACTCGAGCACGGCACGCTCGACCGTGCCCACGCGACGACGAGCGTCGGCAATAGCGAGCTCCTGTGCAGCGGCCCGCATACGGCGGCTGCGCTCGGCCATGACCTCGGGCGGTACCTGGTCGGGCATGTCGGCAGCAAGGGAACCGGGACGCTTGCTGTAACGGAACACGTGCATACGCGAGAAACCCACACGGCGGCACAGCGCCAGCGACTCCTCGAACTCCTCGTCCGTCTCGCCAGGAAAACCGACGATGACATCGCACGAAAGGGACGCCTGGGGCAAGTTGGCGCGAATCATACGCACCGTGTCCTCAAAGGCCTCGGCGCTATAGGGACGGCCCATGCGATGCAGGGTCGCCGTGCAGCCGGACTGCACAGGCAGGTGCAAAAACGGGGCGATACGCTGCGGATAGCGTGCCATAACCTTAAGCAGGCGCTCAGAGACATCCATGGGCTCGACCGAGGAAATGCGCACATGAGGGATAGACGTGCGCTCCATGATGGCCTCGAGAAGCTCATCGATCTCAACGTGTTCGTCTGTCGCGCTCTTGCCATCGTAGGCACCCAGGTTCACACCGGTCAGCACCACCTCGGGCACGCCGGCCTCCTGGGCCTCGCGAATTTGCTCGAGCACGGACTCGACGGGCACGGAGCGCTCGGGGCCGCGTGCCTTCCACACAATGCAATAGGTGCAGCGATGGTTGCAGCCGTCCTGAATCTTCACGCCCAGGCGAGAGCGGCCGAGCGCATCGACCACCTCGCCATCGCTGCAGGCGGGAACGCTATCGGACTCAACGCCCAGCACCTCACAGACACGTTCGGCGACATCGATCTTAGACGGCTCGGCAATCACGCGGTCGGAGAGCTCCAACAGCTCCTCGGGATGCAGGTTGACCACGCAGCCGGTCACGAGTACATAGGGCTCGTTTGGATGGGCCAGCGCATGACGAACTGCCTTACGGGTCTTGGCCTCAGCCTCGCCCGTAACGGCACAGGTGTTAATGACGATCAGATCGGCATCCTGGGGCTCCACAATAGCAAAGCCCAGGCGCATAAGATCGGCAGTGATACGGTCAGACTCAACCCGGTTGACACGGCAGCCGAGGTTGACGACGGAAATATGGGGTGCGAGCACGCGGGCTCCTTAATCGAGGATATCGTCGAGGGCACTCTTGATACGGTCGGTCACCGACTTCTTACCAGAAGCAACGTCATCGCCCATCTCATCGGCAAAAGCACGGAGCAGCTCGCGCTGCTTATTGGAAAGATTGGTGGGAACGACCACGCGCAGTTGCACGATCAGGCGGCCACGCGAACCGCCACCGCCAATGCGCGGCATGCCGTAATTATTGACGCTCACGGTATCACCGTACTGGGCGCCGGCGGGAACCGTCACCTTAACGACCTCGTCGGGCATAATGCCCTCAACCTCGATCTCGCAGCCAAGCGCAGCCTGCGCAATCGAGATATCACTCACCAGGTACAGGTCGTCACCGTTGCGCTTAAAGCGCTCATGGTCGGCAACGCGCACGTTGACAATCAGGTCGCCCGAAGGCTCGCCGCGAAGGCCGGCCTCGCCAAAGCCGCTCACACGCAGCTGGCGACCGGTCGAAACGCCGGCGGGAATATCGATGTCAATCTTTTCATGCGAAGGCGTGCGGCCCTGACCGTCGCAGGTCTCGCAGGGATGGTCGATAACCGTGCCCTCGCCATGGCAGTCAGGGCAAGGCGAGGAAGACTGAACCTGGCCCAGGAACGAACGCTGAACCGTCGTGACGTAGCCCGTACCGTGGCAGCGGCCGCACTGCTTTTCCTGTGCGCCCTCTGCTCTACCGGTGCCATTGCAGTCCTCGCAAGGAGCAAGGCGGTCATAGCTGATCGTCTTTTTGCAGCCGAGTGCCGCCTCCTCGAGCGTCACCGAAAGGGAGATGGCCATATCGCGACCCCGGCGGCGCTCGCGACGGCTGCGGGCGCCACCGCCGGCACCGCCGCCAAAGAACGACGAGAACAAGTCGTCCATGCCCATGCCACCAAAGATATCGTTGATATCGACGTAGCCTGAACCACCAGGGCCGTCGGCAGTGCCGTAACGGTCGTAGTTAGCACGCTTCTGCTCATCGGAAAGAACGGAATACGCCTCGTTAAGCTCTTTAAACTTGGCCTCGGCCTCGGGGTCGTCCGAAACATCCGGATGTACGGTACGGGCCTTCTTTAGAAACGCACGCTTAATCGTCCGCGCGTCGGCATCCCTGTCGACGCCAAGCACCTCGTAGTAATCCCTATTATCCGACACGACCGAATCCTTCCGACTTTCATTATTGTCACAGTGCGTCCTATACCCAAGCTGAGCCGACCGCAAACAGAGGGTTTGATGTTATTGCATTTGGTACGGCGAAAGCATGGCCCGTTGCGAGCAGCTCGCGAACCAAACCGACACGAGCGCGAACATGAAGCCGTTGGCAAAACCGTTGGCAAACTGCATCGCGCCGCGCTTCCACCACAGCAGACTGCGATGAAGCACGCCGTCCGAAAGCACCATGAACAGGCCCATGGTAAACGGAATAAAGCACATCACGGCAAAGGCCGAGAACACGCCCGAAATGGCCGAGAGTACCAAAAACGGCGCCACGATGCCCATCAGGTAAAAACCGGTACGAGCTTTGCCTTCCAAGCGCTCGGCCTCAACATGGGCGCGGCCGACCAGGTCGCCGCCCGCGGCACCGTTGGTGCCAGCATGACCCATGCCGCCAATGCGGACCTCGTCGCCATCGTGCGTGCCGGCAGGAAACTCAATCGTCTGCTCGGAGGTTACGCGAGTACGACCGCTGCCGCCGCAATCGGGGCAGGGGTCGGCCACGACCTTACCGGAACCGCCGCACTCGGGGCAGACCGACTGGAACGTGCCCGCACCAAACAGGAAGGACAGGTCGACGTCGATGTGGCCGCGGCCACCGCAGCTCGGGCAGGTATGGGCATGCTCGGAGGAGACAGAACCCGAACCGCCGCAGTTGCTACAGGTATCGAAGCGCGTGTAGCGGACGGTCTTGCGGGCACCGCCCTTGGCCTCCTTGGCGTCGAGTTTGATATCGACGACCACATTGGCGCCGTTCTCGGGATTGTAGGCAGCCTGCCCGCGACGCTGCTGGCCCCAGGCGCCACCAAAGGGAAAGCCGCCCTCAAAGGGATTGCCATAGCCCGTGTTGCCGGCGTAGCCGCCACCATAGGGCGAAGCTGTAGGAGCACCGGCAAAGGGATTGCCAGAACGCATGGCGTCATAGCGCGCACGTTTTTGCTCATCCGAAAGCACGGCGTAGGCCTCGGAAACCTCTTTAAACTTTTCCTCGGCATCCGGCTCTTTGTTGACGTCCGGATGGAGCTTGCGAGCCTTTTGCTGGAAGGCCTTTTGAATATCACGCGAGGTGGCGTCCTTGGAGACACCCAGAATCTCGTAGTAATCTTTTTCGTTCATCGTCGCCATGCGCGGCAACCTCCTGCTCACAGCAGCGTATATATTCCGGTAATTCTACCCGAGCGGCCTAAGCTAGATCCCAAAACAGCTCGAACAGAACATTTCCATCGAGCCAGCCCAGGGGTGTCGGCGCTAAACGAGCTCGAACATGGCCCGCGATGACATCTGCCGAGGTGAAGGGTCCCTCATGGACCCCGAGCGTCTCGGGCACCCAAGTGGCAAGGCCCAATTCGAGCGCGCGATCGCAGGCAGCTGCCAGCTCGCCAGCTGGGATGACGAAAGCTGCACGAACCAACAGGTCGGACGCAACACCACGCGTCATGCGACAAGCGAGCATCAGGTCTTCAGCCGCAGCCTCGCGCTGCGACAGATATTCGGTCTCGAACGCCATCGCGTCATCGTCACGTTGCACCAGACGCACGCGGTACGCATCGCCTCGAGAAGACACGCCGGGGAACAAACCTGCAAGACGGTCGAAATCCTCGGCGTCGAGCATGCCCGCGGCAGAACGACCCAGGCCCAGATAGCCCCGTCCGGTCCAGTAGGCAATGTTATGGGCGCACTCATGGCCGTCGAGCGCATAGCTTGCCACCTCATACGGGTGATAGCCGGCGGCACCCAGGAGCTCGCGTGCCAAGTCCATGCACGAAGCCTGAAAATCCTCGTCGGGCTCGAGCGACTCGTCGCGGCACGCCATGCGATAAAGGGGCGTCCCCTCCTCAAGCGTGAGCGGGTAAACCGACACGTGATGCGGCGCCGCCGCCAACACGCCATCGAGCGTGCGCTGCCAGCTTACGTCGGTCTGCCCGGGAAGTCCGCACATCAGGTCGCAGGACACATCGAGCCCAGCGTCCCTCACCGCGGCGATGGCTGCAAGGGCGCGGTGCGAATCGTGGATGCGGCCAATCGCGGCAAGCTCGGCGTTGTCGAGGGTCTGAACTCCCAGAGAAATGCGCGTGACGCCCACCCCGGCAAGCGCCGCAGCAAGCTGCGAAGTCAACGACTCAGGATTGGCCTCGCAGGTAAACTCAACGGGCTTGCACCACGCAGAGATACGTCGGGCAAGTTCTACCAGACGCTCTCCCGCCAGCGACGGCGTGCCGCCGCCAACATAGACGGTGCGGATCTGTGCAAGCGCGCCTGCGTCGCCAAAGGCATCGAGGCGCGCATACAACTGCTCAAAATAGGCATCGAGTGCAGCGCACAGGTCGCACGGAGCAAAACTGCGCGAGTCAAAGTCGCAGTACCGGCACTTTTGGGCGCAAAACGGAACATGCACGTACAGCGCGGTAACGGCCACCGTTAGGCCTCCAGCGGATGAGCGGGCACCGACTCGCCGGCGGCAAGTGCGGCCTCGCAGGCCACCACATCGCGCTCGATATCATCGACCAATGCCATGAACTCCTCGTATGTGGAGCAACGCACCACTTGGGCGCGCCAGGCCGCAGCATGAGGCATCCCCTTTAGATACCAGCTTGCGTACGTACGGGCACGCGACATGAGCGGCAACAGCTCGTGCGTGAGCGTCAGGTGCTCGCGCAGGGCATCCAGGCGCTCGACCGAGCTACGTACCGGTACCGGCGTGCCATCGAGCGCAAGGGCGCGGGCATCGCCGAACACCCAGGGATTGCCATAGATACCGCGCGCGATGAACACGGCGCTGGCGCCGGAGTTGCGCAGATGCTCCGCGGCATCCTCGGCGCAGAACACGTCGCCCGAACCGATAACGGGAATCTCGACGGCGTCGGCCACCTCATCGACGACCGACCAATCGGCCTGGCCCGTATAGAGCTGCGTGGCACAGCGACCATGTACCGCCACCGCAGCGGCCCCTGCCCCCTCGAGCATCTGGGCAAACGTCGCGGCATTGCGGTCTTCGGCGTAAAAGCCCTTGCGGATTTTTACGGTCACGGGCACGTGCGCCGCGCCTACCGCCGCCTCGACAATCTGCTCGGCCAGCTCAGGCGCGCGCATAAGTGCCGAGCCCTCGCCCTTGGTAACGACCTTGCGAGCCGGGCAGGCCATGTTGATGTCGATCAGCGACAGGCGATCGCCAACACGCTCCTCAACGGCGGCGACGGCGCTCGCAAACTGATCGGACTTGGAACCAAAGAGCTGTACGCAGATCTGCTGCTCCTCGTCGGCCGGTAGCACCAGGCGCCACGTCTTATTGCTGGCATAGGCAAGACCCGCCACGCTCACCATCTCGCTGTAGGCAAGATGGGCACCGCGGCGGCGGCACATGATGCGGTAGGCGGGGTCGGTCACGCCAGCCATGGGAGCCATAAGGAACGGCTGCTCGGCATAGGCACCCAGCAGCCGCGTACTGTATTCAGAAAGCGCCATGGAAACTACTCGTCCACCTTGAGGATCGCCATAAAGGCCTCCTGCGGGACCTCGACCGAACCGATGGCCTTCATGCGCTTCTTGCCCTCTTTCTGCTTCTCGAGCAGCTTGCGCTTACGCGAGATATCGCCGCCGTAGCACTTGGCAAGCACGTCCTTGCGACGCGCCTTGACGGTGGAGCGGGCAATGATCTTGTTGCCGATAGCACCCTGGATGGGCACCTCGAACAGCTGGCGCGGGATGATTTCCTTGAGCTTGTCGCACAGGCCGCGGGCCAGGCCATAGGCCTTGTCCTTGTGCACGATAAACGAAAGCGCGTCCACCTCATCGCCCGAAAGCAAAATATCGAGCTTGACGAGCTCGGAGGGACGGTACTCGTTGAACTCGTAGTCGAGCGAGGCATAGCCCTTGGTGCGACTCTTGAGCTGGTCAAAGAAGTCCAGGATGAGCTCGGCGAGCGGCATGTCAAAGCGCATCTCGACCGATTTGCTCGTGAGATGGATCATGTCGGTCGTAATGCCGCGGTGCTCGATAGCGAGCTGCATGACGGCACCCGTATACTCGGGCGGGCAGATGATCTTAGCCTTGAGGTAGGGTTCCTCGATACGCTCGATGCGCGTGGCCTCAGGAAGATCCTGCGGGCTACGGACATCGATCATTTCGCCGTCGGTCTTGTAGACGTGATAGTCAACCGAGGGGCTCGTGGCAATGAGGTCCAGATTGAACTCGCGCTCCAGGCGTTCCTTGACGACTTCCATGTGCAGCAGGCCCAGGAAGCCCACACGGAAGCCAAAGCCGAGCGCCACCGAGGTCTCGGGCTCCCACACCAACGACGGGTCGTTGACGTGCAGCTTATCGAGCGCGTCACGCAGGTTCTCGTAGTCCTTGTTATCGATCGGGAACAGGCCCGTATAGACCATGGGCTTGGCCTCGCGGTAGCCGGGAAGCGGCTCGGGGCAGGGATTCGACGCCCACGTGAGGGTATCGCCCACGCGAACGGCTTCGGGGTCCTTCAGGCCCGTGACCACATATCCGACCTCGCCGACCGTCAGCGAGTCGACCGGGGTCTCGGCGGGACGCTTGACGCCCACGCCATCGACCAAAAAGTCGCCCTTTGCCTGCATCATGCGCAGGGTATCGCCCTTTTTGATGGAGCCGTCAAAGACGCGCACCGTGGCGACGACGCCACGATACTCGTCGAAGTACGAATCCAGGATGAGTGCCTTGAGCGGCGCGTTCGCATCGCCCTTGGGCGGAGAGATCAAAAAGACAATGGACTCCAGCAAATCGTGGATGCCCTCACCGGTCTTGCCCGATACGCATACGGCATCGTCGGCAGGGATCGCCAAGTCATCCTCTATCTCGGTCTTAACCTCGTCGGGATGGGCCGAGGGCAGGTCGATCTTGTTGATGGCCGGCACAATGTCCAGATTGGCGTTCATGGCGAGCGTCGCGTTGGAGACGGTCTGTGCCTCGACACCCTGGGTGGCATCGACGACGAGCACCGCGCCCTCGCAGGCGGCCAGCGAACGCGAGACCTCGTAGGTAAAGTCAACGTGGCCCGGCGTATCGATCAGGTTGAACTGATACGTCTCGCCATCATCGGCGTCATAGGACACGCGAACGGCATTGGACTTGATCGTGATGCCGCGCTCGCGCTCGATATCCATAGTGTCGAGCAGCTGCGACTCCATGTCGCGCTCGTCAACGGTATGGGTGAGCTCGAGGATACGGTCACTGATCGTGGACTTGCCATGGTCGATGTGCGCAACAATCGAGAAGTTGCGGATGTGGGAAATGTCAATTGAAGTATTCATGCGGACTATCTTACCCGAGCGGTACAAAAAATGGAGCCTGTTCCATAAAACAGGCTCCATTTATGCGCGTAATCTGTGTGGTGTGAAATTTACAACTTAGGCGTTGATGCTGTTCACGAGCTTGGCAAGACCGGACTTGCGGTTGGAAGCCTGGTTCTTGTGGATAACATGCTTGGCGGCAGCCATGTCGAGACGCTTGGTGACGGTCTTGAGGGCAGCCTGGGCCTTCTCGGCGTCGCCCTCGGCGACGGCGGACTGGACGTGCTTGGTCAGCGTCTTGAGCTCGGACTTGACAGCCTTGTTACGCATGCGAGCTGCCTCATTGGTGCGGATACGCTTCTTCTGAGACTTGATGTTTGCCACTTCTGGAGTTCCTTTCGAGTTCCTTGCAAAAAATGTATGACACCTCTGAGACACGGTGAGGTCATGCAAGCGCCTACTATAGCACGCTCCCCCTCAAAGGGATAGAACGAATTTGTCAAATAGGCAGGTATCATCACGATTTTCTCAAGATGTTCGTAATCCAGAGCAAAAGCGCGGTCTGAGAATCGGCCGAACCCTTCAGCGCGAGCTCCACATCGACCGCGCCCTCGAGCGCGGCAACGAGCTCTGCCATTGAAAAGCGACGTGCCCAAGTCAGGTGATTCTTGACCTGCCAGGACTGGAGCTTAAGTGTTGCGGCCAGTTCACGACCCTGTCCGCGCGCATCGAGCGCCTTGGCGACGATAAGCTCGCGGATGCGGCCGCATAGCAATGTGTAAGTCCACACATAGCTCTTGGCGGGCAGTAGATTGAAGAGCTCGAGCGAACGTCGCATGTCACGGGCCGAGACCGCATTGAGAAAGTCCCAGGGTTGAACCTCGGCCGTACGTACAATCCAGCGCTCAACGTCGGCAAGCTCAATCTGGGGCGCCTCGACCATCTGGGCAAGCTTAGCCAAGTCGTTATCGAGCATGCGAGTGTTTTCACCCGAACGCGAGACGAGCTCCTCGGCGGCCGCCGTCGAGATCGACTTGCCGTGCTGCGTCGCCATCTGCTGCACGCGGCGCGGTAGCTCCCAGCGCTTAGTGCCGGAGCAATCGATCACGGCCTTCTTGTCGATTTTGGCGATCGCCTTATACAGGCGCGTGTTCTTGGCAAGCGAGTCGGCGATGATGAGGCAGACCGTTGTGGGGTTGGGACTTGCCAGATACTCAACGAGCGGCTCCGAGACCGCCTTGGCGAGCTTTGAACAGCCGTCAAGGATTACCAGGCGAAACTCACTACCCATCGGAAAGGTGTTAAGCGATCCGATAATGGACTCGATATCGGGGTCCTTGGTCATGTCGCGCTCGTCGAGGTTGAACTCGACCATACCCGACTTTTCCAGACGCGCTTTCATACGCGAGACGGCGTGATCGCGCTTGACTCCGTCGGTACCGACGATCAGATATGCCGGCAGCAGACCGGTTTCGGACATTGCGCTCCCCTCCCGCAGGCCTTCGTATTCGCTCCGTGCCATTCTAGCCCAGGGGCCCACCACACGCCAACGACGTCGTCACGGTTGCTGGCATCGCATCGCAAAGCCATTCGCAGTCGGCGTGACGGTAATGTCGCCGTGTTCGATAGTGCACGCGAAAACGCCGCCCGCTTCCTTAACGGCATCGATGCAGGCATCGGACGGATGGCCGTATCGATTCCCCTCGCCCGCGCTCGCGAGGGAAAGCTCGGGCTTCAGGACGTCCAGCAACTCACCATCGACTGAAACCTTAGAGCCGTGATGGCCAAGTTTAAGGACATCGATATCCCCCACCTCCTGCACGAATTCCCGTTCTTGGTCGAGCTCGGCATCACCGGTGAGGAGCATACGCAGGCCCTTGCCTTCCTGAACATAAGAGAGCAGCAGGACAAGCGAATCCTCATTTCCCTCGCCATCCACGGACTCGAATGGCCACATCACGCGGGCACAAAATGAGCCGATATCGACCGTATCCCCACGGCGCACCTGCCGATACTCCACGCCAGGTCGGTTCAATACCTCGGCAGGAGCATCCTCCAGCGCATCCGCCGCCACGGCAATCGTTCCGACCGAAAACTGTTCGAGCACGGCAGGCAGACCACCCCAGTGGTCCTCATCCCAATGCGTCACAAAGACGGCATCGATATGGTGCACGTTATTGCGGACCAACGCCGCCACCACGCGCTCGTCGAGTCCGCAGTCGACGAGCGCTACTGCGCCGCCCTGGCGAATAAGAATCGCATCGGCCTGGCCCACATCGAGCACCGTCACCGAAGGCGGAGCGAATCGATCCCAGTAGACGTACGGAATCGCAGCCAAGAGCACCAGGCATGCAAGCCCCACCGCCATAGGACGTGCACGGGGACGCGGCCACCAGACAAGCAGAACCGCCAGCAAACACGGCACTAGGTAAATCCACATGCTATCGGGCGGCACGCTCACGGATGCACCCGGCACGGCGGCAAACAGCTGCTCAAAGAACAGCGCGCAACGGGCGGCAATCATGGGCACAACGAGCGCCCAAGTCCGCAACGGTGCCACGAGCGAAAAGGGAACCAGCACGATGGACACAGCAAGCAGTACGCTCACCACCGGACCGATGACCGCATTTGCCAGCGGAGCAATGAGCGAGAACGTACCGAAGGCAGGAATGGTAATGGGGAGCGTCGCCAACTGCGAGCACAGTGTGACGGAAAGCACACTGGCAATACCCGATGGCACACCCAGCTCACCCAAAGCGTAGGTGGCGTACGGGCAAAAGCACAGGATGGCAAAGACGCTGGCACATGAAAGCTGAAAGCCCATCTCGAACAGCACCGTCGGCCGCAGTAGCACAAAGATGGACATGGTTGCGAAGAGTGCCGATGCGCCGTGCCGGCGACGCCCCGCGCCGTTTACGACAAACGTCGTGAACACCATGCAGCACGCGCGCACGGCCGAGGGAGACGCGCCCGTAAAAGCAGCGTAGCCCACAAGCGTTATCGCCAATATCGCCCGCTGAAGACCACGTGAGCACCGAGTCTTTTGCAATACACCCTCGATTAAAAACCCCACGATAGCCAAATGGCTGCCCGAGACGGCGATAAGATGCGCCGTTCCCGTCACCGAAAACCAGTCGCCCGCCGGCTGGGCGCGCAGCTCGGCCGAACGACCGCAGACGACACCGGCTATGAGCGCACGCGCCGGGTCGGTCGCAGGCGCGATGGACGCAAGCAGCCCATTTCGAAGCCGAGGCAGCGGCCCCGGAGAGCCCTCATCGACCGACACAACTCGAACGGCTTTTACCTTGCGTACCTCGCCTCGGAGCACGCGCGATCGTCCATACGCATCGTTCTCAAAACGTGAAACGCGACCGATAACACGCACGTGCGCCCCAACATTGAGCTCGCTGTCACACGATAGGCGAACCGTTGCCAAGTTCTTACCGTCCGCGCGTGCCTCGCAGGTATAGGAATACACGTCGTCCTTTATGGATGGATCACCCTGCACGACAAACTCGAGGCTGCTTGCCGCTCGACCGTCAAGCGCCTTCGAGGCACTTAGCGCGTCCACAGCCCACCACGCCGAGACGAACGCTCCCGCCACGAGACCGACGGACGCGGCATACAGCCACCGCTTCCAACGGGCAAGCCGCGCACAAGATTGAGCCAGCACAACGAATACCGCCGCCGCAACGGGAATGGCCCATAGCGGCCCGACCGCCGAAGCCCGCCCCCACAGCAGCGCATCGGCGGCCACGTTGAGCACCAAGGCGCAGCTCATGCACATGCCGGCACACAGGGCCATCGTCCACGGCATCAGGGGCCGCGGAGGCATCACATGCTCGCGCTCGATCGCACTCATACGCAGATGTAATCTTTGATTTTGGCAAGCTTCTTCTCGCCGATTCCCGACACACGCATCAGATCGTCAACCGATGCAAAAGCACCGTTCTTTGTCCGCTCATCGATAATCGACTGTGCCATGGAGGGGCCGATGCCAGAGAGCGTCTGCAGCTCCGCCGCACTTGCCGTATTGATATTTACTAGGCCTGTTGCGCCACTCACGCCCGATGATGCGGAAGTCCCACCATCAACACCGGCTTCCGCAATGGACGCCTGCTGCTCCCCTACCGTTGGAACGTGAATCTTCTGTCCATCGACGACCTTAGATGCCCGATTGAGACCCGTAACGTCTGCCTCGGGCGCCAGCCCGCCGGCGGCATCAATCGCCTGAGCCACCCGCGCGCCGTCCTTGAGACGATATACACCGGGCGACACAACGGCGCCATCGACATCGACATAGACCTCTGCTGCGGCAGAAGCCTTAGTCGAAGAATCTTCGGATGTCTTTCCGCTCGAGGCATCGCCGGATCCTGGCTCCGCCAACGAGCCCGAACCATCAGTGCGCTCAAACGACACGCCGCCGGTACCGCCGCCAAGGTTCGCCATCGCCAAGCCGCTCGCCATCGCAATGACGACCAGTATCGCCATCACCACTGCCTTATGACCGAACAGCTTGCCCGCCCAGCGGTCCATCTTTTTGACCCGTTCGTGTTGTTCGCGCTGTGCCATAGCAAAACCTCCCAACACCATCGTGTCAGGAAAGGAGTTCCGCAACAGCCACGCTCCAAAACCGGTTTTTGCGGTCAAACCAAAAGCTGACCAAAACCTTGCACAAATCTGTCCATTTATTCAGGGACACGTCAGCAAATGAACACTTAGCCGCAAAATGCCCAGATAGCAAAAGACCGACGATGCAGGCGCATCGTCGGTCTATGCACAAAATTACTCGTGATCTTGGTAAATCTCACGCGGAGCAAGCTCCGAATGTTTGCGTTTTAAGGTCTTAGGGGCCTTATACGTGTTGCTCTCAAAGTCGATGTACTCGGTCTGCTTGAGCAGGCGCTCGATCATCTCCTCGTGATCGAACAACTCCCAGGCCTCATGCACGGCATCGAGTTTAGCGTGCGTCTCGGGACGGCGCGGCATAAACAGCGTGCAGCAGTCGGGAGCGGCCTCAGTCGAGATATCGAACGTACCGATCTCCTCGGCACGCGCAATGATCTCCTGCTTGTCCGAACCGATGAGAGGGCGGAACACGGGGATCTTCACGGCCTCGTTGACGGCCATGATATTCTCAAGCGTTTGGGAGGCAACCTGCCCAAGCGATTCGCCCGTCACGATGGCCTTGGCGCCCTCGATGTGCGCAATGCGCTCGGCAACCGAATACATAATGCGGCGATACATGATCACGCGCAGGTTGCTGGGACAGATGACCGAAATCTCACGCTGGCAGTCGCCAAACGGCACCACGTACAGGCGGCCGATCTGGACACCCGGCTCAAGCGCACGGATGTTGTCCTGCACCAAATACTCGCTCGTATCGGGCGTCTGAGGACGACCGGAGAAATGTACCGGCACGCACACCGCGCCGCGACGCGCGAGCATCCAGGTCGCCACCGGAGAATCGATACCCGACGACAGCAGCGTCACGACCTTGCCGGCAGAACCCACCGGCAGACCGCCCACGCCGCGCTCGGAGCGCGCATACACGTAGACGCTACCCTGGACCACCAGTACGTGCACCATAGCGTCAGGATCGTGCATCTGAACCTTTTTATCAGGAAACGCCTCGCACAACACCTCGCCCACCTGACGATTGATGTCAATCGAGGTGAGCTCATAGTCAGTATTGGAGCGCTTGGCGTGCACCTTAAACGAATCGAAGGAACCAAACTCGCGCAGCGCCTTCACGGCGGCGGCGCAGTACTCCTGCGGGTCGCGGTTGGTGTGATACGCCAAAGACACACGAGCAACGCCGGGAACGGTGCGAATGACACGCGCCGCCTCGTCGGCCTGATGCTCGTTAAAGGTCACGAGGATATAACCGGAAATTCGAGACACGGCATTCACGGAAAAGGCGGCCAAGGCCGCCTTGATGTTATCCATGAGGATATGCTCAAAATGTGCGCGGTTCTTGCCCTTCAGTCCAACCTCGTGATAGTGGACCAGGCAGACGCGAGCCGCCATTTAGGCTTCAGCAACCTTGTGGCCGAGCGCCTTCTCGTAACGGGCCTCATCGTAAGAGATGTCACCGTCGACAATCTCGTCCATAGCCATCGAGATGGTATCGGCACCGGAAAGCCCGATGGTGATGTCATCAACATCCTGGACGGCAAGCACGCGGTTGTGCTGGCCACGCAGCATGCTATTGATGTCGCAGGCGCGCTTGGAGGCAAGCGAAGCGAGCAGGAAGCGGTTGTGATCGGTCTTCTCCAGAAGATCGTCAATGCAAGGCTTTACAACGGACACGGACCTCAGATCCTTTCATGCATATCGAGAACGCGAACGAGCTCATCGGTCGCGCGGTCGAGATCGTCATTAACCACGACGTCGTCGTAGTGGTCGGCAAGGGCAAGCTCATCGGCGGCGTTTGCCATACGCAGCTCAATCGTCTCGGGCGTCTCGGTACCGCGACCGACTAGACGCTCGTGGAGCACCTCAAGCGAAGGCGGCTTGATAAAGATCAGCACGGCCTCGGGGAAACGCTCCTTCACCTGCAGGGCGCCCTGGACATCGATCTCCAAAATCAGAGACGAGCCCGAGGCAAGCTTGGATGTAACCTCGCTCACCAACGTGCCGTAGCAGTTACCGTGGACCTCGGCCCACTCAACAAACTCACCGTTTGCCACGCGGCGGTCGAACTCCTCGCGCGTCAGAAAAAAGTAGTTGACGCCGTCGACCTCACCTTTGCGTGGTGCTCGCGTGGTAGCCGAAACCGTCAGGCCCAGGTTCGAGCGGCGCTCGCGCACACGAGTGACGAGCGTACCCTTGCCTGCGCCTGACGGTCCAGAAATCACAAAGAGCTTGGAATCCTGAGCGCTCACTTATTTGGTCAGCTGCTCGAGGAGCTGCTCGCGCTGACGGACGCCGAGGCCCTGGACGCGACGGGTAGCGGAGATACCGAGCTCCTCCATGATCTTGGCGGCCTTGGCCTTGCCATAACCAGGGAGAGACTCGATGAGGGTGGAAACCTTCATGCGGGAAGCAATAGGGTCATCGGAGTTGAGCACGGACTCGAGGGACTTCTCGCCCTTCTTGATCTGCTCGCGAAGCTCAGCGCGGGCGTGACGTGCGGCAGCAGCCTTCTCAAGAGCCTGCTTGCGCTGCTCATCGGTAAGCTGAGGGAGTGCCATTCGTACCTCCAAAAAGTTGGGTTATATCTGATTCAATAATTGGCATTTTAGCACGTAGAACGTACAAAATGCCCAATCGCGGCTCCATAGGTTAGACGATACCCGCAAAAAGTGCAATATACTGCGCCCAAAGTTAAGCCCCTGACCTGCGATTCCACACAAAGGATGGGAAAGTTTACGCAGGCACAGGGGCTATTTTGTGCTAATGAGACCCAAAAGTGGTGACTTAGGGGAATCTTTTACGCGACGTTTTCGACCAGCTCGGCGACGATGGCGTCAAAGGCGGCAACCGGATCGTCGGCACCGGTGATGGGACGGCCCACCACAATGTGGCTTGCGCCACGCTCGATAGCCTGGGAAGGCGTCGCCACGCGGGATTGGTCGCCTAAGGCGGCACCCACCGGACGCACACCCGGAGTCACGATCAGGGCATCAGGACCCAGCAGCTCACGCATGTCGTGAGCCTCCATCGGCGAGCACACGATGCCATCGATGCCGTTGGCCTGAGCGAGCTTTGCCAGGCGGGCGGCCTCCTCGGCCACCGGCGATTCGACGCCAATCTCGCTCAAGGCATCCTGATTCATGCTCGTGAGCACGGTGATGGCGACGAGCTTGGCGCGGTCCTCGCGCGCTTCCTCGGCACCCTCGCGGCAGGCAGCGAGCATGGCGCCCGAACCCAAGCCGTGAACCGAGAGCAGGTCGGCACCGGCAAGCGAGGCCGAGCGGGCGGCACCGCGAACCTGATGCGGAATATCATGGAACTTAAGGTCAAGGAAGACCTTAAAGCCCAGGTCCTTAAAGGTCTTGACGATCTCGGGGCCCTCAGCGTAATAGAGCGTCATGCCAACCTTGAGCCAGGCGGCATGGCCCGAAAGCTCGTGGGCGAGCTCGAGCGCACGCTCACGATCGCAGTCGAGGGCGACGATTACGCGGTCGCGGGCATCGGTCTCTAGCATTCGAAAGCACCTACCAGCTCGTTGATGTCCTTTACGCCCTGGGACTCGGCCCAGGCCTCGAGCTCATGCGCGATCTTGAGCGAAGCGCACGGATCGACGAAGTTGGCCATGCCGACCGACACGCAGGTGGCACCGGCCAGGATAAACTCAGCCGCATCCTCGCCGGTCATGACACCGCCGACACCGTTGATGGGGATATCGACGGCCTGGGCAACCTCCCAGACCATGCGCACGGCGATGTGGTGGCACAGCGGGCCCGAAAGGCCGCCCTTGGGCTTGGCCACGCGGGACTTGCGGGTATGGACGTCGATAGCCATGCCCTGAATGGAGTTGATGACAGAAAGGCCGTCGGCGCCGGCAGCCTCGAGGGCCTTGGCGATCTCGGCGACGTTGACCGGCGCCATCTTCACGAACAGCGGCTTATCGGTCACCTTGCGGCAGGCAGCCATAACGGAAGAGGCGCCCTCGGGCGTGGAGCCCATGGCGGCACCACCGGCGGCGATATTGGGGCAGCTCACGTTGATCTCGTAGCCTGCAGCCCAGGGGCACAGCTCGACATACATCTCGAGTGCGCGGACAAACTCGTCAACGGAGTGGCCGGCAACCTGACAGATGACCTGGCAGCCGTCCTTGGACAGCTGTTCGAGCCACGGACCGGACTCGCGAGCAAAGGCGGCCACGCCGGGGTTCTGAAGGCCCACGGAGTTGATCATACCGCCGGGGATCTCGGCCATGCGGGGCGCGGGGTTGCCGGGCCAGGGCTCGGCAGCGCAACCCTTGGTGGTGATGGCGCCCAGCTGGGAAACATCAAAGAAGTTCTGGAACTGCCAACCGTAGCCAAAGGTACCGGCTGCGGTGTTGATGGGGTTCTGCATCTTGACGCCGCCGAAATCGACGGCCATGTTCACGGTACCCACTAGAAGACCACCACCTTGGAAGCATCGAACACGGGGCCGCACATGCAAGCACCCTTCATACCGTCGACCGTCTCGACATTGCAGGTGTTGCAGGCGCCAAAGCCACAGCTCATCATGCGCTCGAGCGACACCTCGCAGTACGCACCGGCCTCGGCGGCAGCGGTGGCGACTTTCTTCATCATGACGGCGGGACCGCAGCTGGCGACGTAGTCGTAGCCGCCCTCGCCGAGCAGCTCGGCTGCCGGGTCGGTGCAAAAACCGTGCGTGCCCAGCGTGCCATCGTCGGTGCACACGTTAACCGTGGCGCCCAGCGCGCGGAACTCGTCGATGCCCACGGCCTTGGAAGCGGTGCCAAAGCCCAGGCACACGTCCACATCAACACTCTGCTCGGCAAGCATACCGGCAAGACACAGCACAGGCGGAACGCCGATGCCACCGGCGACGAGCAGGGCCTTCCTGGTGCCCTCGGGTACCATCCAGCCACGGCCACCGGGGCCCAGCAGGTTAGAGGAGGAGCCAGGGCCCATCTGGGACAAACGACGGGTATCGTCGCCCACGACGGCGTACCACAGCTCGACGGTGCCGGCCTCGGCGTCGGCGCGGTAGTAGCTCAGGGGCACGCGAAGCAGCGAGGACGCATCACCGGGTACGGCGATGTTCACAAACTGACCGGGCTTGAGCGCACTTGCAAGCTTGGGGGCCGAGATGACGAGCGAGAAGACGCCGTCGGCAATCTCCCGGTTCGAGACGACCTCGAAGTCATGCATGCGTGCAGTGGAAGGTGTGGGCATAAACGCTCCAATCCCCCATGCGGTTGCATGGTCCAAACGAATAGAAAGCGCGGCACCGCAAGGGCGCCGCGCACAAAAGCGATAAGGCTATGCTAGCAGATGCAGCCGTCGGCAAGCGTCTGTTTACCGCCGACAAATACATCGGTGGCACGACCGGTGAGCGTGCGGCCGGCAAAACCGGAGTTCTCGGCGCGCGACTCGTAACCGTCCTCGCCAACCGTCCAGGTTGCGGAGGGGTCGAACACGGTCAGGTCGGCAACGGATCCCGCCTTGACCTGAACCTGGTCGAGACCCAGGATCTCACGCGGTTTGATGGCCATGAGCTCGACCATGCGGCCCATGCTCATCTTGCCCGTGTTGACCAGCTCGGTGAGCACGAGCGACAGCGAGGTCTCGAGGCCGATCATGCCAAAGGGCGCCAGCTCGAACTCGCGGGCCTTCTCCCACGGGGTGTGCGGAGCGTGATCGGTAACGATCACGTCGACGGTACCGTCGATGACGCCCTGACGAATGGCCTCGGCGTCCTCGTCGGTGCGCAGCGGCGGATTGACCTTGAGCGAGGTGTTGTAGGTCTCGTCCAAGTCGTTCTCGGTCAGGAACATGTGGTGCGGGGTGGCCTCGCAGGTCACCTGGACACCGGCGGCCTTACCGGCACGCACGAGCTCGAGACCGTGAGCGGTGGAGATGTGCTGGATGTGCAGCTTGGCACCGGTCAGCTTGGCGATCTCGATGTCGCGGGCGATCTGAAGCTCCTCGCCGGCGGCCGGCCAGCCCTCGAGGGCCAGACGGGTCGAGACCTTGCCCTCGTTGATCTGGCCGTGGCCGACCAGATCCTCGTCCTGGCAGTGGCTCATAAAGACCTTGCCGAACATCTTGCCGTAGTCCATGCAGCGACGGAGCATGCCCGCGCCCTGCACGCCGCGACCATCGTCGGTGAAGGCGACGGCGCCGTGGGCGACCATATCGCCCATCTCGGACATGGCCTCGCCCTTAAGACCGCGGGTCATAGCGCCCGACGGATAGACGCGGCAGTGACCGACCTCGGCAGCACGGGACTTAACGAACTCCACGACGGTACCGTTATCGGTAACGGGATCGGTGTTGGGCATGGAGCACACGCCGGTAAAGCCGCCCTTTGCAGCTGCGCGGGTGCCGCTCTCGATGTCCTCTTTGACCTCGTAGCCGGGCTCGCGAAGGTGAACGTGCATATCCACCAGGCCGGGGACGAGATACTTGCCGGAAAGGTCGCGGACCTCGGCTCCCTCGACGGCGAGATTCTCGCCGACCTCGGCGATCTTGTCGCCGTCAATCAGGACGTCAACGACACCGTCAAGCTCGACGGACGGGTCGACGACGTGGGCATTCTTAAGAAGCAAGGCCATTATCGGCACCTCCAAGCAGCAGATACAGGATAGCCATACGCACGCAGATACCGGCGTAGACCTGCTCCAGGATGACGGAGCGTTGCGGGTGGTCGGCCATATAGGAGTCGAACTCGACGCCGCGGTTGATGGGGCCCGGGTGGCAGATGATCGCGTCGGGCTTCATGAGCTTCTCGCGGTCCTTGGTCAGGCCGAAGAGCTTGTGGTACTCGCGAATGGTCGGGAACGGGGCACCCTCGAGGCGCTCCTGCTGCACGCGCAGCATGTAGACGACGTCCAGCTCGGGCAGGACGGAATCGAGGTCGCTCGTCACGTGGTCGCAGCCCAGGACCTCGGGCGCCGGCGGCAGCAGCGTGCCGGGGGCGACGGCGTAGGTCTCACAGCCCATGATCTTAAGGGCGGGGATCAGCGAGCCGCAAACGCGGGAGTGGGAGATGTCGCCGACGACGGCGACCTTCAGACCGTGGAAGTCACCCTTGTGCTCCCAGATGGTGTACAGGTCGAGCAGGGCCTGCGTGGGGTGGTTGTGCTTACCGTCACCGGCGCAGATGACACTCGCGGGCGAATTCTGCGTGACGATGTAGGGAGCGCCGGCGTGCTTGTCGCGCACGACGATGCAGTCGATCTTATAGGCGTTGAGGGTCTCGACGGTGTCGACGAGGCTCTCGCCCTTGACCGTGGAGGTCGAGGAGCCGCCAAAGTTAAGGCTGTCGGCCGAAAGACGCTTCTCGGCGAGCTCGAAGGAGCTGCGGGTGCGCGTCGAGGGCTCGTTGAACATGTTGACGATGGTCTTGCCCTTGAGCGTGGGGACCTTCTTGATCGCACGCTCGTTGACCTCGGAGAACGCCTTGGCGGTCTCGAGGATGAGCTTGATGTCCTCTTCGGAGTACTCGGTAATGTCGATCAGGTGTTTATGGTTGAACGCCACGGTACTACTCACCTCCCAGCGGCGCGGAGCCCACATGGGAACCCGGCGCGACGTCGTTAATCTCGACGGCGGTGTGGCCGTCGACTTCCTTCATATATAGGTGCACGTTCTCCTCATGCGACGAGGGAACATTCTTGCCGACAAAGTCCGGCGAGATGGGGAGCTCGCGGTGACCGCGGTCAACGAGAACTGCCAGCTCAATACGGCTCGGACGGCCCAAGTCCATGACGGCGTCCAGAGCGGCGCGGATGGTACGGCCCGTATACAGGATGTCGTCCACCAGCACGACGCGCTTGCCATCGACGCTGAAGGGAATGTTGGTAGCGTGGATCGCGGGAGCGAAATTGGTCGCATAGTCATCGCGATAGAAGCTGATGTCGAGGCTGCCGAGCGGAACGTCGACGCCCTCGATCTCCTTGATCTCCTCGGCGAGCTTCTTTGCCAGAAGGTCGCCGCGCGTGACGATGCCGACCAGAGCGAGGTCTTCACAGCCCTCGTTGCGCTCGAGAATCTCGTGCGCGATGCGGGTCATCGCTCGATTGACGGCGGTCTCGTCCATGATGACCGCCTTGGGGGAAGTCGTGCCCATCGATCTCCTTCCTCACATGTCTTGACTGCTGACACAGTCAAAAAAATAGATGCCCGACCGCTCAAAGCGGACCAGACACCCACAAGGAAGGGCTGCTCTTTGGCAGCTATGTAATTCCATGTGGGTATCTCGTACCCCTTTAATGGTCAAAGGATAGTGTAGCCAACCTCGAGCTTAATTGCGAGCATAAATACAGAGCAATCCGTAAACGGAGCCCAATGCTCCATAAACCTATATATATTTGTGGTACGAGCTTGAAAACGCACGCACGAGCTGGCATAATCCCCTCTGCTGCACGCAAATCGGATCTACGTCCAGGGCCGTGGCGTGAGCACTATCGCCAAAAGAGGAATATCTCTGTGTAGATTACGCACAGGGAGCTGCTTCTGTGCTATAGTTCAGGCTTGTTTGTTAACGCGACATGTTCGTTTGTCGCCCAAGGAGGGTCAGTTATGTCCAAAGTTTGCGAAGTTTGCGGTAAGCACCCCGTTGCCGGTCGCTCCATCAGCCACTCTCACCGCGTCACCAACCGTAAGTTCCGCCCCAACATCCAGCGCGTCTACGTCGTCGTCGATGGTCACCGTCGCAAGATGAACGTTTGCTCCACCTGCCTCAAGTCCGGCAAGGTTGCGCGCTCCTAAATAAGGTCTTACCAACAAGTACCTCGGACTCTCCGGGTCAAAGACCTCGCGTTCATATAGAACTTACCAAAGGCGCCCTCCCCTACGGAGGGCGCCTTTTTGCACTCATTGGGGACAGACTTACATGAGTGTTTTTACGCATTGGGGACAGACTTAGATGAGTGCTTTCCAAAGCTCACAGTGCATCGACGAACTCACGGCGCTTCGATCGTCACCAGTACGTGCCTCACGCCACCTCGTTCCAGCCCGCGGTGGCCTTGGTTACGCTTGTAGCGCCGATGCCGGTGATACGGGCAATTTGCTTGACCGTGAGATGTGCCCGCCTGAGCCTCAGCAGACAGGCATCGCGTTCCGGGCGCGGCAGGACCTTGAGCAGCGCAGGATCTATGCTCGGCAGGACTTCGTGCGCAATGGAAAGGGCCTCCTCATCAGGGATCCACCGGCGTGGAAGAACCTCCACTGACCAAGTGCGCCCGGCAACTTCCTCGAGATGCTCGCAATAGCAACGGGAGCCTCCGACGATATCGAGCATAGGAGCCGCGTCACAGATGTCAAAGGGATCATAGCCCAGCTGATATGCCTTGTAGCTTGACCAGCGGTACGCCTCGAGCGAGTCGAGCGCACCTTTCACGGGATTGAGATGGATATAATCGAGCAGCTGTACCGCCTGCGTGTCCGACTCAACCGCGACCCGTGAATAGCGATTGTCAAACAGATGGCCTGTTCTCCCCGTTTTCCCATTGAAATACTTGGCATACGCCGTCAGCGCACAATGCATCGCCTTTGAAAGATTGTCAAATGGGTCATCAACCATCAAATGGAAGTGGTTGTCCATAAGGCACCAAGCCAACACCGCCACTTTATGGCGCGCGAACTTGTCCGAGATGTCCGATAAGAAACGATATCGGTCAGAGTCATCTTCAAAAATAATCTGTTTAGAGTTACCACGGTCAAAGACGTGGTAATAACCGGTGAGCGAAACGGCGCGGGCACATCGAGGCATAATCTCTCCTTTCAAAAACTGAACAGGCAACACCTAAAAGGAGAGAAGGAACGCGAAATGCTGAGCCTGTGATCTATATATATCCAATGAACGGCAAAAACAGGCCCAGAACGGCAAAATGGCAAAACGATGTCTGTCCCAAATGAGTGAAAGCACTCATGTAAGTCTGTCCCCAATGAGCGGGGCGATGCAGCAGGCAGCTAGTTTTAGTTAAAACGCTTCATTATGTTGAAGCGTTTTAGTGTGCCTTTTACGGGAATCTTGCCGTTCGCCGAATAATTTCTTGCTATCATGCAAGGCGTAGGGTAAATCTCCGATCGCAAGGAGACACAAATGGTGAAAAAGTCACCGGAAAACACTACTCCCGCAATTGTGGACAACGTAGAGGCGCTTGAGGCTAAGCTCGCTCAGATGCGAGAGGCCCAGGCGCTTTTTGCTACGTACACGCAGGAGCAGGTCGACAAGATCTTCTATGAGGCCGCCATGGCCGCCAACAAGGCTCGTATCCCGTTGGCGAAGTTGGCCATCGAGGAGACCGGCCGCGGCGTTCTTGAGGACAAGGTCATCAAGAACCACTACGCCGCAGAGTACATCTACAACGCTTACAAGAACACCAAGACCTGTGGTGTCCTGGAGCGCGACGAGGCTTACGGCATCACCAAGATCGCCGAGCCCATCGGCATCGTGGGCGCCGTCATCCCGACGACCAACCCCACCTCCACCGCGATCTTCAAGACGCTGATCTGCCTGAAGACCCGCAACGCCATCATCATCTCCCCGCACCCGGCAGCCGCCAAGTGCACCATCGCCGCCGCCAAGCTCGTGCTTGACGCTGCCGTCAAGGCCGGCGCCCCCGAGGGCATCATCGGCTGGGTCGATGTCCCCTCCATCGAGCTGACCAACATGGTCATGCGCGACGTCGACATCATCCTCGCCACCGGTGGCCCGGGCATGGTCAAGGCCGCTTACTCCTCGGGCAAGCCCGCCCTGGGCGTTGGCGCCGGTAACACCCCGGTCGTCATCGACGACACCGCCGACGTGCTGCTCGCCGTCAACTCCATCATCCACTCCAAGACCTTCGACAACGGCATGATCTGCGCTTCCGAGCAGTCCGTGACCGTCATCGACACCATCTATGACCAGGTCAAGGCCGAGTTCCAGAAGCGCGGCTGCTACTTCGTCAAGCAGGGTGCCGAGATGGAGGCCCTGCGTGCCGCCATGTTCAAGAACGGCGCTCTCGATCACCGCATCCCCGGCATGGCCGCCGCCAAGATCGCCGAGCTCGCCGGCATCGAGGTTCCCGCCAAGACCAAGATCCTGATCGCCGAGGTCACCTCCACCGACCCCGCCAAGGAGGAGTTCTCCCACGAGAAGCTCTCCCCGGTCCTGGCCATGTACCACGCCAAGGACTTCCAGGAGGCCGTCGACAAGGCCGAGCACCTGGTGCTCGCCGGTGGCCCGGGCCACACCGCCTCTCTGTACGTGCACCCCGCCCAGGCCGAGAAGATCAGCCTGTTCGAGCACGTCATGAAGGCCTGCCGTATCGTCATCAACACCCCGTCCTCGCACGGTGGCATCGGTGACCTGTACAACTTTGGCATGAAGCCGTCTCTGACCCTGGGCTGCGGCTCCTGGGGCGGCAACTCCGTCTCCGAGAACGTTGGGGTGAAGCACTTGATCAACGTTAAGACTGTGGCCGAGCGCCGTGAGAACATGCTGTGGTTCCGCGCTCCCGAGAAGGTCTACTTCAAGAAGGGTTCCACGCCCGTCGCCCTCGACGAGCTGGGCAACGTCATGGGCAAGAAGCGCGCCTTCATCGTCACCGACCAGTTCCTCTTCAAGAATGGCAACACCCGCGCCATCGAGGCCAAGCTCGACGAGATGGGCATCGCCCACGACTGCTTCTACGACGTCGAGCCCGATCCGTCGCTGCAGTGCGCACGTCGCGGCGCCAAGCAGATGGCTCTCTTTGAGCCGGACGTCATCATCGCCGTCGGCGGTGGCTCCGCTATGGACGCCGGCAAGATCATGTGGATGATGTACGAGCACCCCGAGTGCAAGTTTGAGGACATGGCCATGGACTTCATGGACATCCGCAAGCGTATCTTCACCTTCCCCGAGATGGGCAAGAAGGCCTACTTCGTCGCCGTCCCGACCTCTTCGGGTACCGGCTCCGAGTGCACGCCGTTCGCCATCATCACCGACAAGGAGACCGGCATCAAGTGGCCGCTCGCCGACTACGCGCTGCTCCCCAACATGGCTATCGTCGACGCCGACAACTGCATGACCGCCCCGCGCGGCCTGACCGCTGCATCCGGCATCGACGTCATGACCCACGCCATCGAGTCCTACGTCTCCATCATGGCTTCCGACTACACCAAGGGCCTCTCCGAGCGCGCTGCCAAGCTCGTCTTCGAGAACCTGCCCTCCAGCTTCACGAACGGCGCCAAGGACCCGCACGCCCGCGAGGAGATGCACAACGCCTCCTGCATGGCCGGTATGGCCTTCGCCAACGCCTTCCTGGGCCTCAACCACTCCATGGCCCACAAGCTCGGCGCTTTCCATCACCTGCCCCACGGCCTCGCAAACGCTGTCATCCTGACCCGCGTCATGCGCTACAACGCCGCCGAGGCTCCCGTCAAGATGGGTACTTTCTCCCAGTATCCTTACCCCAACGCGCTGCACAACTACGCCGAGATGGCCAAGTACTGCGGCATCGAGGGCAAGGACGACAAGGAGGTCTTCGAGAACTTCATCACGAAGCTCGAGGAGCTCAAGGACTTCATCGGCGTCAAGAAGACCATCGCCGACTACGGTGTTGACGAGCAGTACTTCCTCGACACCCTCGACGAGATGACCGAGCAGGCATTCAACGACCAGTGCACCGGCGCCAACCCGCGCTACCCGCTCATGAGCGAGATCAAGGAGCTCTACCTGGACGCCTACTACGGCCGCGAGCCCCAGGATTACGCCGTCTGCTAGTTTTAGCACGGTTTTTAACGGCGGGGGTGCACGGGTGTTTCACACACCCCCGCCGTCGCTTCTATCGCATCGTTGAAAGGATGCAACCATGCTGCTACCCGATTCCAAGACCGAGCTCGTCCGCCGTGGCAACAAGGTCGTTTACGACCTGGGCGACAAGATCGTCAAGGTCTTTAACGAGACCAAGCCTGTCTCCGACGTGTTCAACGAGGCTTTGAATCTTGCCCGCATCAATGAGTGCGGCATCCGCAGCCCCAAGGCTCTCGAGGTTTCTCAGCTCGAGAACGCCAACGGCTGGGCGCTCGTGACCGAGAAGGTTCCGGGCACCACCCTTGCCGAGAAGATGACTGCCGAGCCCCAGCGCTTTGGTGAGTACCTCGAGATGTTCGTCGACCTCCAGATCGAGATCCACGCCTACACCTCCCCGCTGCTCAACCGTCAGCGCGACAAGTTCGCCCGCATGATCGACAGCCTTGATCAGCTCAATGCCACCACGCGCTACAACCTTCAGGAGCGTCTGGACGGCATGACCAAGGAGTTCAAGGTCTGCCACGGCGACTTCAACCCCTCCAACGTCATCGTCGGCGACGACGGCCAGCTCTATGTGTGCGACTGGGCACACGCCACCCAGGGCTCCCCTGCTGCCGACGTTGCCACCACCTACCTGCTCTTCGCCCTCAACAGCAAGGACCAGGCCGAGGCCTACCTGGAGCTCTACTGCGACCGCGCCGACATGCCCATGCAGGTCGTGCGTCAGTGGACGAGCATCGTCGCCGCTTCCGAGCTCGCTCGTAAGCGCAACGTGAACGATGAGTTCCTGAAGAACTGGATCGACGTCGTCGATTATCAGTAATATCTGAGCGATTTATTTCGCATCGGAGGCACAATGGAAAACCCCGCAGTTCGCATGGGCTGTGGGGTTTTCCTTTTAGATATCGAGGATGCTACAAGATAAAAGGACGGCCCCACATCTCCCCGATCTGGAGAAATGCGGGGCCGTCCCGTATATCGAACTACAAGCGAAATCGTCGATTAACGGCGGGCCGCCTTAACAAGCTCGGCAACCTTGGCGACAACCTCATCGATCGCCACGTCCTCGCGCTCGCCCGTGGCACGATCCTTGAGCTCCACCGTGCCATTCTTAAGGCCACGCTTACCCAGAACAACCTGATACGGGAAGCCCATAAGGTCGTTGTCGGCAAACTTAAAGCCGGGGCGCTCGTCGCGGTCATCGACGACAACCTCGATACCCTCAGCGCACAGGCCCTCGACGATCTGCTCGCAGACGGTAGCGCACTCCTCCTTCTTGGGATCGAGCGGAATCACCGCGACCTCGTACGGGGCAACGGGGACCGGCCAGACGATACCGTGCTCGTCGTTGTGCTGCTCCACGACGGCAGCGAGCGAGCGGGACACACCGACGCCGTAGCAACCCATGATGAGCGGCTTCTCCTTGCCGTCCTCATCCATAAAGGTGGCACCCATGGCCTCGGAATACTTAGTGCCCAGCTGGAAGACCTGGGAGACCTCGATGCCGCGAGCAGCAGAGAGCGGCTTGCCGCAGTGCGGGCAGGGATCGCCGGCAACGACGGTTACCAGGTCGGCCCACTCGTCGACGGTAAAGTCGCGCTCGGGGCAGGCACCGGTAAAGTGATAATCGACCTCGTTGGCACCGCAGGCCCACTGCTTGGACTCGCGCAGACTCTCGTCGCAGACCAGACGAATGCCCTCGGGCAAGTTAACCGGTCCGATAAAGCCCTTATGCAGACCGTAGGTCTGGAGCTCCTCATCGGTCATCATGCGATAACCCTTGCCAAAGACATGCTCGGCCTTGCAGTCATTGAGCTCATGATCGCCCGGAACAATGGCCACGACTGGCTTGCCCTCGGCATCGATGAGAGCCAAGGACTTGCGCGTGCCGTTCTCGGGGAAGCCGAAGAACTTTGCAACGGCCTCGATGGTGCCCATGCCCGGAGTCTCGACCTTGGTGAGTGTACCGTCGCCAGGACCCTCGGTCACAACGACCTTGGTGCTTGCGGCCTCATCGTCGGCAGCGAAGCCGCAATCGTCGCAGTAGACGAGCGAAGCCTCGCCGGCGTCGGCCAAAGCCATGTACTCGACGGAAGTGTCGCCACCGATCTCGCCGGAGTCAGCGACAACGGGCAGGGCCTTGATGTAGCAGCGCTCGCAAATGTTGGCATAGGCCTGCTTCATCTTGTCGTACTCCTCCTGCAGGCTCTCCTGCGTGGCGGAGAAGCTGTAGGCGTCCTTCATGATGAACTCGCGGCCGCGCATCAAGCCAAAGCGGGGACGGAACTCGTCGCGGAACTTGTCCTGAATGTGGTAAAGGTTGACGGGCAGCTGCTTATAGGAACGCAGCTCATTGCGAACCAGGGCGGTCACGGTCTCCTCGTGCGTGGGGCCCAGCACGAACTCGCGGCCGTGGCGGTCATCAAAGCGCACGAGTTCCTTGCCATAGGCGTCGATGCGGCCGGACTCGCGCCACAACTCGGCGTCGACCATGATAGGCATCATAAGCTCCTGGGCGCCGGCAGCGTCCATCTCGTCGCGCACGATGTTCTCGATCTTGTGGATCGAGCGCCAAGCAAGCGGCAGGTAGGAATACAGGCCGGCGGCCTCCTTGCGAATCATGCCGGCACGGAGCAGCAGGCGGTGGCTGGCGAGCTCAGCGTCCGCCGGATCCTCTTTAAGCGTCGGCGCATAGAGCTTAGACATATACATTGCTCGAGTCATTTACTTCTCCTCAATAAGTTTGTCGACCTCTGCCATAAGCACGTCGACAATTTGATCCTCAGCTACTTTACCAATGATCTGGCCATGCGAAAAGAGCAGGCCCTGACCTCGTCCGCAGGCAACGCCCAAGTCGGCGTCAGAGGCCTCGCCGGGGCCATTGACCGCGCATCCCATAACGGCGATCGAAAGCGGCGCGGAATAGTTCTTAAGCCGCTCAGTGACCTCCTCGGCGATGGGAATGAGGTTAACCTGGCAGCGGGCGCACGTGGGGCACGAGACAATCTCGGGGCCACGGCGACGCAGGCCCAGCGACTGCAGAATACCCCAGGCAACCGGCGGCTCCTCAACCGGATCAGCCGTGAGCGACACACGCATGGTGTCGCCAATGCCTTCGGAAAGCAAGATACCCAAGCCTACAGAGCTCTTGATGGTGCCCTGGAGCTTGGTCCCCGCCTCCGTCACGCCCAGGTGAAGCGGAACGTGGGGAATCTCACGCGACAGGGCTCGATAGGTATCGAGCGTCGTTTGCACGCTATGGGCCTTAGCCGAAAGCACAATGTTCGTAAACCCGCGGTCCTCAAAATGCTTGACGAAACGCTCGCTCGACATCACGAGCTTTTCGGGCTGCGTGAGGTCGTCGCGCTCGGCGATATCCTGCTCAAGCGAACCGGCATTGACTCCGATACGAATCGCACAGCCAGCAGCACCCGCAGCATCGATCACCGCGTCAACCTTGGCCCAATCGCCGATATTGCCGGGATTGATGCGCAGCTTGGCAGCACCAGCCTCAACGGCACCAATGGCGAGCTTATGGTTAAAGTGGATATCGGCGACAATCGGCACCGGAGACTCGTCACAGATGGTGCGGAAACCCTCAAGCGCGGCCTCCGTGGGCACGCTCACGCGCACGATATCGCAGCCAGCCTGCGCCAACGCACATACTTGCGCAAGCGTTGCCTGGGCATCAGCGGTATCGGTGCAGGTCATGGATTGGACCACCACCGGCGCGCCGCCACCGATCTGCACGCCGCCCACATGCACGGGGCGCGTCAACTCGCGAGGCAAAGGATGGGATAAAGACAATCCAAACACTCCCCTACAGAATAAATCGAAGGATGTCGGAACGAAGCATATAGACAAACAGCAGCGCAAAGAGCGCGATGCCCACATAGCTCACAATCGTCTGGACCTTGAGCGGAAGCTCGCGGCCCGCAATCTTTTGAATGATCTCGATGACCAGCTTGCCGCCATCGAGTGGTGGGATGGGCAGCAGGTTCATAAAGCCAAGCGAGAACGAAATGAGGGCGGCAAACGAAAGGAACGTGGCAGGGCCGGCAGCAGCAGCCTGTGAGGACATAACGCTAATACCCACGATCGAAGAAGACTGATCAAGAATCTCCATCGTATGCTGCGGCTGGAGCAGGCGCATCACGCCCTCCGCTGTCTGCACGACATAGGAGAACGACAGTCGAGCCGACGTGATGGGGTCTAAACGGACCACCTGCGTAGAGGCATACACACCTAGGCGCTCGTCCTCTTTGAGCGCAACCGTGGTCGAATGCTGCTTGCCGTCACGCTCGTACTCGATGGCGATATCGTCCTTACCGGCAGCCTTGCCGATGGCATCGTAAACGTCCATCCAGGTGGAGCACGATACTCCGTCAACCGAAAGGATCGCGTCGCCGCCCTCAATACCTGCCTTGGCGGCAATAGACCCCTCGTCAACCTGACCGATCACGTTGGTATCCATCGGCACGGTGACACCCGCAATGGAATAGATACTCATAAGGAGCAAAAAGCCCGTCAAGATATTGACAATAATGCCCGCGAGGAGCATAAAGGCGCGCTTGAGAAAGCCCTGGCCAAGATAGGTGTGCGAACGCTCTTGTGCAAGGAACTCGGCCTCGCCGCACGGCAGCTCCCACACATCGCCCTCGGCAGTTGAATGTTCGCGATCGAAACGGCGGCCGTCAAAGGTGGTGTAACCCGCCGCATCTCGCGGCAGCGTCTGATACTTGGTGGGATAGTAGCTCGGCGAGGGCTTCTCCCCTTCCTCATACCAGGGTGCGATGGAACCCCAGCCCAGCAACAAGGCGCATGCCTCGAGCACATCCTCCTCGGAAAGCTCAAGCTCGACAGCAAGGTCGGCCACGGTCACGCGACCATGACGATAGATAGCCGCGAGCACGCGATCGGCACACGAGACGTCGATCGGATCCATACCGCAGATGGCAGCGTAGCCACCCAGCAGAAGCGGGGTCACGCCAAACTTGGTTCCAATGCGACGCGACGTGCAATGGATGTCAAAGCGACACGGCAAGCCCAAAAAGAACTCGGTCACGCGGACGCCGCAGGCACGCGCCGCCAAAAAGTGGCCGCCCTCGTGCAAAAACACGAGGACGGAAAGCATCAGCAGGCCCCAAAAGACCGATGAGAGAACGCTCAGAACAGTATCCATAAAACGAAAAAGCAATCCTTATGGGTTAGGAACGGGTTGCGGTGAGCACCTGCGCAGCCTTTTCACGCGCCCACGCATCGATGTCGCGAAGCTGCTCAAACGAATCGACCGTCTGCATATCGTGGGCATCCATGCAAGATTCCACAATGCGATCGATATCGGTAAAGCTGCAGCCATCGTGCAGGAAGGCATCAACGGCGACCTCGTTGGCGGCATTGAGCACGCACGGCATGGTGCCACCCGTCTTGCCGGCACGCTCGGCCAGTGCCAGACAGCGGAAGGTATCCATGTCGGCAGCATCAAACGTGAGCTGCCCCAGCTCGCGAAAATCGATACGAGGCGCCGGGGTATCCCAACGCTCGGGATACGAGAACGCGAACTGGATGGGAATACGCATGTCGGAAGCACCGAGATGCGCCATCACAGAGCCGTCGGCGAACTCGACCATAGAGTGAATCTTGGACTGACGCTGCACGACCACGTTAATGAAATCGAGGTCGCAGTTAAACAGATGCATGGCCTCAATGCGCTCCAGGCCCTTGTTCATGAGGGTGGCGGAGTCGATGGTGATCTTGGCGCCCATGGCCCACGTGGGATGTGCGAGGGCATCGGCACGCGTCACGCGATTGAGCTCGTCGCGCGTGCGGCCAAAAAACGGACCGCCCGAGCAGGTGAGCCAAATACAATGAGCCTCGCGCGGGTTCTCCCCCAGATAGCACTGGTAGATGGCGGAGTGCTCAGAGTCGACCGGAATAAGCTGGCCCGGTTGCGCCAGCGGCATCAGCAGGTCGCCACCGACAACGAGGGACTCCTTGTTGGCAAGTGCAAGACGCTTGTTCGAGGTCAGGGCCGCATGGCTCGCTTCGAGCCCGGCAGCGCCCACAATGGCAACAAGCACACAGTCGACATCATCGCGACGTGCGAGCTCACAAACCGCCTGCGCACCAACACCGAGCTCCGTGCCCTCGGGCAGCTCCTGCAGCACGGCGTCCGCACCGTGGGCAGAGTCGGCCACGGCAACGGCCGGAACCGAGAACTCGCGGGCGGCGGCAACGAGCTCCGAGGTGCTAGAATTGACGGACAGCGCCGTTACCTGCAGTCGATCGGCATGCTGACGGCACACGTCGAGTGCCTGCGTGCCGATAGAGCCCGTACAACCCAGGATGGCAACACGAAGGCGTCCATCGGAGCCATACGTCGTCTGGAATGACATTACAGCACGCCCCCGATCATCAAAAGCAGCTGCGCGGTAATGCAGCCAAAGATAAGCGAGTCGCTACGGTCGAGCATGCCGCCATGGCCCGGGATAAGGTTGCCGGAATCCTTGACGCCCACGCCACGCTTGATGCGCGACTCAATGAGGTCGCCGATAACGCCCAGGATGGACACGACCAAGCCGCACAGCAGCGCATAGGGCAGGCTGAGTTTGTAGAAGTGCGTCGCCCACAGGATGAGCCAAATCAAAACCGAGCCCAGAATGCCGCCGACAAACCCCTCCCAGCTCTTTTTAGGAGAGATCTTGGGAACCATCTTGTGCTTGCCGATACGGCTGCCCACGATGTAGGCAAACGAATCGGAGACCCAAAGGGACGCGCAAACGCCCACTGAAAGCAGGGCGCCGGCAAAACCGGGCACGGCATCGCGCAGCAGCACGATAGCCGACAGCATAAAGCCAGTGTAGATGGGACCCATGAGCGTCACGGCCACATCAGAGATGCGGGTACGCGGCGACCAGACATACCAAATGCCCACAGCGAGCATCAGGGCAAAAAGCAGGGCATTCAGCAACATCGAATCGCCCAACGCCGACAGCGGAAAGAGTACGGCGGCAGCGATACCCATGTGCTCGTTAGCCATCTTGCCATCGAGCCTCGTCATACGGAAAAACTCATAGCAGCACAGACCGCTCATGACAGAAACAAAGATGGCCGTGGGCACGATACCCAAAACCAGGCACAGGATAAAGACAACGGCGTAAACGATACCAGCGGCGGCACGGGTAATAAAGCCCGCAAGCCACGAACCGGTGCCATTCTTCGCTGCGGGCGCTCCCGCAGCGACAGCCTTGCGCTCAGATGTCTTGGGAGCAGTTGCCTTGGGACGATCGGACACGATTAAGCCTCCTCGGTCTTGCTCAGACCACCAAACCTACGGTCACGGCCCTGATAGGCCAAAATGGCGTCGACAAGGCCCCAACGATCAAAGTCGGGCCAATAGGTATCGGTGACGTAGAATTCGGAATAAGCCACCTGCCACAGCAGATAGTTCGAAAGGCGCAGCTCACCAGAAGTGCGAATCACAAGCTCAGGATCGGGAAGGCCGGCGGTATAGAGGCGGGAAGCCACCATGTCGTCATCAATTGCACCAGGATCGATCTTACCGGCGGCAGCGTCGAGTGCGATCTGACGGACAGCGCGGGTAATCTCGGCACGCGCGCCGTAGTTGACGGCAAGCGCCAGCGTCATGCCGGTGTGATTGGCACACTCGGCAAGACCGCGTTCAAAAACGTCGCGAGTCTTCTTGGGCAGCGCGGAAATGTCACCCAAAAAGACAACGCGCACATTTTCGCGCTTCAGAAGCGGCAGCTCGTCGATAAACGTCTTGGCAAACAGATGCATCAAGACGTTGACCTCATGCTGCGGACGGTTCCAGTTTTCGGTAGAAAACGCATAGGCCGAAAGCACGTCGACGCCCAGACGCACGCAGGCGGTAATAATCTCGCGAAGGGAGACGATACCCGCCTTGTGGCCCTCAGTGCGCGCAAGACCGCGCGACGTGGCCCAACGACCGTTGCCGTCCATGATGCACGAGATATGGTGCGGAATGTTATTGAGGTCAAGGTCGGAAAAACCGACGCCCGCAGGGGCGTCGGCAAAGTACTCGACCAGTTTATGCTCGTCGTATTGCACCTTAGATCTCCATGACCTCGGCTTCTTTTTCCTTCAGAAGCTCCTCGACCTTGGCGACATACTCATCGGTGTGCTTCTGGACCTTGGCCTGCTCGCGACGGACATCATCCTCGGTGAGCTCCTCATCGCGCTCGAGCTTGTTGTTGAAGTCGCGACGGATGTTACGGATAGACACCTTGGCCTGCTCGGCGTACTCGCGGCACTCCTTGACGAGCTCGCGACGGCGCTCCTCAGTGGGAGCCGGGAACGGAAGACGAACGACGGTGCCATCGGAGTTGGGGGTAATACCCAGATCGGAAGCGCCGATGGCCTTGACGATAGCGTTGATGAGTGCCTTGTCCCACGGCTCGATGAGCAGCATGTGGGCCTCGGGGGTCTTGACGGCGGCAACCTGCGTGACCGGCGTGGGAACACCGTAATAATCGACGGTGATGTCGGACAGAATGTTAGCGTTGGCGCGGCCGGTACGAACCTTGGAGAAGTTATGCTTGAGGGACTCGAGCGACTTGTCCATATGGGCGGTGATGTTCTCTGCCATGCTTAATCCTCCTGATAGACGAGCGTGCCGACGGGCTCACCCGAAAGCGCGCGCTTGACGGTGTCCTCGCCATCGATGTTGAGGACCAAAATCGGCATACGGTTATCCTGGCACAGAGACGTAGCCGTGGAATCCATAACCTGCAGGCCGCGGACGAGCACCTCGTGATAGGTAATCTTGTCAAAACGGACGGCATCGGCGCACTTGACGGGATCCTTGTCGTAGATGCCGTCAACCTTGGTGGCTTTAATCAGAATCTCGGCGCCGATCTCGCACGCACGAAGAGCCGCGGCGGTGTCGGTCGTAAAGTACGGATTGCCCGAACCGGCGGCAAAAATAACGACGTTGCCCTTGGAAAGGTGGTTGATGGCGCGAAGGCGAATATAGGGCTCGCAGATCTCGTTCATCTGGATAGCGCTCATCACGCGGCAGGGAACATCGTTGTGCTCGAAGGCATCCTGCAGGGCGAGCGCGTTCATAACGGTTGCCAGCATGCCCATATAATCGGCCTGAGCACGCTCCATGCCACCGGCAGCGCCGGCCATGCCGCGGAAAATATTGCCGCCGCCAACAACGACGCCGACCTCATGGCCAACGGCGAGCAGCTCCTTGACCTGCTTAGCAAGATGATCGGTAACCTTGGGGTCGATGCCATATTGGCCGTCGCCCATCAGCGCTTCGCCGGAAAGCTTAAGAAGCACGCGTTTATATCGGATGTCGGACAAAGCGATCCTCCTTTAGATTGAACTCTCAACATTCTATCAAAGGCTCTAAGAAGAGCCATGAAAAAGCAGGCTGTGAGTAAAACCCACAGCCTGCTCATTACCAGCTACAAGAGCTTATTTACTCGCCACGGACCAGACGGTCAAAGGCAACGACGGTAATGGTGTCGCCGAGCTCCTTGGAGACCTGCTCAGCGTACTTCTTGATGGTGAGGGAGCTGTCCTTGATGAACTCCTGCTCGGTGAGCACGGACTGCTTGTAGAACTTCTCCAGACGGCCGACAGCCATCTTCTCCTGGATAGCCTCGGGCTTACCGGACTCGGCAGCCTGAGCCATGTAGATCTGCTTCTCGTGCTCGACGGTCTCGGCCGGAACCTGATCGCGGGTAGCGCAGATCGGGGCGACGGCGGCAACCTGAAGGGCAACGTCGTGAGCGAAGGTCTTGAAGGATTCAGCCTGAGCGGTCTCAGCCTTCTCGAAGGCGAACTCGACGAGGACGCCGATCTTACCACCCATGTGGATGTAAGAAGCGAGCGCGCCGTTCTCAGCCTTGCGGGCAGCGAAGCGGGAGATCTTCATGTTCTCGCCCATGATGTGAATCATCTCGGTGAGCTCGGAGGAAACGGTCTCCTCGCCCATCGGCTTCTCGAGCAGAGCGTCGACGTCAGCAGGCTCGGTGGTAGCGACAACCTCAGCGACCTTGGAAGCAAAGCCGGTGAACTTGGCGTTAGAGCCAACGAAGTCGGTCTCGCAGGAGAGCTCGAGCAGAGCGCCGGTCTTGCCATCCTCGGAGACGAACGCGGCGACAGCGCCCTCGTTGGTCTCACGGCCAGCCTTCTTGGCAGCCTTGGCAAGGCCGTTCTTACGCAGAACGTCGACAGCGGCGTCCATGTCGCCGTCAGCCTCGACGAGAGCCTTCTTGCACTCCATCATCGGGGAGTCGGTCATCTCGCGGAGCTGCTTGACCATAGCGGCGGTAATCTGGGCCATTGTGGTTCCTTTCAAAGAGATGAAAAAGAATTAACTAAGACTGACTTACTCGGCCTTGGGCTCAGCGGCCATCTCGGCCTCGGAGACCTGCTCCTTACCAGAGCCAGCGAGGCAGGCGTCAGCCATGAGCTCGCACATAAGGGTGACAGCGGAGATAGCGTCATCGTTGCAGGGGATGCCGTACTCGACCTCGTCGGGATCGGAGTTGGTGTCGATCAGGGCGACGACGGGGATGTTCAGGCGCTGAGCCTCCTTGATGGCGTTCTCCTCGCGCTTGGTGTCGATGACGAAGAGAGCCTGGGGCAGACCCTTCATGTCGCGGGCGCCACCGAGGTTGGTCTGGAGCTTGGTGAGCTCCTTGCCGAGAACAGCCTGCTCCTTCTTGGGCAGAACAGCCATGCGGCCGTCCTCGACCATGGCCTCGAGCTCCTCCATGCGGTTGATGCGGGAGCGGATGGTGACGAAGTTGGTCAGCATACCGCCGAGCCAACGCTGGTTGATGTAAGGCATGTTGGCGCGCTCAGCAGCGTTCTTGACGGCCTCCTGAGCCTGCTTCTTGGTGCCGACGAACAGCACGTTGCCACCCTTGGCGACGTTCTTGACGAAGGTATAGGCCTGGTCGGCGTCGAGGATGGTCTGCTTGAGGTCGAGGATGTAGATGCCGTTGCGCTCACCGAAGATGAACGGCTTCATCTTGGGGTTCCAGCGACGGGTCTGGTGACCGAAGTGACAGCCGGCCTCGAGCAGGGTGCGGATATTAATCTTGGTAGCCATGTTAAACCTCCTGTGGTTTGCCTCCGCGCGGGGTCATCCTCCAAAACCAACCCGGACATGTGCTACCAAAGCCCGGGCACCACGGTATGAAGTAGCCGCGCGTGCGTGATAAAAACATGTTGCCGTGAAGCAACCCGATGAATGATAGCAGGAATGCCTCTTCCTGCCAACCCGCAATCAAAACCACACACCTGAGTGCGGCGCGGGACGTCCCAGCCACTATTCGCCGCGGGGATGGGCTTGAGCCACGGCACGTTTAAGCCGATCGGGTGTGAGATGCGTGTAGATCTGCGTCGTGGACAGGCTCGCATGACCTAGCAGCTCTTGAACCGAGCGCAGGTCCGCACCGCCCTCGAGCAAGTCGGTCGCAAAGGTATGGCGCATCGCATGCGGGGCGATGTCAGCCGGAATGCCGGCGAGCGTCGCCAGCGTATGGAACCGCCGCCGGAGCATCGCGGCGCTCATGCGATTGCCGCGCGCCGATATAAGCAGCGGATGCGGCCCGGTAGCGAGGTCGCGGCGCTTTGCCCGAGCGAGCAACTCCGGCCTCCCCTCTTCAATATAGAGACGCGTCACATCGAGCGCACGACGATACAGAGGGACGATACGCTCCTTGCTCCCCTTGCCCCACAGGCGCAGCGTGCGCTCGGACCATGAGATGGATTCCACATTGAGCGCCGCAAGCTCTGAGATGCGGGCACCCGAGGCATAGAGCAACTCGAGCATCGCCGCATCGCGCAGTCCCGCGGGTGTTGAGGTATCAGGCGTCTTGAGCAGCGCCTCGACCTGCTGGGTCGTAAGGACGCCCGGCAGGTCACGCGGCAGCTTGGGCGACGCGATCGCCGAGACCGCATCGCCCTCGACAATCCCCTCGGCAGCCATCCAGCGATAGAGAGATCGGATAGCCGACAGGTGCGCCGCAAGCGTTCGGGGAGCCACCTGCTCACGCGAAAGCTCAGCAAGATAGCGACGAATGGTGCGCACGTCGGCAGCGAAAGCATCAATATCCTCGCGCTCGCACCAGGCAGCAAAGCGCTCCAGTCTCGAGCCATAGGCCGTCACCGTGTTGGGAGAAAGCCCCTCAACGCGTGCGATATAGGCGATAAAAGAGTCGACGGTGTCGTACAGGTCAAAGGCTATGACCGGTCGCCTCCAAACAAGTCGGAACGCGTGGCCAAGTAGACATCGAGGGCCTCGAGCGCACGGTCCGCATAGGCCTGATAGCGGTCGCGCTTGCTGCGGCGCTTACCGTCCTCGAGCGGCGGCACCAGGCCAAAGTTGACATGCATGGGCTGATAGCCCACGGTGGCAGGATCGGTCGCATAGCCCACGAGCGCACCCAGGGCGCCCACGCGGGGCAACTCGACGGAATCGGCGCCGATAGCCTCTGCATAGGTGTTGAGCGCCGCGAGCAGACCGGTCGCCACGGCTTCCATGTACCCCTCGGTGCCGGTGATCTGACCGGCCAGGCGCACGCCGGTACCGGGCACGGCAAAGGTGCCATCGAGCACGTGCGGGGCGTCGACAAAGGTATTGCGGTGCATGACACCGTAGCGGAAGAACTCAGCGTTCTCCAGGCCCGGCACCATATGGAAGACGCGCTTCTGCTCGCCAAAGGTCAGGTTGGTCTGGAAGCCCACCAGGTTATAGGCGGTCTTCTCCTTGTTCTCGGCACGCAGCTGAATCGCCGCCCAAGGGCGACGTCCGGTACGCGGGTCGGTGAGGCCGACGGGCTTCATGGCGCCAAAGCGAATGGCGTCCTTGCCGGTGCGCGCAACCTCCTCGGCAGGCTGGCAGGCCTGGAACAGATCGCCGCCCTCAAAGTCCTTGAGCACCACGCGGTCGGCCGTGGTGAGCGCCTCGATAAAGGCCTCGTACTCCTCCTTGTTGAGCGGAGCGTTGAGATAGTCGCCGCTCCCCTGCTCCTCGTAGCGCGACTGCGAAAACAGCACGTCCATATCGAGCGTGGAGGCATCGACGATCGGCGCCGCGGCATCGAAAAACGCAAGGGCGTCGCCACCGACGAGCTTCATGACCTCTTCGCTCAGCGCCGGCGAGCACAAGGGGCCCGCGGCAATGACCACGTGGCCCTCGGGAATCTGCGTGACCTCGCCGTGCACGACCTCGATATTGGGACGGGCGGCAACCTCGGCCTCGACAAGCTCGGAAAACTTGACGCGGTCGACCGCCAGGGCACCGCCGGCGGGAACAGCCGCGCGATGGGCGCAATCGAGCAGGACTGAACCCATGCGCTCAAGCTCAGCTTTCAGCAAACCAGCCGCGGAATCCGGACGGGTCGACTTAAACGAATTGGAGCAGACGAGCTCTGCCAGATGATCGGTATGGTGGGCCGGGGAGCTCACCTGGGGGCGCATCTCGCACAGCTTTACGGCAAACCCGCGGTCTGCAAGCTGGATCGCGCACTCCGAACCCGCCAGACCGCCACCGATAACCGTCACCTGATCGAACTGCATCTGCAAACACCTTTCTAATTGACACGTTTTCCATTGTGACCGAAGGGTGTCTGGGCGTGAAGGGCAAACTTGGAGGGCGCATACCTTCCATCCATCATGCGCTCGATAAGGCCCTCGAGTTCAAGCGAACCCAAGAGTTTGAGTACGCCGACAGCATCGAGCGAGACGAGCGCCGCGATGTCGTCGACCTTGAGTGGAGAGGCGATGAGCGCATGCATCACGGTCTGCTGCGTTGGATCCAGGTCGGCAATGCCGGGAGCATCGGGGCGCGAGTAGCGCAGGGTGCCGTAGATGCGTGAGATAGCCATCTCGATAGATTCCTCGTCGATGATGCAGCAGGCACCGTTCGCAATGAGGTAATTCGTGCCACGCGACTCGGGCGATAGGATCGACCCCGGCACGGCAAGAAGTTCGCGCCCCAAATCCATAGCAGCCTCGGCTGTAGAAAACGTGCCGGAAGGCATACCTGCCTCGGATACAAAGAGGGCTTGCGACAAGGCCGCGATCACGCGATTGCGGCGCGGAAAGGCGAACTTGCGCGGACCCATGCCCCACGGAGAGATCGACACGACCGCGCCGCCCGTATCAAGCGTGCGAGTAATAAGCCCCGCGCTCGAACGCGGGTAGACCACGTCGGCGCCCGTCCCCAGCACCACGACGTGTTTGCCGCCGGCGTTGACCGCAGCCCAACCCGAGGCCTGGTCACAACCGACCGCGCCGCCCGAAACAACCGTCACGCCCGCCTCAACCGCCACCTTCGCCGCAAGCTCTGCCACGGCAAGACCATACGGCGAGGCCTTTCGCGCACCGATGATGGAGAGCGCGGGCGTCGAAAGCGCCTCGGGGTTGCCGCGCACATAGAGCGTCTGAGGTACATCAGAAAGCTCCAAAACGGTCTCGGGATACAACGCGTCACCTGGATGCAGCTCGAAGGTCCCCTCAGCCATCATTGGTCCCTCCTTCCCTGGTACATCGCCGCCTCGAGCACGTGGTCCTGCGTCACCTGCTCGCTCTCGGCGACATCTGCGATCGTGCGCGCAATGCGAACAAGGCGCACGATGCCACGCCCTGTGAGATGCGTGCGCTTCGACAGGCCGAGCACACACTTCTCCGCCGCATCATCGAGCTCAAAGATCGAAACGACGCCGTCAATGGACCGTTTCTCGTCATCCTCGGCCTCAGCATCCGCATCGTCCATGCGGGATTCGCGCCAAGCGCGAAAGGCGCGACCGCGCACAACGTAGTCACGTAACTCGGCCGACGACATGCCCTCCGCACCCTCGATAATCACTTGAGGGTCGGGACGGGTCACATCGATCATCATGTCGATACGGTCGGCCAAAGGACCGCGCAGTTTAGACCGATAGCGCTCGACCATCGCCGCCGAGCAGCGACACGGCACCTCGCGATCGCCCAAAAAGCCGCAGGGGCAGGGATTGCTCGCAGCCAGCAGCTGAAAGCGCGACGGGAAGGTAAAAGCCCCGTCGACGCGTACGATCCTCACGTAGCCGCGCTCGATGGGCTGACGCAGCGTCTGCAGCACGCCAGTGGGAAACTCGGCAAGCTCGTCCAAAAAGAGCACGCCGCCATGAGCCAGGCTGATCTCACCCGGATGCACCGGGCGCCCGCCGCCGATAAGGCCTGCGGTCGAAATACTATGGTGGGGACTGCGGAAGGGCCGGTGCCCCGCCAACAAGCCATCAATGTTCTCACCCAAGACCGAATGGATGCACAGTGCCTCCTGCTGATCCTCAACGGAAAGCTCGGGCAGGATGCCGGTCATACGGCGTGCGAGCATCGTCTTGCCCGATCCCGGAGACCCGATCATGAGCAAGCCGAGTTCTCCTGCCGCCGCAAGCGCCATGCCGCGTTTAGCGACTTCCTGCCCCAGCACGTCTGCATAGTCGAGCTCGGGCTCAAAGGTCGCCTCGACACCCTCGGAATCCAAGTAGTGCCGTGCGGCATCGCCCATGCCGTGAGCAAGCTGAGACAGATGGTCGATAAAGCCGCAATCTACGCCCGCGAGTGGCACATGCTGGTCGGACCTGCCGGCGATAAAAGACAGCCCCATGTCGCGAGCCAATAGCTGAAACGCCACCTCGCCCTTGACGGGAAGCACCGTACCGTCCAGACCAAGCTCACCTGCGATAAGGCAGCGATCGAGGTTGTCACGGGGAATCTGCTCATCGGCCGCTAGAACCGCGATGGCGATGGGCAGGTCAAAGCCGCTACCGGTCTTGCGGATATCGCCGGGTGCCAGGTTAACGGTAATGCCCGAGCGCGGGATCTCGAACCCGGCGGAGCGCATCGCGCAGCGAATACGACCGCGTAACTCCATCACCTCCATACTCGGAATGCCGAGCATCTGGATGCCCGGAACGCCACCGGCAAGCGAGACCTCGACCGTGACGTGAATCGCCTCGACGCCGCGGATGCAGGCCGCGTGAACGGCAAACGTCTCGAACGCCATCACGACACCTGCCAATCGAACGCGTTGTACTGATGCTCGATCTCGGCGATATGCCCGCCGCGGATGGTGACACCCACAGCATCGAAGCGAATCGCCTTGAGCGGATAATGCTCCATGAGATAGCAACTTGCGATGCGGCGGTAGCGGCGTTGCTTTTGGGCGTCCACGGCCTCCTCGGGAAAGACCCGCGTGGTGCAATCCAGCGAAACGCGTCTGGTCTTGACCTCGGCCATCACCACGACATCGTCGAGCTCATCGAGCAGCACCAGATCGGCCTCGCCCTCGGTGCAACGATAGCCCTGCTCCAGCAAGGTGTAGCCGCGCTCGTTAAAGTAGTCGATGGTGATCAGCTCGCCCAGCATGCCTAGCTCGCGGGGACTGAGTCCCTTGATAAACTCGGGCGTCATCGCCCCGGAGTCGAGCTCGCCGTTTTCCCAACGCTCCTTGAGCTGCTGCGTCTTGCTCTTTTTGCTTGCGGCACTCATGGGGTCTCCTTTCCCGCACACTGCATTGCCCCGATGATGAGGGCACCTTTCATGCGGGTAAGTACCGGAAGCAAACCAAAAGCTGACCAAATGCCGTCAAAAAACGGGCCGTACGCAACAATGGTGTTGCATACGGCCCGCTACCAGCAGGTTTATAAAACCCCAGAGGTCCATGTCTCCACAATTGACCTAGAAAAGGCGCTCAGTCTGCAGAAAGTTTCCGCAAAAGCTCACGCGGTGCAGAGGACAAAGTCCATGTTTGCGAATGGCCTCGATATGCTCGGGGCTTGCATAGCCCTTCGACTCGGCCAGATGGTACTCGGGATACTCGGCGTCGTACTCGACCATCATCTCGTCACGCGTGACCTTGGCCATGATGGATGCCGCGGCGATGCAGGCGATCTTGGCGTCGCCCTTGACCACGTCGCGCTCGTTAGGAACGGCGCCCAAGGGGTTGCCATCCATGAGGACGCAGTCGGGTTCAAGTCCCGTATCGGCCACGGCGCCCGCAACGGCGGTACGGATAGCACGGGCCATGCCCATCTCATCGATATCCTTAGGCGCGATATGGCAAAAACCGATCGCCGTCACCACCTCGGCAATCTTCACTGAGAGCAACTCGCGGCGCGCGGGCGTGAGCTTTTTGGAATCGTTGATGCCCCAGACGCGCGGCTCCATAGGAAGGCACACGGCGCACACCGTCAAAGGACCGGCCACCGAGCCGCGACCCACCTCGTCGACGCCCACGACCACGCCATCCCCACCGAGCTCGTGCATCAGCTCGTACATGCCGTCGACGCGCTCGCGCTCGGCAAGTTCCTTGGCATGGCGCTTAAGGGCACGTTCGCAAGCCTTGATCACCTGCTGGCGCGGATCCTCGCGATAATGCTCCACGAGGGCGGGGATCTCCTCAAACGTGGCGCTCGCCAGCTCGCCGGCAACCTGCGATGCCGAAACCGAGCTCGTCATATTGGCCATACCAGGCCCTCCTTGCATGCAAATCAGATAAAAAGAAGGGCCACCCGAAGGTGACCCTTGTGTCCAAACGAGTGGACAGACGCTGCGATCTTCTTAGCGCTTCTCGGGGATGCGAGCAGCCTTGCCCACCTTGTCGCGGAGGTAGTACAGCTTGGCGCGACGGACGCGACCATGACGAACGACCTCGAGCTTGGCGATCTTGGGGCTGTGAAGCGGGAAGGTACGCTCAACACCGACACCGAAGGACATCTTGCGGACGGTGAAGGTCTCGCGGGCACCGGCGCCGGCCATGCGGATGACGTCGCCCTGGAAGACCTGGATGCGCTCGCGGTCGCCTTCCTTAATGCGGTAGTGAACCTTGACGTTGTCGGCGACGCGAACCTGAGGAATGTCCTCGCGGATCTGCTGACGCTCGATTGCGCGGATGTAATCCATGTGCAATTCCTTACTCTTCTAGAGGTGCCGTACCACCTTGGCCGGCACGTAGTTGAACAAACGTATTCGAGTATACACGCGCGGGTTTCTGCTGCAAGAACAATTTTTTACGCAGACAAAAAGACAAAACCCGCACATGATAACCGCCCGTCTCACGAATGAGACGGGCGGCATGAAGGGGGCTACGCTAGGCGTCTAAACCCAAAACGTTACGCGGAGTGCTCCGCCTCGAGCTTGGCCTGGGCGGCCGCAAGACGTGCGAGGGGTACGCGATAGGGCGAACAGGACACGTAGTCCACGTCGGCCACGTTAAACAGGCCCTTGATGGACTTGGGGTCGCCGCCGTGCTCGCCGCACACGCCAAAGTGCATGTCGGGGTTGGTGGCGCGGCCCTTCTCGACAGCCATGCGCACGAGCTCGAGTACCGCCGCGTCGATGGTCTCGAAGGGATTGTCCTTCAGGATCTTCTTGTGCATGTACAGCGGGATGAACTTGGCCTCGGCATCGTCGCGGGAGAAGCCGAAGGTGGTCTGGGTGAGGTCGTTGGTGCCAAAGCAGAAGAAGTCTGCGTGATGGGCGATCTCGTCGGCGACCATACAGGCGCGCGGCAGCTCGAGCATCGTGCCCACGGGAATATTGAGCTCGACGCCCTCTTCGTCGGAAACCTCGGCGATTACGCGCTCGATAACCTCGCGGGTCTGGACATGCTCGGCCGTGATGGAAACGAGCGGAACCATGATCTCGGGGCGCGGGTCGACGCCCTCCTTGATAAGACGTGCAGAAGCCGTGGCCACGGCGCGAACCTGCATGAGCGGCAGATCGCTAAAAACGACAGACAGGCGCACACCGCGCAGGCCGAGCATCGGATTGGACTCGACCATACCGTCGATACGGCGCAGGCGGGCACGCAGGGCGGCAAGCTCTTCCTCGCTGGCGCCAGCGGCTTCCTTCTTGGTGATGGCGACCTCGAGCTCGCGAGGATTATCCAGAAACTCATGAAGCGGCGGATCGAGCAGGCGGACAACCACATCGCGACCGGACATGGTCTTGAACATCGCCAGGAAGTCCTCGGTCTGAACCTTGAGCAGGTCGGCCAGGGCCTGCTGCTTCACGGCCTCATCGTCAGACAGGATAAAGCTCTGGATGATGTTCTTTCGATCGCCCAGGAACATGTGCTCGGTGCGGCACAGGCCGATGGCCTCGGCACCAAACTCGAGGGCGAGCTCGGCGTCTTCAGGGTTGTCGGCGTTGACGCGCACGTGGTTGGCGTGGCCATCGGTCTCGTCCAGACGAATCTCGTCGGCCCAGGACAGGATGGTGTCCAGGTCGCCGGTGAGCTCGGCCGAAACCAGGTCAACGGCGCCGTCAACGACGATACCCTGGGTGCCGTCGATGGAGATGACATCGCCCTCGTGCAGCACGCGGTCGCTGCCCTCGATGTGCACGACCTTCTCGATGGCATCGATGTGGAAGCGCTCGACACCGCAGACGCAAGGCGTACCCATGCCGCGGGCGATAACGGCGGCATGGCTCGTCTTGCCACCGTGGCTTGTCAGAATGCCCTCGGCGGCGACCATGCCTTTCAGGTCGTCGGGGTTGGTCTCCCAGCGAACCAGAATGACTTTGCGGCCCTCGGCGGAACGCGCGACGGCATCGTTGCTCGAGAACACGACCTCGCCCACGGCGGCACCAGGGCTGGCGTTAAGACCGCAGGCCAGCGCCTCGTACTTCTTGGAGGCGTCAAACTGCGGGTGCAGGAGCTGGTCAAGCTGCGCAGGATCGATGCGGCTTACGGCCTCCTCGCGGGTGATCAGTCCCTCCTCGACCATTTCGATAGCGATGCGCAGGGCGGCAGTGGCGGTACGCTTGCCCACGCGGGTCTGGAGCATCCAGAGCTTGCCCTGCTCGATGGTGAACTCAATATCGCACATATCGCGATAGTGATCCTCGAGCGTCAGGAAGACGCGCTCGAGCTCCTCGCCCGCGGACTCAAGGCCCGGGGTAGCCTTGAGGTCGGCGATGGGCTCGGTGTTGCGGATGCCGGCGACGACGTCCTCGCCCTGGGCGTTAACCAAAAAGTCACCGTAGAACTCCTTGGTGCCGTCTGCCGGGTTGCGCGTAAAGGCGACGCCGGTCGCAGAGGTCTCGCCCTTATTGCCAAAGGCCATGGCCTGGACGTTGACGGCAGTACCGAGCTCGTCAGAGATGCCGTGCTGTTTGCGGTAGATGCAAGCGCGCTCGTTCATCCAGCTGCCAAAGACGGCCTGGATGGCAAGGCGCAACTGAAGCTCCGGATCGTGCGGGAAGACGGGCTTGCCGTCGGCAACCTCAAGCTCGGGATACAGGGCGGCCTCGACGTTATCAGAGAAGATGCCCTTGAAGGTCTCGACAAGCTCCTGAAGGTCCTCGGCCGAAAGCTCGGAATCGACGCGAACACCGGCGACCAGGCGGGCCTGGGTCAGGGCGTTCTCGAACAAGTCGGCATCAACACCCATAACGACGTTGGAGAACATCTGGATAAAGCGGCGGTAGCTATCCCAGGCAAAACGCGGGTTTTGCGTCTGCGCGATGAGACCCTGAACGGAGTCGTCGTTGAGGCCCAAGTTGAGGACCGTGTCCATCATACCGGGCATGGAGAACGGAGCGCCCGAACGAACCGACACGAGCAGCGGATCGGAGGCGTCGCCGAGCTTCTTGCCGCAGCGGGCCTCGAGGTCTGCCTCGGCGGCAACGATCTCGTCGAGCGCGCCTTCGGGCCAGACGTTGCCGGCGCCGGAGTACTCGACACAGGTCTGGCAGGTAATGGTAAAACCACCGGGAACCGGCAGGCCGATGCGGCTCATCTCGGCAAGGTTTGCGCCCTTGCCGCCAAGCACGAAGTTCATGGACTTGTCGCCCTCGGTGACACAGGTGCCCTGGGCGTCGGTTCCAAAACGGTAAACCCTCTTGCAATCGCTCACGATACTTCCCCTTCCATGCGCTTACGCGCACGACCGTGGTAACGAATCGACCCGCCGGATGCGGGCCGTGAGGGTACTATACGGCGGGCATTGAGCGGGCTTGCGCAGAGGGCGCGGGGGTTGGTAAACGTGGTAAATATGGCGGTAAACGGTAGGTAAAGGTGGTTACCTTATGAAGATACCAATGCAAGAAGCTTGCAGGTCAAATGCTAGTTTCTTGCTAAATCGCTTTACCATAAGTAGCTAATTTAGGACGGGGCTTTTTTAGCTGCCCCCGCAGGCAATCGACCAAAAAGATCGCGACCTCAGCCGGGGTAGCTAAAAAAGCCCCGTCCCAAATTAGCTACTTTTGTTGGGCTCGACGGGCGGCGCGGCGGGCACGGGCTTCTCGGATTTCCTCCAAGTGGCTGATGATCTCGGAGGCGCTCTCCTCGATGGCCTTGCCGTCGGTACGCACCACAAAGCAGCCTAGGCGCTTCATGAGGGCACGGGCTTCCTCGAGCTCGCTGCGCACACTCTCGGGCTCGGCATAGGAGCCGGCAACGGCACGGGCGTAATCATCGCCCAACCGGCTATCGCGAATCTCGGAAATAACGTCGACGGTCGAAATCAGGCCAAACAGTCGCATTGGGTCAATGTCGTAAATTGACTTCGGCGGCTCCATGCCATGGGCCAAAGGAACATTAGCAACCTTGTAACCCTGATAGGCCAAATACATCGACAGCGGCGTCTTGGACGTGCGCGATACACCCAAAAGCACGATATCAGCACCCGACAGATCGTCGGAACCGCGCCCGTCATCGTGCTCAACGAAATACTCCATAGCCTCAATGCGATGGAAATAGCGGTCATCGGTCCTGTGAATCACGCCCGCAACGCCCTTGGGCGGCACACCGATAAGCGACGATAGCACGGCGAGCGTCGGGCCAATCAGGTCGACCGAGCGAATATGCAGCATACCCAGGTAATCGAGCACGCGGGCGCGAAGCGCTGGATCGACAATGGTGTGAAACACGGCAATATCCCGATGGTCCGCATCGACGCGCGGCCCCACAAATGACTTAACCTGCTCCACGGAGGTCACCTTGGGCAGGCGTAAAACGCGAAAAGCCCCTTCATCAAATTGCCCGGACGCCGCAAGCACCACCTCACAAGCGGTATCACCGAGCGAGTCGGAGATAACGATAACGATGGGACGAGCGGTGACCGGGCAATCCATGCGGGGCTCCTTTTGCGCTTATGCGCAAGCTGGCTTACTTTTTGCGGGCAAGCTCACCGATGTTGGCGATGCCGGAGAAAACGGCCTCGAAGCGGTTGAGCAGCTTAAGGCGATTATCGCGGAGCTGCTCATCCTTGTCCATGACCATAACCTCATCGAAGAAGCGGTCGATGGGGGCACGCAGGGCGGCGAGGGCGGCAAATGCGGCCGGGTAATCCTCGGCAGCAAGGGCGGCATCGACAGCGGTCTGGGCAGCCTCGGACGCATCGGCAAGCGCGAGCTCGGCCTCGCCCATCAGGCTGCGATCGTACTCCGCACCCAGCTCGGGCTTGGAGATGTGCGCGGCGCGGGCATAGGCGGTAGCCAGGTTGTCGAAGGTCTCGGCATCGTTCTTGCGGGCCTCGTCGAGCGCAGCGCAGCGGGCGAAGAAGACGGACGGGGCGATGATGTGAACCGCGGAGACGGCGGCGACGGTATCGGCAGGAATCTTCTCGTCGCGGGCCATGCTCACCAAGCGGCCATGGAAGAAGTCACGGACCTGCTGGGCGACCTCGGCGGCATTGAACTCAATGCCCTGCTCGCTATAGAGCTCGAGAGCGAAGTCGATGAGCGACGTGGGGTCGATCGGCAGACGGTCGCGCAGGATGTTGATGATGCCGATAGCGGCACGACGCAGCGCGTAGGGGTCGGAGGAGCCGGTCGGGGGCTCGCCGATGGCAAAGATACCGGCGATGGTATCGAGCTTGTCGGCGCAGGCGACGATGCAGCCAGCGGTGCCCTCGGGCAGCTCGTCACCGGCAAAGCGAGGACGATAGTGATCGCGAATAGCATGGGCGACCTCGTCGTTCTCCCCCATCGCGGTGGCGTAGTAACCGCCCATCACGCCCTGCTGGCTCGTGAACTCGACGACGGCGTTGGACACCAGGTCTGCCTTGCACAGGTGCGCGGCGCGAGCAGCGTCGGCGGCAAGGTGGGCACCAAGATGGGCCTCACGGGCAATAGCGAGCGCGAGCTGCTCAATGCGCTCGGACTTGGCGAGTACGCTACCGAGCTTCTCCTGGAAGGCAACCTTGGCCAAACGCTCACGGAACTTGTCGAGGGAGATTTTCAGGTCCTCCTCGTAGAAGAACTTAGCGTCGTCCAGACGGGCGCGAACGACGCGCTCGTTACCGTCGATCACGCGCTCGGCATTCTCGGGCTTGCTGTTGGAAACGACCACGAATTCACGCGTGAGCTTGCCCTCGCCGTCATAGATCGGGAAGTAGCGCTGGTTGGTGAGCATGGACTCGCAGATGATCTCGTGCGGGACCTTGAGGAACTCCTCATCGAAGGTACCGACGAGCACCGTCGGCCACTCGCAGAGGTTGATGACCTCCTCAAAGACCTTCTTGGGCGTATCGACATGGCAGCCGGGACGGGCAGCCTCGACCTCGGCGATACCGGCGAGGATGGCTTCACGACGACGCTCGGCAGAAAGCACACCGGCGTCCTCGAGCACCTGCTCGTAAACAGCGGGGCTGGCAACCACATGGTCGCCAGGGCCAAGTACGCGATGACCGCGCGTGGTGTTGCCGCTCGTCACGTCGGCAAACGACACGGGCACAACATCCTCGCCCAAAAGGCAGCAGATCCAGCGGACCGGACGAACAAAGGTCGCATGCTCGTGACCCCAGCGCTGGCTGCGGTAGTTGGGCCACTGCAGGCCGGCGATAGTCTTCTCGCACAGGGCCGTCAGGATCGGCGTAGCCGGTGCGGAGGGAATGTTCTTCTCGGCGAACACATACTCGCGACCGTCAGTGTCCTCGCGACGGACCAGGTCCTCGGCAGCCACACCGCACTTGCGGGCAAAGCCCTGGGCGGCCTTGGTGGCGTTACCGTCAGCGTCGAAGGCAATGTTGGCCGCGGGGCCACGCTTGACCTCGTGAACCTCATCGGTCGCGGTGGCGACGTCGGTCACGAGTGCAGCCAGACGACGCGGGCTCGAGATCACGCGGACCTCGCCGTGGGCCAGACCGGCCTCATCGAGACCCTTGGCGATCATGGTGCCAAGCTGCTTGACGGCATTGTTCAGCGGCGCGGAGGGCATTTCCTCCGTACCGATCTCAAACAGGAAATCCTTAGCGTCTGCCATGGCTTACGCCACCTCGCCTTCCTGGTCGGCATTCTCGTTGACTCCGGCGACCTCGGCCATGTAGGCCTCGCAGCACGCCTTGGCGACGGCGCGGACGCGCAGGATGTAGTTGGCACGCTCGACCGCGGACAGGGCGCCGCGGGCATCGAGCAGGTTGAAAGCGTGGCTGCACTTCATGACGCAGTCATATGCCGGCAGCGGCAGCTTGCGCTCCAAGCAGGAATGACACTCGGCCTCGTAGTCGTCAAACTTCTGACGCATCATCTCGACGTTGGCGACCTCAAAGTTATAGGCACTGAACTCGCGCTCGTTCTCGAGGAACACGTCGCCATAGGTCATGGGCGTTCCGTCGGGCAGATAGCTCCACACCAGGTCGTAGACGGAGTTGACGCCCTGGGCGTACATGGCGATACGCTCCAGGCCATAGGTGATCTCGACGGGCACGGGGTCGACCTCGATGCCGCCCACCTGCTGGAAGTACGTAAACTGCGTGACCTCCATGCCGTTGAGCCAGACCTCCCAGCCAAGGCCCCAGGCGCCGAGCGTCGGGCTCTCCCAGTCGTCCTCGACAAAGCGGACGTCATGGTCGTTGGGATCCAGGCCAATGGCGGCCAGCGAACCCAGGTAGAGCTCCTGAGCGTTGACCGGCGACGGCTTGATGAGCACCTGGAACTGATAGTAGTGCTGCATGCGGTTGGGGTTCTCGCCGTAGCGGCCGTCGGCGGGACGGCGGCAAGGCTGCGCATAGCAGGTGCGCCACTCGGCGGGACCGAGCGAGCGCAGCGTGGTCGCGGTATGGAAGGTACCGGCACCGACCTCGGAGTCATAGGGCTGCATAATGACGCAGCCCTGCTCGCCCCAGTACTGCTGGAGGCGCAGGATGATGTCTTGGAAGGAAAGCGATGAAGCGTTCATGCCTCTAATATCCCCTCGTCGAAACGATTACACGGTTAGGTACTGTACTATAGCGGTTTTTAGTCGATAGCGCCGATGCGGTTGAGCGGCCAGTAGCGAACGAGTGCCACGGCCATTAAATCGGAGCGGTCGACCGGCCCAAAATAGCGGGAGTCGGCTGAGTTCTCTCGGTTGTCGCCCATCACCCACATACACCCGTCGGGGACGGTGTAAGGATAGCTCACCTGGGCGCCGGGCGCTTGGACCGAAAGCGGCCAGCTCATGCCCGCCGTATAGTCCTCGTCGAGCGCTTGGCCGTCAACGACCACCTTGCCGTCCTGCAGGTCGACCGTCTGGCCGGCCGTGGCAATAACGCGCTTGACAAGAACATCATGTTCGGAGGTGCCATCGGGGTTGTGAAACACCACGATATCGCCCTGCTTGACGGGCTGACCGAGCTCGAGGCTCACCTTTTGCGCCAGGATCTGGTCGCCAATCTCGATTGTGTCCTCCATAGAGCCGGTGGGCACCACAAAGGGCTCGACCACAAAGGTGCGGATCAGGAAGGTGGCCACAAGCGCGATCGCGATGACCGCGATCCACTCAAAAGCGCCCCTCAACGCGGAATGTTGCGTAGGAACCATACTTACTCCTCGCTCTGCGAATACGAAGCGTCAAGGATCTCCTGCGCGTAAGCGCGCTCCTCGGGCGTGAGCCGCGCAGTCTCGATCAGGTCGGGACGCCAGCGACAGGTGCGCTCGATGGCGTTCTTGCGGCGCCAAGCGTCAACTTTTGCGTGATCGCCGCTCACAAGCACCGGCGGCACGTCCTCGCCGTTGAACTCGGCGGGGCGGGTGTACTGCGCGTACTCGAGCAGTCCTCCGTCCTCGGCGGTCGAGAACGACTCGTCGACGTTGCTCATCTCGTCGCCCAGGGCGCCGGGGATGAGGCGTACGACGGCATCGGCAACGACCATGGCGGGTAGCTCGCCACCCGTAAGCACATAGTCGCCAATCGACAGACGCTCGTCGGCATACGCATACGCGCGCTCGTCGACGCCCTCGTAACGGCTGCACACAAACAGCAGGCGCTCACTTTTGAGCAGGCGCTCGGCCACACGCTGCGTAAAAGGCTCGCCACAGGGGGTAAAGAACACCACAGTGGGCTTGGGACCCTCGGAGCTGATGGCCTCGATTGCCTCGGCAATAGGCTCGACCTTCATGAGCATGCCCTGCCCGCCGCCGTACGGCTCGTCATCGACGGTACGATGACGGTCGTGCGTCCAGTCGCGCAGGTTATACGCCTTAAAATCAAAAAGGCCGGCCTTGCGGGCGCGACCCAAGATCGATGTGGACATGACGGGCTCAAACATCTCGGGAAAGACCGAAAGGGTCTCAATCAGCATGTTGTCCTCCCTACTTGTCCATATCGATCAGGCCGTCCATCACGTGGACGGAAATTGTCCCTGTGTCGGGAAGATCGAGCACAACCTGCTCAATCACGGGAATCAGTACCTCGCCGTACCGATTACCCTCGACAACCCAAACATCGTTAGCGGGCGTCGACATGATCTCGACGATCGTGCCGAGCGAACCGAAGCGCTCGTCGACCACCTCGCGACCCATCAGGTCGGTATAGGCAGCGTCGAGCGAATCGAGCTCAAAGTCATCACGATTTGCCAGCACGTAGCATCCCGTGATGCCCTCGGCGGCCGTCAAGTCGTCAATGCCCTCAAACGAGACCAGATCGCCATCGCCCGTATCGGTGACGGACACGACCGTGCAAAAGCGGTCGCGCTTGAGCGCCGGCGGCGTCAGGGCGACGCGCATACCAGGCTCTAATACAGAAGGAAGCCCCCGCAGCGGCTGCGCGAGGACCTCCCCCTTCCTTCCGTGCGGTTTGACCACACGGGCGATGTTTTTGTACTGGGACCTCAAGGTCCTAGCCCAGAACCTCTACCTCGACAGCAGTGTCGAGGCGAGCGGCCAGTGCACGGGCGAGCGTGCGAATGGCCTTGATGGTACGGCCACGACGGCCGATGACCTTAGCGACGTCATCCTCGGCGACCGAAACCTCAATCGTGGAGGCGTCGTCACCATCGATGACCTCAAGGCTCACGGAATCCGGGTCGTCGACGATCTGAACAACGAGATATTCGACGAGATCGGCGATGCGATCTGAGAGCATTGCCTCACCCTCGAGCTGTGCAGCGTCAACCTCAGGCACGATTTACTCCTCGGCGCCCTCAGCGGCCTCAGCGGCAGCCTTAGCGGCCTCGGCCTCTTTGGCGAGCTGCTTCTTGGACTTCTTGACGACGGTCTCGGTCTTCTCGCCCTCGTTGGCGGCCTTGACCAGAGCGGCGACGGCGTCGGTGAGCTGAGCGCCCTTGGACTGCCAGTCGGCGATCTTCTCGAGGTCGAGGTTGATGGTCTTGGGGGCGGTCATCGGGTTGTAGCGGCCAACCTCCTCGATGATACGACCGTCACGCGGGGCGCGGGAATCGGCGACGACGACACGGTAGTACGGACGCTTCTTAGCGCCGTGACGAGCAAGGCGAATCTTGACTGCCAAAGGAAACTCCTCCAACCAAGCAGCTTTAGGCTGCAACTACAAACAAACAGTTGAACATAATACGCCATCGACGCGGGCAGGTGAAGTCCGTGAGACCAACTTCTTCGGTGTAGTCGAGGGCAAATCCATATCTTAGACAAGAATTCGAGATTTGCAAGCACATACACGCACCCCACATGAGCTGCGCGGTATACTCATGACATGGAAAGACGCGAACATACATACGGTTATGAGGATGCCACGGGCGTCACGCCGCCTCCCTGGACGGGTCCGGCGGTGGGACTCATGGACCTCGATGCGTTTTTTGCGAGCGTGGAGATGCTCGATCATCCCGAATGGCGCGGCAAGCCGCTCATCGTGGGCGGAGACGCCGATTCGCGTGGCGTCGTGTCCACGTGTTCGTATGAGGCACGTCGCTTTGGCGTGCACTCTGCCATGGCCTCGGCCGAGGCGCGGCGCTTATGCCCGCAAGCCATTTGGACGCATGGGCACTTTGATCGCTACCGCGAGGTGAGCGCGCAGGTCATGGCGATTCTCGCCGACGAGACCCCGCGCGTTGAGCGCGTATCCATCGACGAAGCCTTTATCGATATCACACCGGGTCGCTTTGCGCCCGAAGACCCGCTGCTGGTTGCGCGGCGTATAAGCGACCGCGTGGCAGCGCTGGGAGTGACGTGCTCCATTGGCGTGGGCTGCAACAAGACGGTCGCAAAGATCGCAAGCGAGCGGGATAAGCCGTTTGGGCTGACCATCGTGCGCCCCGGAACCGAGCAGCGCTTTTTGGCCGCGTTGCCGGTATCTGCCATGAACGGCATCGGGCGCTCGGCCGGGGAGCGACTGCGCCGCATGCGCATCCACACCCTCGGCGAGCTATCACGTGCACCGGAATCCACCTTGGCCTCTATTTTTGGCGTCAACGGCGAGCGCATGCGCCAGCGTGCGCTGGGACTCGAAATCTCCGAAGTCACGAGTCTCGATGAAGAGCGCGAGGTCAAGTCGGTCAGCAATGAACGCACCTTTGCTAAAGATTTGACTGAGCGTGGGGATATTGAGGCGGCGATTGCGCTGCTGGGCGAGTCAGTGGGACGCCGCCTGCGCCGTCAGGGACTAACGGGCGCCACGGTGACGCTCAAGCTCAAGTATTCGTATGGCAGCGGGCGTACGGCACGGCGCCGGCTGCCTCATCCGACCGACGATGAGAACATCTTCGTGGCGGTTGCACTCGAACTGCTCGACAACATCTGGCAGAAAGGCATGCACGTGCGCCTGGCTGGCATCGGCATGAGCGACTTCAACCACCAAGGCGGTATCCAAACCGATCTGTTCTGCGAAGTCGACGACCGCGGGGCCCAGTCCAGCGACCGACGCGACCTCTCCGTCGCCATCGACGCCGTCCGAGAAAAATTCGGCGACACCGCCCTTTCCTTCGGCCGCCAATCCCGCTTCAATAACTAGTCTTTTTTGGACGGGGGGTTGCTGCCTTCCGTCCGACACGGCATTGGTAGTCAATTTGGGACGGGGCTATTTTAGCTACCCCTATATATCGGTTGAGATTCATTCGGCCTAATTCATTCACCGTCAGCCAAAGGGTAGCTAAAATAGCCCCGTCCCAAATTGACTACCCCGGATGTCCGGTTTGACGGCCGCAGCAAAATTATCCCGCCTAAAATGAGCTACTTTTCAACTTTAACTTTTTGAATCGTGCAATGGCCGATACCCGTGAGGCGCACGATCTGCTTGATCGAAAAGCCCTCGCTTTTGAGCTTACGGATACAGTCATCACGCACGCCCTTGGGCAGAGCGTTGAGATGGTGAGGCTCGTATGGTTTGAGCAACGCCTGCGCAAACTCAAGCGCGTCAGTATCACTCACATGAGCGCCATAACGGAAGCAATAGCCATTGGGCTCGCCCGAGGTGCTAAATGCAAAAAATCTCTGGGAATTCCCGAGCAACCCGAGCACGCAATCAGTCTTACAAATTCCCGGATAGCCCATATACTCGCTAAAGCTGCTCCAGCGATAGAGCGAAGCAGTGCCAACTCTGGCTTTCGCAGGGTTATCGTGAATGTAACGAACGCAGTTGAGCAGCTGATCATCATCGAGAATCGGCACACTCTTAAATCGATCCTGGAAAACAGGACCTCTCCTGCCTGTCTTAGAATTGAAATACATGGCATACGCCGTCGTAATCGAATGCATGCAATCGCTCAGGTGAGCATGCCCGTCATCTAGCAACAAGTGAATGTGATTATCCATAAGGCACCATGCGATGACATCCACTTTGAACTTCTGGCATTTCGAAGCTATCAGTCGAATCAGATAGAGTCGATCGTCAGCATCCTCAAATATCAGCTGACCACCACAGCCCTTTTGGACGACATGGTAATAGCCGTAAACAGAGATTTCCCGCGCGGTCCGAGTCATACGCATCTCCTCCTCTACAGATAACAAATACGTTACCCGAGTCGGAAAGCTAAATATCACGCAATGAACCGCAACTCGCTTCTATCGGCGAACGGTAGGTAGTAGCTAAAAAAGCCCCGTCCCAAATTAGCTACTTTTGGGCAAAAAGAAAGCCGGGCAGGTGCGGAAAACCGCAACTGCCCGGCGATATGCGTGAGGGTAGCTAAACCCCGTCTCAAATGAGCTACTAGAGGAGGTTGAGGGGGAGCTGGGGGGCGTCTCCCCAGAGTTTCTCGAGGCGGTAGAAGTCGCGGGCTTCGGGAGTGAAGACGTGGACGACAACCGAACCGTAGTCCATGAGCATCCAGGTCTTCTGCTCGCGGCCCTCGATGGAGAACGGATGCTCGCCGCAAGCCTCGGCGACCTTCTCCTCGATCTCGTCGACGATCGAATCGGCCTGGCGGTTGTTGGCACCGGTGGCAAGCACAAAGTAGTCGCATACGTCGGAAAGCTCGGTCAGGTCGAGCACCCGAACGTCCTCGCCCTTCTTGTCGTAGGCGGCCTGCGCGGCGGCGCGGGCGACATCCTCGGCGGCGACACCGCTCGCGGACAGCGAGGCGGCAGTGCGGTCGGACGTGGCGGCGAAGCTCTTGTGCTCCACACCTTCAAGAATCTGCTCGTCGGTCATGGTCTCGTCGGCCATGGAATACCTCTTTCTAGACAGCCCGAGCTAGCGCAGCTGGGCGTAATGGTTGTAAATCGTAATAGCCGTGGGATAAAGATAGCGCCCGGACTGGATCACATAGACCAGACCCTGCGCAAAACAGGAGAAGAACAACTCGTCGAGCGAGGACTTCCCCACCATCTTGCGCAGCGCATGGGCATAGTCACCGTGGCGGTTGGGTTCGATGGCATCGGCCACAAAGACCACCATATCGAGCGGCGTCATGTCGCAGGCACCCACGGTGTGACGGTCGACAGCCTGGAAAACGGCCGGCGACAACTCGGGGAAAAGCTGCGGAAGCTCATAGGCGGCAACAGGACCATGCAAAAGCGGCGTCGCGGCGGAAGGAGAGCCGGCAATCTTAATGCCGTAATGCAGAGCGCGCGTAACCAGCTCGTCGTCGGAGAGCACTTTGTCCCAGTCGTGGATCAGACCGGCAGCAGCGGCATCAAAGCGGTCAACGCCGTAGACCTCGGCCAGATGAAGTGCGGTCTCGGCAACACCCAGCGAATGCACATAGCGCTTGCGCTTATCCTTCATGCGAACATCGAGCAGCTCTTGAATGCGCTTGAGCAGCGCACGCTCATCGCCCTCAAACTGATCCTCTACCGACAACGTAGACCCCCATCACTCAAAATCTTCTTGGCCCAAATCGGCATATAGCCTGCGTTTGCGAATGTAGCCGAGCACGGACTCGCTCGTAAGATAGCGCACGCTCATGCCGCGGGCAACTCGCTTACGAATGTTCGTCGAGCTGATCGCCAGCGCCGGAATCTGAATATAGCGCACGTCGAACGGCAGCCCCGACTCTTTGATTCGGGCACGCGCCGTATCGATATCAAAGCCCGGTCGCGTCGCCGCAATAAAGGTGGCAAGCTCAGCGATTCGTTCGGCATCATGCCAGGTCACGATATCGATAATCGCGTCGGCGCCCGTAATAAAGTAGAGCTTTACCTGCGGCGGGTAAAAGTCGCGAAGGGCATGAAGCGTATCGGCCGTATAGGTTACGCCCGGACGGTCGATCTCGAACCGGCTCGCCAAAAAGGCCGGGTTCGCGGCGGTGGCGAGGACCGTCATGGCATAACGGTCCTCGGCAGGCGTCACCGGCTTGTCAAGCTTAAAGGCAGGAGAGCCCGCCGGCATAAAGAGCACGGCGTCCAAGTCGAGCGACTCGCGCGCCTGCTCGGCGGTCACCAGGTGCCCGTAATGGATGGGATCAAAGGTGCCACCCATAATGCCGAGCCTAAACTCCTGCCCGTCCTCTAGAGGAAGCTCGGGCAGACCGATTCCACCGCGCAGCGACATGGCTTACTCGCCCTCCGAGGTCTCGGCATCGTCCTCGGCATCCGCCGCATCGACAACCTCGACGCCTTCATCCGCAGCATCGGCCACGTCAATGGCCTCAACGGCGATGTCCTCGCCAACATCCTCGAGCTCCTCGTACTCCGAGAAGTCCTCGGCACCCTCAAAGTCAAAGGCGCGCTGGCAAATGCGAACCTCGTCGCCCGCACGGCAACCGGCCTTCTCGAGCGCATCGTCAACACCCATGCGCGCAAACTTATGCTGCAGGTAGATGACGGCTTCCTCGTTTTCCCAGTCGGTCTGGATGACCATGCGCTCGATGGCACGACCAACCACACGGAAGGCATGAGGCTCTTCTTGAACAATGCGGAAACGCTTCTCACGCTGCAGGCGGCGGCGCTCCCACTCATCGTCGCGCAGAACGACCGGCTCATCCGAGACAGCCAGCTCGGCGCGCAGCTTAGCCACCTGCTCACCCACGGCAAGCATCAGCGTGTTGAGGCCGGCGCCAGTCACAGCAGACACGGCAAAGAACATATGTCCATCGTCGAGCGCCGCGCGCTTGAGGTCGGCAATCTTGTCGGCCGTGCCCGGCGCATCGCACTTGTTGGCAACAACGATCTGCGGACGCTCCGAAAGCTCGGCACCATACTGCTCGAGCTCACGGTTGATGATGCGGTAGTCCTCAACCGGATCGCGATCCTCAAAACCACCCGTCATGTCGACGACGTGCATGATCAGAGCCGTACGCTCAATGTGGCGCAGGAACTGGTGACCCAGGCCCTTGCCCTCGCTCGCGCCCTCGATGAGACCGGGAACGTCGGCAACGACGTAAGAATATTCGCCGGCACGCACCATGCCGAGATTCGGCACGAGCGTGGTAAACGGGTAGTCGGCAATCTTGGGACGGGCGGCACTCATGCGCGCGATGAGTGAGGACTTGCCCACCGAGGGGAAGCCCACGAGCGCGGCATCGGCCATAAGCTTCATCTCGAGCTCAATCCAGTGTTCCTCGGCCGGTTCGCCCAGCTGAGCAAACGCGGGCGCGCGGCGCACCGACGTCACAAAGTGCGTGTTGCCCAGGCCACCGGCACCGCCGGGCGCCACGACGACGCGCTCGCCATCGTGCACCAGATCGGCAATCTCGAACATCGGGGTCTGCGTCTCGGGGTCGAGCTCGCGCACCACGGTACCCATAGGGACCTTGAGAATCAGGTCCTCGCCGCTCTTACCGTTACGACGGGCACCCTGCCCGTGCGTGCCGCGCTCGGCGCGGAAGTGATGCTTAAAGCGGTAATCGATCAGCGAAGACAGCTGAGCATCGGCCTGGATGACGACATTGCCGCCACGACCGCCGTCGCCGCCATCGGGGCCGCCCTTGGGGACAAATGCCTCGCGCCTAAACGACATGCATCCGGCTCCGCCGTCGCCGCCGCACACGTTAATGCGGCTGATATCGGTGAACTGTGACAACAGAATCGCCTCCTACAAAAAGAGGGAGACCCTTGAATCCTAAAACTCAAGTGCCTCCCACATATGTGCTCTATGAAGGGTGAATTACGCGTTCGCGAGCGGGCGTACGCTGACCCTGTGCTTGATACCCTTGTGGAACTCAACGGTACCGTCGACCAGCGCGAACAGCGTGTCGTCCTTACCACGGCCAACGTTCTCACCCGGGTGGATGTGCGTGCCGTGCTGACGGACGAGAATCGTGCCCGTGGTTACCGTCTGGCCGGCATAGCGCTTCGTGCCAAGGCGCTGACCGCGGGAGTCACGGCCATTACGGGAGGAACCGAGTCCTTTTTTGTGTGCCATTGTGTATACCTACTCTTTCGTTACGAGTGTAATCTACTCGGCGACGGGAGCCTCGGCAACAGCCTCAGCCTCTGCCTTGACAGCCTTCTTGGCGCGGGAGGTAGCCTGAACCTTCACGATCTTCAGCTTAGTGAGCTGCTGACGGTGACCCTTCAGACGACGATAGCGCTTGCGCTTGTGGAACTTGAAGACCAGCTGCTTCTCGCCCTTGAACTGCTCAACGATCTGAGCGGTAACCTTGGCCTTGGCCAGCTTGTCGGGATCGGTGACGATCTTCTTACCATCGTTGAGGAAGATAACCGGCAGGGTGACCTTGTCGCCCTCATTGCCCTCGATCTTCTCGACGGTGATGACATCGTCGGTGGCGACCTTGTACTGCTTGCCGCCCGTGTTAACGATTGCGTACATGTTTACTTGCCCTTCATGCATCAGTTAGTGCAACAGCCGAATATAGTAGCAGGCGAAAATACCCCCGTCAACGAGTATGTGGAGCAAATCCACAAGTTCGCACAGGTATGGGGCTGACGAGTCGGCCCTCGTCGTCCTCGCATGCTTGATTCTGACGCTCGACATCGTAGGAGCAGATGGTCACGAGGTCTTGCATACCGGTGGAAACAATAGGTGCATCCACGCCCGGGGTCAAGCCCTGCAACAAAACATCAGCAGCGGAAAGCAAAATTTCCGGACGCATGGAGCCCTCGTTGTCGGCATGGGTGTCGAGTATCAGCACCAAATGGTCCGGGCGCTCCCCCGCCGTGAGCTCATAGCCCACGAGCGTGTGATCCAAATCCAAGCGCTTGCTCTTTTTTCCGCGCGCGTAGTCGATGCCATGGTCCGCGCGCAGCATGTCGATCGCACGACGCACCTCATCGGCGCTTACGGGCGCCTCGGGATCCATGTGCAGGTCGATGCGGTACGACAGGCGCGTGAGCTGCGCCGTCAACGCCGGCGTGCGCACGTCGATGTACGCCGCCTCGATGGGCGCCAGATCGGCCGGAGACGCCGCAGCCAGGCGCTCAAATGCCTCGTCGAGCGCCACGAACTCGGTCATAAACAGGTCATACCACTCGCAGGTCGACGACGTACCCACCGGTAGCGCCGAAGAGAAGCCCACGCGCATGTGCGGGGAGAAGCCCTGCGTGACGGCATAGGGAAGTCCCGCACGGCGCACGATGCGCTCAATGGTATGGATCACTTCGAGATGGCCCAGGTACTTAAGGCGATCGCGCTTGCCATAGCGAACACGAAGCCTAAAGAGCGAGGGGTTGTCGGTCAGGCGCTCACTCATGCGCGATCACCCATCAATACATTCTTGGCGTGGAGCGTGGGGCAGATCCCGCAGCCGGTGCACGACGTGCGGGTGCAGTCGGGAGTCGTGACGCCCTCGAGCGAGCGACGGTACTCGCGCTCGAGGAAGCCGCGCGTGCAGCCGGGGCTCACGTGCTCCCACGGCAGGCGCCAGTCCAACTCGTAGGGCAGGTGCACGAGCTCATTAAGGTCGATGCCGTTTTTGGCAGCAGCCTCCTTCCAGTTATCGAGCGAGAAATGCTCTACCCAGGCGTCAAAGCGAGAGCCCGAGCGCCAAGCGTCGATGATGACGGGCGTCATGTCACGACCGGCGCGGGACAGCGCGGCCTCGATGAGCGAGGTCTCGGCATCGTGGTAATGCACGCGGACGGCACGGTTGCGAACGCTCGTGACAAGCAGCTTCTGGCGACGCTTGACGTCGTCGTAGTCGAGCTGCGGGCACCACTGGAACGGCGTGGCGGCCTTGGGGATAAAGACCGAAACCGAGATGGACACCGAGATCGAGCCGCGACGAGCCTTGGGCACCACGGAACGACCGAGCTCCAGCACGTGATCGGCCAGATTGGCGATGGCCACGATGTCCTCGTCGCGCTCGCCGGGAAGGCCCATCATAAAGTAGAGCTTCATGCGGTTCCAGCCGGCCTCGAAGGCCGCCTTGGCCGCACGGTCCAGGTCCTCCTCGGTCACGTTCTTGTTAATGATGTCGCGCATGCGCTGGCTGCCGGCCTCGGGCGCGAACGTCAGGCCGCCCTTCTTTTCGCCGGCGACCGACTCGGCCATATCCACGCCAAACGAATCCAGGCGCTGCGACGGAATAGACACGCGAATACCCGTATCCTCCAGGCGACGGTTGAGCCTGCCGAGCACGTCGCGAATGCAGGAGTGGTCGGTCGTGGAGAGCGAGGTCAGCGACACCTCGTCATAGCCGGTCTTTTCCAGACCCTGAATCACCGACGAGACGATCTGGTCGGCCGAGCGCTCGCGCACCGGGCGATACGTCATGCCGGCCTGACAAAAACGACAGCCGCGGGCGCAGCCGCGCAGGATCTCGATAGACAGGCGGTCGTGAACCAGCTGCGCATAGGGCACGCACGACTGCGACAGCGGATTCGTGGCGCCGAAATCCTCGACGACGCGCTTGTAGACCACGGTCGGCGCATCCTTGCCTTCACGCGGCACGGTGTAGCCATGCGGCGAGCAGGGCTCGTCGTGACGAACCTCATAGAGCGACGGCACGTAGTTCCCGGCAATGGATGCAAGCTGCTCGACAATCTGCGCGCGCGGGACCCCTTCGTCACGCAGGCGGCGATGCAGCTGGCAGGTCTCGAGCAGCGATTCCTCGCCCTCACCGATGAGGATGGCATCGAAGAAGGCCGCGTACGGCTCGGGGTTGTACACCGAGGGGCCGCCGGCGATGATAATGGGGTCGTCCTCGGTGCGGTCGGCCGCTAACAGCGGAATGCCAGCGAGGTCGAGAGCCTCGAGGAAGTTCGTCACCGCCATCTCGTGCGGCACATGCAGACCGACGATATCAAACGAAGCGACCGGCGCTGCACCCTCGAGCGACAGCAGCGGAATACCTGCCTCGCGCATGGCGTCACCCATATCGGGCCACGGCACATAGCCGCGCTCGCAGGAGATGCCCTCGGCCTGGTTAAGGATGTTGTAGAGGATGGCGATACCCTGGTTGGGCAGACCGACCTCGTATACGTCCGGATAGATCAGACAACAACGGTAATCGGCATCGGCCTTGGAAAGCGTGCCCCACTCGTGATCGATATAGCGGCTCGGCTTCTCGACCTTAGCGAGCAGCGGCTCAATTAGATGAAAACAGTCTTGGTATGCAACGCGCAACGGAAAACCCCTAAGCAGCGAGATCTGATGCGTCCTGATAGGACGCCATAGGACGGGTAGCGCCCGCGACCGTGGTCACCAGATCGCGAACGCGGGAGAACGTGGCAGTAACCACCTCGTTGGCACGACTGTAGTCGACATCGCGCTCGTAGAGCGAAACGAGCGCACGGCCCATGCCATAGGTGCCCGCGGCAGCAGTGAGCGCCTTGACGGCAAACCCAATATGCGGCGTCTGCTTGACGAGCGCGCGGGTGACCGCGCGGATCACAAGACCGCCGGCAAGCACGCCAGCGACCTCGTAGCCACGCTCAGGCTTAATGCCGCGTCCAAAGACGGCAGCGAGCTCAAAGAGCATGCCCACCTGCGCCAGGGCCATAACGGGATAATCGGCGCCCGGCAAAAACACCAGCGCACCGGTCGCCATATTGGTGAGCGCGCACGAGGTGATGATGCGGTTGGCCGCGGCGATACGCATAAAGGCAAAGTTCGCCGCAAAAGCCGTTTCCTTGTCGGTGCGATCGAGAATCCAGCGGGCAAGCGTCTCGAGCAGATACGTCTTATCGGTTGCCGCTACCACGCCGAGCATGGGCGTGGACTCCTCGATAAACGGCACCTCCACAGCAGACTCGGCGAGCACGCACACGGGCGCGCCGGCGATCACGAGCTCCTGCACGGCACTCTCCAAGCGGTCGGAACCACACGAGAGCACCAACACCACATCGGTATCGGTCTTTGGAGCAATTCGCTCCTCCCCCAGACGCTCGACGCGCACAATGCCCGAGGTCGTCTGCGGCACAAAGGCGTCACGCACCGTCTCGGCCAGAAAGCGCGAGGCGGACGAATCCAGATAGACCGAGACGCGCACCGGCGTATCGGATTCCTTCTTAACGGACGCGCCCATCTTAAAAGCGCGGGTCAGCTTATCTACGGGAATTTTCATGGCAAACCCCTCCAGCGGTTACGCGGCGCCCGAACGATGCCGCCATATGGATTGTACGATACCCACCGTCAGCAGCTGAATCATCATCGAAGACGAACCGAAGCTAATAAATGGGAGCGGAATACCGGTAATCGGCATCATGCCGATGCACATGCCGATATTTTCGAAGGTCTGGAACGCCCACATGCCAACGATGCCCACACACGAAAGACGCAAAAACAGTGACTCGCACTTAAAGGCCACGCGAATCGTCGAAAAGATCAGCAGCACGTAGAGGCACAGGAGCAAAAAGGAACCGCAAAAGCCAAAGGTCTCGGACAGGAAGGCGAAGACGAAGTCGGTGTGGAACTCAGGCAGAAAGCCGCCGGCCGACTGCGTCGCATGGCCCAAGCCCTTACCAAAGAAGCCGCCCGAGCCAACGGCGATAAGCGACTGTTGCAGGTTGTAGGCATCGTCCGAATCGGCATTATCGGGGTCGATAAAGACCGTCAGACGGTTCATCTGATACTGCTTGATGAGCACATCGTGGCCGAGCAACGAATCAAAGACCGAATCGAGCGCCAGGACGAGAGCCACCAGGCCCACGAGCAGAGCCAGGGTCGACAGCACCCATTCGCGGCGTGCACCACTCATACAAATGACGATGGCGCCCGAAACCAGCACGACTAGGCCCGAGCCCAGGTCGCCCATGGCAACGACGGCCAAAAACGGAATGGACAGCATGCCGCAGAGCTTGACGTAGTCGCGAACGGTATCGATGCGGCCGTTATACTGCGAGCCAAGCGTAGCAATAAAGAAGATGGTGATGAGCTTGGCAAGCTCAACCGGCTGGAATGTCAAGCCGATACCGGGAATCTTGATCCAGCCCGTCATGCCCAGACCGCCCGTATAGGACAGGCCCGGAATCTTGGGCGAGAAGATCACGAACAGGTCGATGACGAGCAACGCCGTCGAGAAATTGGAAATACCGCGCAAGTCGGTACGCCAGACCAACACCGCCAGCACCGCCCCGATGCCGATTCCCAGCAGATGGCGTGAGAACGAGGCATCGGCCTTAAACTGCGAAGCCGACCAGATGATGATGGCACCGTAGGCGACGAGTGCCACAGTAGCCACGAGCACACCGATATGCACCTTTTGGCGAAATGTGCCGCGCGAGGCCGAAAGTTGCTTGTTGACGCGGTCCAGGCTGCTGCGAGAGCCGGTCTTGGTTGAACGGAACAGATCCGCCGGAGAAAAATCCATCGCAACCTCCTATCGAACCGAAGAATCGCCCGAGGCCGAAGAGGTATCGGGCTCGTCATAAATCACGCCTAGAACGTCGCGCACGACATGCATCGCGGTATCTGAGCCGCCGCCGCCCTGCTCCAGGACAGTAGCGATGACATACTTGGGGTCATCGGCCGGTGCATAGGCGCAGAACCACGCGTATTCGTCCTCGCCGCTTTTCTCGCCCGTGCCCGACTTGCCGTATACCTGCGGCGTCAGGGTGCCAAAGTGAGCCGCCAAGGACGTCGATGCCGTGTAAATCACGTCGTGCATGCCGTTGCGGACAAGAGCCAAATCCGAATCGCTGTTGATCTTGGCCTCTAGGCGCTTCTTCATGCCCTTGCCGTTGTACTTATAGGCATCGCCGTCGCCATCGCGCGACACGGCAGACAAAAACACGTGAGGCACGTACTGTTTGCCGCCGTTGGCAAGACCCATATAGGCGCACGCCATCTGCAGGGGCGTCACCAGGATGTCGCCCTGGCCGATGGCAATGTTGGTCATGTCGCCGGCATTCCACTTGCGGTCCTCGGCAGATGCGTCGGTGAAGTACGACTCTTTCCACTCGGCATCGGGAATACGGCCCGCGCCCTCACTCGGCAGATCGATACCGCAGGTCTTGCCTAGACCCCAGCGACGAAAGACCTCCTGCAGGCCCTCGGGATGTTGCTCGTCATAAAAGAACGCCTTGCCCATGTCGTAGAAGACGGGGTCGCACGAGTTGGCGATTCCCGACTGCAGCGTCATGGTGCCGTGACCGGAATGCAGCCAGCAGTACTTGCCCCACGACTTGCCCAGACCCGTCCAATAGCCCGTGCAGTTGGTCGTCTGCCCCGACGTGTAGGTTCCAAACTCAAGACCGGCCAGTGCCGAGAGCGGCTTGATGGTCGAAGCCGACATGTACTGTCCGCTAATGGCGCGGTTGATCAGCGGGTGCGAACCCTTGTCATCATTGAGCTCGGTCCACACGTCATTAGAGACGCCGCCGATAAAGACGGACGGATCGAACTTGGGCTCGCTCGCCATGCCCAGGATCTCGCCATTGTTGGGATCGAGACACACCACAGCGCCGTTGCCGGCATTGCTGTAGCCAGTGGTCTTGGCAAGCTCGATAGCGCTCGCCAGTGCCGTCTCACAGGCCTGTTGGATCTTAAGGTCGAGCGTGAGCTTAATGTCGGAGCCGGCCTTCGCGGGCACGGCGCCGGCCTGACCGGTCACATTGCCCGAGGCATCGACCTTGACGGTCTGCTCGCCACGAATGCCCTGCAGCAGGTTTTCGTAGTAGCTCTCAACGCCCGCCTGGCCCACGATATCGCCCGACTGGTACGTAATCTTGCCAGCAGAAGCATCATCATCGCCAGAGGTTTTCTTATTCTGGGCCTCGAGCTGCTCGGAGGTAATAGTGCCGGTATAGCCCAAGATATGGCATGCCGTCTCACCATATGGATACTGGCGCTCGGTACGCTCGGCAATCTTGACGCCCGGGAACTCGCCGGCATGCTCCTGAATATAGGCAACCGTGGAGCGACGGACGTCCGTCGCGATGGTATGCAGGCTCTGAGCGCCCTCTGTATTGTCCTGAATATTGCGAAGGACCGCCACGTAAGGCATTCCAAGCACGTTGGCAAGATGGCGAACCAGAACCTCATCCTCGGCAAGGTCGCGGTAGGCCACGACAGCAAGTGAGGGACGGTTCTGGACAAGTGCCACGCCATTGCGGTCGAGGATGCGGCCGCGCACAGCGGGTGTGGTAACGGTGCGAGTCTGATTACTATTGGCCTGCTTCTCGTAATAGTCCGACGAGACCATCTGCATGCCCCACAGCTTGACGGCAAGCGCCGCAAACATCGCGCCCACACCCGTGGTGAGGATGGAAAAGCGGCCCTTAAAGGCGGTCGCCGCGGTATTGCCCTCGCCCTCGGTGGCGCGCGGGGCCGTTCCATGCTGCGTATCGTAGGTAAAACGGGAATCGCCACGACGCATGATGATCAGCGCGACCACGATGGCCACAACCAGCACGATACCGGCGATAATAACCGTCAACTGGGAAGACATCTACGGGCCTCCCCTATTTGAGCTTGCGGGTCTTGGGCTTAAAGCGCATACCCGTCTGGCGTCCGCCACGTGCGGAGAATCCATAGCCGGACTGCGGCACGACGCCGGACATCAAAAACGGAATGGCAACCAGGCCCGTCAGGATCGAAGACGGCAACGCATGGCCGAAGATCGCCACGACAAAGCTCGTCTCCAAACCCATAAACAGCAAGATGATGCTGTAAATCACATTAATGACGAGCGCGAAGGCGCCCACAGTGACACCGCGCGCACTCGGGGTACCGCCCGTCTGACCAACGGCGCTGTGCACCAGGGCAAAAGAACCCACGGTCAGCAGGAGCGACATAACGCCCACCGGCACGGCAGCGGACAGGTCATAAAACAAGCCGCAGCAAAACCCGCACACGACGGCACGGGTCGGGTCGCCCGAGAACACGCTTAGGCACACCAGGATAATCATGAAGTTGACGCGACCGCCCGCAATGGAGATCTGCGGTGCCAGGCCTGTCTGCAGCAGCACGCACACGATGGCGGCGATCACAAACGTGCGGGAGCTCATCCCCTGCTCGTGTAGATCCATGGACATGCCCCCTATTCACTCGAGCCGGAATCGGTCGTCTCGGACGTGTCGGAACTGTCATCCGAACTCTCGTCCTTCGTCTTGGTCGCAGCATCGCGCGACGTTCCCTGCGGCGTGCTATTAGCGGTGCCCACGTCCTCATCCGAGGCCGACTGTTCGTCGGTCAGAGAGGTGATGACCAGCACTTCCTCGTTGTTCTCGGCCGTCGTCTGGGCGCGCACCACAATGGTGTAGTACACATCATTTGCCGATTTCTCAACCGACGAGACGGTGCCGAGCGGTAAACCCTTGGGGAACACACCACCGATACCCGAGGTCACGATGATGTCTCCAACCTTAACATCGGAGTCGACGCTCACGTACTCAAGACGCAGCGTGCCGTCAGCCTGACCCTGCAGCATGCCCTGGGCGCGCGTGTCCTGCACCATAGCGGACACGCCCGAGTTCTCGTCGCCAATCAGGCGCACGGTAGAGGTCTTGGCCGATACCTCGATAATCTGGCCGATAACACCGGCAGAGCTCGTCACGGGCATGTTGATGGTAAGGCCGTCGGCAGAGCCCTTGTCGATCGTGACGGTCGAGGTCCAGGCATCGCCCGAGGCACCAACAATACGAGCTGCGGTCGATTTAAGGTTGTAGGTCGACTGCAGGCCGACCAGCCCCTCCAGACGCTCAGCGGTCTTTTGAGCCTCAGAAAGCTCGGCGACCTTAGAGGTCAGTTCCTCGTTTTGCTTCTTAAGCTCGTCAAGCGTGTCCTGCGACGCCGTAAGGTTAGAGAACACGTTGCCGATCGCATTGAAGGGAGCCGCCACAGCCGAGCCCACAAAGCGCACCGGCGAGGTAATCGTCGTTACGCCCGAACGTACGGCATGAATCGGTCCTGCCTCGCCCTCGCGGATGTAAAACGTGAGCAGCAACACCGAAATCAGGCTGAAAACAATCAACGGGCGCATACCCGTTGATTGTCGCTTGGTATTCAGATTTGTGGAGAAACCCGAAGATCGTGCCAAATGGAATCCACCTTTTGGAAATTAAGCATTGGTCTGGACGAAGCCGCCATCAAACGCATTGGCCTCGAGCACACGGGCACAGCCGTTAACAACGTTATCGAGCGCCGTGGGGCTGACGTTGACCGAAACGCCGGTCTCATCGCGCAAGCGCACGTCGAGACCGCGCAGCAGCGCGCCGCCACCGGTCAGCAAAATACCGTAGTACATAAGGTCCGAGGCAAGATCGGGAGGCGTAGCGTCGAGTGCGTCCTTGACGGCCTTGGCCATCTCGTCGAGCGGCTTGTTGAGTGCGCGACGGATCTCCTCGCTCTCGATGCGAACGGTCTTGGGCAGACCGGTAATCACGTCGCGGCCGTTGACCTCGACGTCGAGCTCGTCCTTGAGCGGCACGGCGGAGCCGACCTTGATCTTGATGTCCTCTGCCGTACGCTCGCCGATGGCCAGGTTATAGGCATCGCGAACGTGCGTGAGGATGGCCTGATCGAACTCGTCACCGGCAATACGGATAGACTGCGAGACGACGATGCCGCCCATGGCGATAACAGCGACCTCGGTGGTACCGCCACCGATGTCGATGACCATGGAGCCGGTGGGCTCCTCGACGGGCAGGTCGGCGCCGATAGCGGCAGCCATGGGCTCCTCGATCAGGTAGGCCTGGCGAGCGCCAGCCTGGATCGTGGCCTCAAAGACGGCACGCTTCTCGACCGACGTGACGCCGGAGGGAACGCAGACGACAACGCGCGGACGCGGGGTCCACGGATAGCGCTTCTCGGACGCCTTGTCGATAAAGTAGCGAAGCATGGCCTCGGTAACATCGAAGTCGGCGATGACGCCGTCCTTCAGGGGACGAACAGCCACGATGTTGCCGGGCGTACGGCCGAGCATGCGCTTTGCCTCGATACCGACCGCCAGGATGCGCTCGTCGTTCTTGTCGATGGCGACGACGGAGGGCTCGCGAATGACGATACCCTTGCCGCGCACGGAGACAAGCGTATTTGCGGTGCCGAGGTCGATGGCAAGATCGCCCGCATAGCTACCGAAGAACATATCCATCAAAGAAAACAACGCAACTCCTGATGTGTTGGATGATTGCTGGAAAACTACTAGCTCATGATACTAGCGCAAGCCCGGCACCTCACTTGCGGTGAAGCGCCGGGCAAAGCTAAATCCCATAAGGTCACTACTGGTTGTCAGCAGCCGAGAAATCCATATCGAGCGAGGAAACGGCCCAGCCGATATGGTTGTCGGAGCGCACGAATTTGACGGTGTACTCCTGCTCGCCGCCCTTGGACAGCGACGCCTTAACCTTGGCGGTCGTCTCGGTCATGGACTGATCCATGCCCTCGACGGACACGGTGGCACCCTGCGGAATCGAAGAGATGATCATCGACTTAGCGTCCTCGGACAGGCTCGAGGCCAGGCAAGACTCGGCCTTTGCGGTGTCACCGTCGCCGGCAGCCTGGAACAGATCGGTAACCACAGACTCCTGAGACGGGAAGCCAAAGCCGCGCGTGTAGGCAAAGCCCAGACCGCCCGCGGCGATCAAAAGGAGCAGAAGCAGCACAATAAAGATTTTGAGACCCGTGTGGCGATGGCGACGACGGACCTTGGCCTGCTTACGATCCTGACGGTCCTGCTGGACCATCTCGGACTCGGACAGCGTAAAGAAACCGGTGTCCGAGGGATCGGGCATAAACTGGCCGGTCGCGCCCGTAGGATCGAGCGGATCGACGGCAGGAGCGTCCATCGCGGGCGCCGGAGCCGTGGCCATGGCCGTCTGGGCAGACAGCGCGGCAAGCGAATCGTGCACGCGGGCAAGCTCATCGGCCTGCTCGGAGGTGAGCTGATAGATGCCATCGGCAGTAGCGGCGTTAAAGGCGTCGAGTGCGTCGGAGGGACGGCCGGCGGCAGAAAGCGCCTGGCCCATGCCGGCGTTGAGCGCACGCGTGTCGTCGCGGGGGCCGGCAAAGTCGATAGCCGTGCGGTAGGTCTCCACGGCATCCGCCGGACGGCCGAGCTTAATGAAGCAACGACCAAGTTCGCCGAGTGCGCCGGCAGGAGCCGGATTGGCGCCGTCGATGGCAGCCTGACGGAAGGCGGTTCCCGCGTTGGCATAGTCGCCCGACTGGAACAGCGCATTGCCCAGGCCCAGATAGGCCTTGAACGGCGTGGCATAGGAAGCGTCCTGCGTAGCGGCAGAGAACGCCTGGGCGGCCGTCGTGTAGTCGCCCACGGCGGCGAGTGCCTTACCGCGGTTGGTGAGCAGCGCGCCGCGCTTGCCATAGGTGCCGTCGTTGAGGGCGGCGGCATAGGCCTCGGCGGCCTCGGCATACATACCCAGGTGCATCAAGGCGTTGCCACGAAGGTGATCGGCCTCGCCCATAATCTCATCGGGAGTCTTTGCCGCCCCAAGCATCTGGGCTGCAGCGGAAAAATCACCCGCGCGGTAAGCGGCGCGGCCCTGTTGGATCAGCTGGCTATTCAAGGAAGTCCCCTTTACTCGTGAACGATCTCGACATGGACGATCTCGTCGCCGGCACGCAGCTGCGAAATCACATCGAGACCCTCGACCGTGGTGCCAAAGACGGTGTAACCGGAATCGAGGTTATGCTGGGCACCCAGGCAGAAGTAGAACTGCGAACCCGCGGAATCGGGGTCCATGGAGCGTGCCATGGCAAGGGCACCATCGACATGGCTGTTGCGCGGATTGGTGGCAAACTCACCCTTGATGCAGTAGCCGGGGCCACCGGTACCGGGCATGCCGTCGGGGCCCTCAAGACCGGCAGCGACGTCGGCGCCGGACATATCGCGGGTATTGGGGTCGCCGCCCTGAATGACAAAGCCGGGCACATAACGATGGAACTTAAGGCCATCATAGAAACCCATCGTGGAAAGCTCGCAGAAGTTCGCGACATGAATGGGAGCGCCCTCGCCGTCAAACTTGACCTTGATGGTACCCTTCGACGTCTCGATAACGGCGCACTCGTCGCCGGCAAGCTGATACTCGGGCGTGTAGAGCTCTTTCTTAAAACCAAACATGTGGTTCCTTCCTCGTGCGTTTAAAGCATATTTGTACAAATTGTAGCAATAAGCATGCGCTTACATCAATTGCGCACGTAGATTATGCCGACTATGGCGAACTAATTTTAGGAACGCTGCTGCGGCTTCCAGGAACCCACATTGGCGTCGTACTGGTTCAGCGCACTGTTGCCGCTCTGCGCGATGGGCGCCAGGATCTCGCTTTGGTGAGAACTCATCGACTCGCCATCGGGAATGGCCAGCGAGATGTCCCAGCTCTGGCAGATCACGTCGACGCGCTCATACATCCACTCGGCAAGCTGCTTTAAGTGGGCGATGTCGTCCGCATAGACCGTATCGTCCTGGTACTTAAGGTTGTTGAGCTCATCTTGCGTCTTTTTGATCTGGTCGCGCAGGGCGTAGGCACTCTGCGACAGCTCCTGACGGGTGGACAGCGGCGTTCGGAGATAGCCGTTGTTAAAGGAATCGATGACCTCACCGATCTGGTCCTCGTCACCGTAGGACACGATGGTCTGATACAGACCGTCGAGCCTGGTATAGAGCTGATCATCGGTTAGCACGGTTTCTTCCTGGACTACCTCGGCAGAATCGTCCTGCTTGGTATCGTCCTCAGTCGCCTCGCCCTTTTGGCGCGTGGGGAAGGTGGTTTGTGCAGCTTGGCCAAACTGGTCGTAGAAGCCAGGCATGACGCCCATGGGATCGGTTGTCACGAACCAATAGACACCGCCGCAAACGACGGCAAGGACCGCGATGATAATGAGCGGCTTGGGGATATGACGCTTGTGCTTGTGATAGGCGTCCTCGTCGGGATGCACTTTGCGCTTGGGTTTTTGAGCATCGTCATGCAGGGAAACGGGCGTGGGAATATCGACCTTGGGGATACCGAAATCCTTATCGAAAGCCGGCAGCACGCAGGTCTCATTGGGGTCGGCGGCGTCCGAAAGCACCGCAGCGGCAGAGGCGGGCGCATGAGGCACCTCGGTATCGATCTGCTCTTGCGTTAGGCGCGGAAAACCCGCCGTGCGGCCCGCTGCCAGGTCGGATGCGGCCGCGTCCTCGGAGAGGATACCCGGAGCGGGGCGTCCGCATTTGGGGCACGTACGATCATGCGGAGAAAGACGGGCACCGCAGCCCTCACAGAACACGAACTCGGTGTGCTCGGGGCCATCGCCCGGACCCACATAGGCGTTGCAGTAGGGGCAGAACGAGGCGCCGTCCTCGATAGTCTTAAGGCAATGCGGGCAGATCACGGCATCCTCTTTTCGAAGCAATTCAAACGATCGAGGTTAGAGCATAACATCGCCACGGCCCCACAGGAGCAAGGCACCAATTCAACATCGCCAGGGCGCGTAGTTACTTCTTCTTTTTGCTTGGCATCGAGACTTTGATGCCTTGGGCGGACTTGGTCACGCGAGAGCGCTTGGCTCCGGTACTCTTCTTTTTCTTGGGCTGGGCCTGGGCCACGCCCTCGAGTGCGCGGGCCTCGGCCTCGCGAGCGGTGCGATCTTCGCGGCGCTGCGCCATGTCGGCGGCGACGCGCTTGGCAAAACGCTCGGCCGTCGAACCCGTCGAGCTCACCTTGCCGCCACCGCGACCCAGGTGGACGCGCACACCACGGCCAAAACCAGTTGCGGCATGACGACGACGCGGCTTGAGCGAATCCATCATCGTGGCCAGCTTAAAGAACACCGAGCAGGTAAAGACCACGATGACAGCCAAGATAACCATCTGACCCATCGACAGGTTGGCAATGGACAGCAGCTCCGGAAATCCGATAACGCCCACCAGGATGCCGGCGACTACAAACACAAAGAGCACAACACGTAAGGGCGTGAGCGGCTGCGAGATGCGCCAGATCAGACTGACGCTCGCCGCGCACGACGTAAGCAGGCACATCGTAGACAGCGTGAGCTGGCTAAAGCCAAACACGCGCGCCACAAAGATATCGAGCGCCGCAGCCAAAATGACCGCAATTGACGCCGGCAGTGCACGCTTGAGTACGTTGGTCAAAAACGCACCCTTCACGCGAGCATTGTTGGGCTCAAGGCCCAACACAAAGCCCGGCGCGCCGATGCAGAAGAAGTTGATGAGCGTCATCTGGATGGGCTCGAAGGGATACGGCGGCAGCGCAATGCACAGCGCCGCCAGGCCCATCGAGAACAGCGTCTTGGTAAGGAACAGCGAGGCCGAACGCTGCAGGTTGTTGATGGAGCGACGGCCCTCGGCCACCACGGCGGGCATCGAGGCAAAGTCGTTGTCGACGAGTACGATCTCGGCCACGTTGCGCGCGGCATCGGAGCCGGCCGCCATGGCGACGGAGCAGTCGGCCTCCTTGAGCGCCAGCACGTCATTGACGCCATCGCCCGTCATGGCCACGGTGTGCTCGCGGCGCTTGAGCGCCTGCACGAGCTCGCGCTTCTGCTGCGGGGTCACACGACCAAAGACATGGTAGCGGTCCACTGCGGCATCGAGCTTGGCCGGCGTATCGAGCGTCGTGGCGTCCACATAAGCGTCCGCCCCCGGCACGCCCACCACGCGCGCGATCGACGACACCGTACGCGGGTCGTCGCCGCTGATCACGTTGAGGGTCACGCCCTGCTCGTTAAAGTAGCCGATGGTCTCGGCCGCCGAGGTACGAATCTCGTCGCGGATGGTCACAAAGCCCACGGGCTCGGCCTCGCCCACCATATCGCCATCGGGCGTAAAGCCGTCCACGCGCGCCACCACGAGCACACGGCAGGTATCGGCAAGCTCGGCGACACGGTTCTCGACCTGGGCAAACACACGATCAGAGAGCACAAACTGCGCTGCACCCATCACATAGGAGCCCTGCGCAAACGACGCGCCGCTCCACTTTTTGGAGGACGAAAACGGAATGACCGACAGCGGCTCAGACACCTCGACCGGGCGATCGGCGTAATAGTTGAGCAGCGCCTGGCAGGTCTCGTTGGCATCGGCCGAAGTCGCACGCGCGACGTTAGCCAGCGCGAAATCGAGCACTGTGGTATCGACGGGAACAGCCGCCTCGTCCGAGTCCACGCCAAAGCCAACACCCTCAACCGGCAGCGGGTAGGTGCCCTCGACCTCCATACGACCCGAGGTAATGGTGCCCGTCTTGTCCAGGCACAGCACGTCGACGCGAGCGAGCGTCTCGATGCAGTAGAGCTGCTGCGCCAGCACCTTGCGGCGGGCCAGGCGCACCGTGGCGATGGCGAGCACCGACGAGGTCAGCAGCACTAGGCCTTGCGGGATCATGCCCAGCAGGGCACCCACCGTGGACAGCAGCGCCGACGAAGGCACATGACCAGCCAACAGCTCGGAGAAGCACCACGAAAGCGCGCTATCGCCCGGGGTTCCCGCGGCATCCCACAGCTCGCTCACACTCGAGGCAAACAACGCCAAACCGAGCGGGATCATGATGATGCTCGCAAAGCGCACGATGGCGTTAAGCGCGTTCATGATCTCGGAATTGACCTTTTTGACGTACTTGGCCTCGTTATTAATTTTGGCCACGTAGTTGTCGGCGCCGACATGGATCACGCGGGCGCGCAGCAGGCCCGAGTCGATAAAGCTGCCGCTCATGAGCTCGGAACCGGGCTGCTTCTTGATAAGGTCGCTCTCGCCCGTCAGCAGGCTCTCGTTCACGAGCGCCTCGCCCGAAACCACCACGGCGTCAGCGGGAATCTGGTCGCCGCGCCCCAGGCGGATGATGTCGTCGAGCACGATCTGGTCCAGGTCGAGCTCCACCTCGGCGCCGTCGCGCACCGCGATGGCCTTCTTGGAGGTCAGCAGCGTGAGCTTATCGACCATCTTCTTGGAGCGCATGGATTGAATGACGCCAATGGCGGTATTGAGAAACACCACGAACAGGAACGTCAGATTCTTAAACGAACCGGTCAAAATGACCAGAAACGCCAAGATCACGTTGATCAAATTGAACAGCGTGCAGAGGTTCTCGATGATGAGCTCTTTGACCGACTTGGTCTTGAGCTCCATGTTGCGGTTGATTTTACCGGCGGCGATGCGCTCCTCGACCTCGGCGGTCGAGAGTCCGCGCTCGATATCCGTTGCTGCCATACCACGTCCCATCACGTCGCGTCGGTATAAGAAAAACCGCCCGGACCATGCGAGGTTCGGACGGTCTTACGTTCGATGGTGCCCCATGTTGGATTCGAACCAACGGCCTTCTGCTCCGGAGGCAGACGCTCTAATCCCCTGAGCTAATAGGGCCAACGTTTGGCATTATACCCAAGTGCACCACGGGCTATCAAAATAAAAGAAAAAGCTTTGCAATTCCGAGGAAGACGCGGCGCAACGGCCCACTTTAGAAGGCAAAAGCGAGTCAGATAGTATAAACTCTCATGCACCATATATACACGGCTCGCGATGCGGGCCGTTTTTGCAAAAGTTATCCATCGAGGTGAGAGGCACACCATGATTGCAATTTTAAAGCAGAGCGCCAGCGACGAGGCCGTCAGCCATATCGTCAGCTGGATTGAGAAAAAGGGCCTGAAGACCGATGTCTCGCGCGGCGAGAACGAGACGATCATCGGCCTGGTGGGCGATACGACCAAAATCGACCCGTTCCTGCTCGAGTCCATGGATGTCGTCGAGCGCGTGCAGCGCGTCTCCGAGCCGTTCAAGCGCGCCAACCGCAAGTTCCACCCCGAGGACTCCGTCATCGACTGCGGTCACGGCGTCAAGATCGGCGGCGACCAGTTCCAGGTCATCGCCGGTCCCTGCTCCGTCGAGGGCGAGAACCTCATCCGCATCGCACGCCGCGTGAAGGCCGCCGGCGCCACGATGCTGCGCGGCGGTGCCTACAAGCCCCGCACCTCCCCCTACGCCTACCAGGGCATGGGCCCCGCCGGCCTCGACCTGCTGTGCGAGGCGTCTGCCGAGCTCGACATGCCAATCGTCACCGAGATCATGGACCCACGCGACGTGCAGGTCTTCTTGGACAAGAAGATCGACGTCATGCAGATCGGCGCCCGCAACGCCCAGAACTTCCCCCTGCTCAAGGAGGTCGGCAAGACGCAGACCCCGATTCTGCTCAAGCGCGGCATGTCCGGCACGATCGACGAGCTGCTTATGGCCGCCGAGTACATCATGAGCGAGGGCAACGACAACGTCATTCTGTGCGAGCGCGGTATCCGCACCTTCGAGACCCGCACCCGCAATACCTTCGACCTCAACGCCGTGCCGGTGCTGCACCACCTGTCGCACCTGCCCGTCGTCGCCGACCCCAGCCACGCCACCGGTTACACCCGCTACGTTGAGCCCATGGCGCTCGCCGCGACCGCCTGCGGTGCCAACGGCCTGGAGATCGAGGTCCACGACGAGCCGAGCCGCGCCTGGTCCGACGGCGCCCAGGCCCTCACCCCCGATCAGTTCGACGACACCATGCGCCGCATCCGAGCCATCCGCGAGGTTGTCTGCCAAGAGACCATGGAGTAGCCCATGGGTACGGTGAGAAACGCGCGCGTTAACCAGGGCGGCCCTAAGTGCGCCGGCATCGTCGGCCTTGGCCTCATCGGCGGTAGTTTTGCCCGCGGCTATGCGCAGGCGGGCGTCCGCGTGCTGGCCTGGGACCCCGATGAGGACGTCATGACGGCCGCCAGCATGGGCACTGTCGCCGGAGAGCTCAACGACAAGACACTCGGCGAATGCGACATCATCGTCCTGGCTTGCTACCCCGAGGCCTGCATCGAGTGGCTCGAGGCGCACGCCCAGGCGCTCGCCGACGCCACCGACACCGACGCCATCATGGGTCCCGTGGTGATCGACACCGTGGGCGTCAAAGGCATCGTGTGCGAGCGTGCCTTTGAGCTTGCCCGCGAGCACGGCTTTTACTTTGTGGGTGCGCACCCCATGGCGGGCACGCAGTACTCGGGCTATGCGCACTCCCGCGCCGACCTGTTCCAGGGCGCCCCGCTCGTGCTCGTGCCACCCGAGGTGGACGATGCGCTCAAGCTGGAGCTTTTGGGCCAGGTGCGCGAGATGGTGCGCCCCTTGGGCTTTGGCAAGTTCAGCGTGACCAGCGCCGCCGAACACGACCGCGTCATCGCCTTCACGAGCCAGCTTGCGCACGTGGTATCCAACGCCTACGTCAAGAGCCCCACCGCCCAGGTCCACCACGGCTTTTCGGCCGGAAGCTACCGCGATCTCACCCGCGTGGCGCACCTCAATCCTCAGATGTGGTCCGAGCTTATGATCGACGACGCCGATGCGCTCGCCTTCGAGATCGACCATCTTATCGAATCGCTCGGCGCCTACAGCCGCGCCCTTAAGGACCGCGACCAGCGCTATCTGGAGAATCTCCTTGCCGAGGGCGACCGCATCAAGCGCGCGCTCGACGACGAGGCCTCCCACTAGACCACCTATCACGCCAGGTCGAAAGGACCGAAGCTTATGGCGATTACCATCGATATCGACACCGCACGCCCCTACCAGGTGCATGTTGGCACGTTTTTGCTGGAGCAGGCGGGACCGCTCGTGCGCGCCACTGCCGGCGGCACCAAGGCCGTCATCGTGACGGACACCAACGTGGGCCCGCTCTACCAGATGCCCGTTAAGCAGAGCCTGGAGGCGTCAGGCTACGAAGTGAGCATCTGCACCTTCGAGGCCGGCGAGGCCCATAAGCGCGCCGAAACCTATGTTGCCATTTTGGAGTTTGTGGCCGAGCACGAGCTTTCGCGCTCCGACGTGATCGTGGCGCTCGGCGGCGGCGTCGTGGGCGACGTGGCGGGCTTTGTGGCCGCCACCTACATGCGCGGCTGCAAGTTTGTGCAGATCCCCACGAGTCTGCTCGCCATGGTGGATTCGTCGGTGGGCGGCAAGACGGCCATCGACCTGGCTGCCGGCAAGAACTTGGCCGGCGCCTTTTGGCAGCCGAGCGTGGTAATCGCCGACGTGGGGTGCCTGGCCACCCTCACGCCCGAGCAGTTCGCTGACGGCTGCGGCGAGGTCGTCAAGCATGCCGTGATTGCCGATCCGGAGCTTTTCGCCGAGCTGGAGAAGACCCCGCTCACGCTGGAGCTGCTCAATCGCGATGTGGCCCGCGTAGCGCTCATCATCGCCCGCAATATCGACATCAAGCGCGCCGTGGTCGTCGCCGACGAGCGCGAAACCAACCAACGCAAGCTCCTCAACTTTGGACACAGCGCCGGACATGCCGTCGAGGCCTGCGAGCACTTTGAACTCGGACACGGCAACTGCGTGTCGATCGGCATGGGCATCATCACGCGCGCCGCGGCCCTGCACGGCGTCTGCGATGCTGCACTGCCGGGGCGCATCGAAGAGCTCTGTGCACGTCACGGTCTCAAGACCCGCTGCGACCTCGATGTCGATGCCGTCTTTGCCGAGGCGCTCCACGACAAGAAGCGCGCGGGCGACACCATTGACCTGGTGATTCCGCACGACATTGGCCGCTGCAGCATCGACCGCACGCCGCTTTCCACTTTCCACGAACTCATTGCCGAGGGCCTCGGCCAGAAGGGAGACGCATCCGTATGCTAGCCCGCATCACCCCGTCCCCGCTTAAGGGCACCGTTCCCGCCATCGCGTCCAAGTCGATGGCGCATCGCCTGATCATCTGCGCTGCGCTTGCCAACGGCGAGACACACGTCACCTGCAACACCACCTGCGCCGACATCGAGGCCACGGTGCGCTGCCTCACGGCTCTGGGCGCTCGCATCGAGACCGTCGAGGACGGCTTCCAGGTCCACCCCACCATGAAGAGTATTGAGTTTGGCCTGCTCAAGGCCCTTGCCGGCGGCACGCTTGACTGTGGCGAAAGCGGCTCCACGCTCCGCTTTATGTTGCCCGTCGCCTGCGCGCTGGGTGCGAATGCCACCTTCGTGGGTCAGGGACGCTTGGGCGCCCGTCCGCTGTCCCCGCTCTCGGACGAGATCATCGCCGCCGGCTGCGACCTACAGGGTCTGGGCGGTTTTCCGCTCAAGACGAGCGGCCGCATGCGCCCGGGCACCTTTGTGCTGCCGGGCAACGTGAGCTCGCAGTACATCTCGGGCCTGCTGCTGGCAGCCCCGCTGCTCGCCCAGCCTTCCTGCGTGCAGGTGACCGGCCTCATTGAGAGCCGCCCCTACATCAACCTGACGATCCAGGCCATGAAGGCCTTTGGCGTCGAGGTCAACGTCGAGCGTATTCCCGCCAGGGACGGCCAGCCCGAGGTCACAAACTTCCGCGTGAGCAGTGGCTCGTATCGCACGCCCGGCAGCGTTGCTGTCGAAGGCGACTGGTCCAACGCCGCCTTTTGGCTGTGCGCCGGCGCCATCGGCACCGACCCCATCACCGTCGAGGGCGTGTCACTGAGCTCCGCACAGGGCGACCGCAACGTGCTTGCCGCGCTTTCGCGCTTTGGCGCCCGCATCGTGCGCTCCACCAACGCCGCCACCGTGCAGTCCGACAAGCTCGCCGGGTTTGAGATGAGTGCCCACGACATTCCCGACCTGGTGCCCGTTATCTCGGCCGTGGCCTCGCTGGCACAGGGCCGCACCTTTATCCGCGATTGCGCCCGTCTGCGTATCAAGGAATCCGACCGCCTGGCTACCACCACCCGCGAGCTCACCGCGCTGGGCGCACAGGTGCGTATTGCCGGCGACGACCTCATCATCAAGGGTGTCGATGCCTTCACCGGCGGCGAGGTCGATTCGCACAACGACCACCGCATCGCCATGATGGCCGCCATCGCCGCGAGCCGCGCCACCGGCGAGGTCGTGATCCACGGCGCCGAGGCCGTCAACAAGTCCTATCCCGATTTCTTCGACCACTACCGCCTGCTGGGCGGCAAGGTCACACTCGAGGAGGAATAGCATGTCCTCGACCTTTGGCAACGTCTTGCACTTAAGCATCTTCGGCCAATCGCACTCCCCCGCTATCGGCTGCTCGCTCGATGGCATCCCGGCGGGCATCGCCGTGGACCAGGAGAAGCTGCAGGCCTTCCTCGACCGTCGCGCCCCCGGTCGCGACGAGACCGCGACCAAGCGCCGCGAGGCCGACGCCGCGCACATCATCGCCGGTGTGGTCGATGGACATACCACCGGTGCGCCCATCGCCGCGATTATCGAGAACACCAACACGCGCTCCAAGGATTACTCCGAGCTGCGCCGCAAGCCCCGTCCCGGACATGCGGACTTCCCCGCGCGCGTGAAGTATCACAACATGCACGATGTCGCTGGTGGCGGGCATTTCTCCGGCCGCCTAACGGCACCCTTATGCATCGCCGGCGGCATTGCGCTGCAGGCACTCGAGGCACGCGACATTCAGGTCATGGCGCATGTCGCGCAGATCGGCGGCATCTCCGACCTGCCGATGGACGATATGGTCTATCGCGAGGCCGACCGCAAGGCAATTCTTACGAACGACCTGCCCTGCATTGACGCCGCCGCTGCCGGTCGCATGCGCGAGGAGATCCTAGCCGCGCGCGACGAACTCGATAGCATCGGCGGCATCGTGGAGTGCGGCATCTACGGGCTTCCCGCGGGCATCGGCGACCCCATGTTCGACGGCATCGAGAACCGCATCGCGCAAATCGCCTTTGGCATTCCCGCCGTAAAGGGCGTGGAGTTTGGCATGGGCTTTGCCGTGGCCGCCATGCGCGGCAGCGAGAACAACGATCCGTATCGCATCGACGCCGAGACCGGCGAGATCGAGGTTGAGTCCAACAACGCCGGCGGCATCCTGGGCGGTATTTCGACCGGCGCGCCCGTCATGTGGCGCATGGCCGTAAAGCCGACGCCCTCAATTGGCCGCGAGCAGCAGACCGTAGACATGGACGCCATAGAAAATGCCGAGCTCTCGGTCCACGGCCGTCACGATCCCTGCATCGTCCCCCGAGCCGTCCCCGTAGCCGAAGCAGCCGCCGCCCTCGCCATCTGGGACGCCCTCCTCGAGGACGCCGGACAGCTTTAGTCCACCCACCCCAAGGGTAGTTAATTTGGGACGGGGCTATTTTAGCTACCCCCATATGCCAGTTGATATTTGCCCTGGCACCCATCGATTCGACGACAGTCAAAGGGTAGCTAAAAAAGCCCCGTCCCAAATTAACTACCCCAGGCAACCATTCACGAAAGGGGCCTCCATGGACCTTGCTGACATCCGCCAGGCCATCGATGGCATCGATACCACGCTCCTCAACAGCTTTGTCGAGCGCATGGATATTGCCACCGAGGTCGCCAAGTCAAAAATCGAGATGGGCAAGGCCGTCTTCGACCCCGCCCGTGAGCGCTCCAAACTCAACAACCTCGCCGGCCGCGCGCCCGAGCGCTACGAGGCCCAGACCATCGCCCTGTTTCGTCTCCTCATGAGCATGAGCAAGGCCGAGCAGCAGCGCTACATCAACGAGCTCAAGGGCATCACCGTCTCGCAAAAGGCCCACGCCACGGCTGCAGCCTTTGACACGCCCTTCCCTCAAACGGCCACCGTTGCCTGCCAGGGCGTGGAAGGTGCCTATAGCCAGATAGCCGCGTGCAAACTCTTCGACGTGCCCGACATCGCGTTTTTCGAGACCTTCGAAGGCGTTATGCGCGCTGTGCGCGACGGCTTCTGCGAGTTTGGCGTGCTGCCCATCGAGAACTCCACCGCCGGCTCGGTCAACGCCGTCTACGACCTGCTCGCCCAGTTCGACTTCCACATCGTGCGCTCGCTTCGCCTCAAGATCGACCACAACTTGCTCGTCAAGCCCGGCACCAAGCTCGCCGACGTGCGCGAGGTCTACAGCCACGGCCAAGCTATTGCCCAGTGTGCCGGCTTTATCGAGTCCCACGACCTGCACGCCACCAAGTACCCAAACACGGCCATGTCGGCCGAGATGGTTGCCAATTCCAACCGCACCGATGTTGCCGCCATCGCATCGCGCAGCTGTGCCACGCTGTATGGCCTCGAGGTGTTGGAGCCCAATATCCAAGACTCGGACAATAACTACACGCGCTTTGTCGTCATCAGCCGCGAGCCGCGCGTCTACCCCGGCGCCAACCGTACCTCACTCATGATTACCACGGCCAACGAGCCGGGCGCGCTCTACCGCGTGCTCGAGCGCTTCTATGCGCTCAACATCAACCTCATCAAGCTCGAGAGCCGCCCCATCCCCGGCCGCGACTTTGAGTTTATGTTCTACTTTGATCTGGACTGCCCCTTTGGCAGCAAGGCCCTCGACGACCTGCTCGATTCGATCGACGACGTGTGTGAGAGCTTTACCTACTTTGGCAGCTACACGGAGGTGTTCTAGATGACCGATACCGCCGCAACCCGCCCCTACGGAGTGCTGGGCCGCGTGCTGGGCCACAGCTACACCCCAACCATCTACAAAGAGCTCGCTGGGCTCGATTACGTGCGATTTGAGCGCGAGCCCGAGGACCTCGCGGCCTTTATGACGGGCGACGAGTGGGAGGGCACCAACGTGACCATCCCCTACAAGCGCGCCGTCATGGAGTATCTGGACGAGCTGAGCCCGCTCGCCGAGCGCATGGGCAACGTCAACACCATCACGCGCCTGCCCGACGGCCGCCTGCGCGGCGATAATACTGACTACTTCGGTTTTCAGTGCCTTGTCGAGGAGCTGGGGGTTGAGGTCGCCGGCAAGAAGGCTCTCGTGCTCGGAGCCACTGGCGGCGCCGGCACCACGGCAAGTATGGTGCTGGGAGACCTGGGCGCCATCGTCGTACCCGTGGGTCGCACGAGCGAGGTCAACTACGGCAACATCGCGCAGCAGTCCGACGCCGCCCTGCTCGTCAACTGCACGCCTGCCGGCATGTCCCCCCACTGCCCCGACGCGCCTTGCACACTCGAAGGGCTCGATGCGCTCGAGGGCGTTATCGACATTGTTTACAACCCCGCCCGCACGGGCCTGATGCTCGAGGCCGAGCGCCGCGGCATCCCCTGCATCGGCGGCCTACTGATGCTCGTGGCCCAAGCGGCACAGGCCGTCGAGCGCTATACCGGCCAAGTCACCCCGCGCAAGCGCATCTTAGACGTAACGGAGCGTCTGTCCCGCTGCGAACAAAACATCGCGCTGATCGGCATGCCGGGTTCGGGCAAGACCCGCGTGGGTGAGCAGATCGCCCAGCTCACGGGCCGCGAGCACATCGACTTGGATCGCGCGCTCGAGGAGCGTCTGGGCATGCCCTGTGCCGACTTTATCGTCGAGCGCGGCGAGGCGGCCTTCCGCGAACAGGAGACGGCTGCGCTAGCCGACATCTCCAAGCGCAGCGGCCTGGTGCTCTCCACCGGCGGCGGCGTGGTCACACGCGACGAGAACTACCCGCTGCTGCACCAGAATAGCCAGATCGTGATGCTCAACCGTAAGCTCGACGAGCTCGCCCACAAGGGCCGCCCCATCACCGCGCGCGACGGCATCGATAAGTTAGCCGAACAGCGCATGCCCCGCTACCGCGCCTGGGCCGACTACATCATCGACTCACGCGACTGCGCCGCCAACACCGCCCGTGCCCTCCTCGACACCCTCCCACCCGCTCTCTAACCAAAACCACCACAAAGGAGACAGGCGCCTTTGTGGTGGTTTTCCAACCGCAAAGGAAGCAACCATGAAAGCACTCGTCATCAACGGCCCCAACCTCAACATGCTCGGCATTCGCGAGCCGGGCATCTATGGCAGCGACAACTACGACCGCTTAGTGCAGATCTGCCAGGAAGCGGGCGCCGCACAGGGCTTCGACGAGATCGAGGTTTTCCAGTCCAACCACGAGGGCAGCATCGTCGACAAGATCCAGGAGGCCTACGGCAAGGTCGACGGCATCGTCATCAACCCGGCTGCCTACACGCATACAAGCGTGGCGATCCTCGACGCCCTCAAGGCCGTCGCCATCCCAGCCATCGAGGTACACATCAGCGCCGTAGAGACGCGCGAGGACTTCCGCCAGGTGAGCTACGCACGCCTAGCCTGCTTCGCCACCATCACCGGTGAGGGCCTGCAGGGCTACGCCCATGCCCTGGAGCTGCTGAGGGAGCGTCTCGAAAAGTAAGCAAACGGTGACAATTCACGAACGCTGATTCGCGTGACTACAACGCCAGTGCCGGCAGCAGCAATCTCGCTGCTGCCGGCATTTTATTACTGGCATATAATCGTTGCAGTCACACAATGTCTGGAGACCCGCATGCTGAGCATTCATCTGGGAGATTACCCCGGCTCCATCTACGATACCAAGACCTACTTTAGGAACTCGTACTTGGATTCATGGTTCGAAGACCCCATGGCTGCGCAAATTATTAAAGGCGTTGACGGATCGGAGCTCATCGGCTCTCACAACATCATAAGCAAGCAGCTGGGCTCGATCAGCCCGCTCGAGTTATCCGGCGGAGTAAAGACGCTCCTGCTTGTCCGCAATCTCCCCAACATGGTCTTTAATGCTTCCACCTGCGGCGATAACTGCGCCCGTTGGCTGCTCAAAATTGGCAAAGAACAGGATGTGCTGGTGACCCTTTATCACATCATGAAGTTCCCCTGGAAGCGATTCGAGATTCGTATCAATAACGATGGCCGCATCGTCAGGAACATGCAGGAGTTTGTTGGCGCCACGAATGATTTTCTGGATGTTGAAGATGCGACTAGAATGCCGCACTAAGTTCTATTGCCGTAATCGCTGAATGCGGTTGCGAAAGACTTATCGGAGTTGTTCGAGGGCAGAGCAGTAAGCCACGCAAAACGTTTAAAACCAAGGCTACGCTCATGCATTGGAGTCGCTGAAAGGCCAATCCACATCAGCAAGACGAAAAAAGCCCAGACCACCAAGCGGTCCGGGCTTAATAAACGATGGTGCTCCATGGCGGATTCGAACCGTCGACCTTGGGATTAGAAGTCCCCTGCTCTATCCAACTGAGCTAATGGAGCAAATAACCGCACGCCCAAGCAAGCGCAAGCCTGTCAGGCGCAAATAATTATAACCTAGTTGAACTGCTCGCGGTACGCCTTGCAGACCTCATCGACCGGGCCGTCCATGCGAAGGTCACCCTTCTCAATCCAAACGGCACGCTGGCAGATGCGCTCAACCTGCTCCATGGAGTGCGAAACGAACAGAACCGTCACGTCGCCGCTCTGGATAAAGTGCTGGATGCGGTCCTCGCACTTCTGCTGGAAGAACACATCACCGACGGACAGCGTCTCGTCAACGATCAGAATATCGGGCTCGGTAATCGTCGCGATTGCAAAGGCGATACGCGCCACCATGCCCGAGGAGAAGTTCTTAAGCGGCATATCGACAAAGTTCTGCAGCTCAGCGAACTCGATAATGCCGTCAAAGTTGGCGTCGATGAACTCCTTGGTATAGCCGAGCAGGGCGCCGTTCAGATAGATGTTCTCGCGGGCGGTCAGCTCAGGGTCAAAGCCGGCACCAAGCTCAATCAGCGGCGCGATGTTACCGTGCACCCTAACACTGCCCTCGCTAGGCTCAAGCACGCCAGCAATAATCTTGAGCATCGTAGACTTGCCGGAGCCATTGGTGCCAACCAAACCGACAACTTCGCCGCGATGAATATCGAACGAGATGTGCTTAAGCGCTCTAAACTCCTCAAAGAACAGCTCATGCTTGGCAAGCTTGATGAAGTACTCCTTGAGGTTGGTCAGCGACTCGGACGCCATGTTAAAGATCATGGTGACGTCGTCGACCTCGACAGCCAGAGGCTGCTCGCTGTAATCAACAACAGATTCAGTCATCACAGCACTCCTTAGATGTAGAGGATGAACTTGCGCTCGGACTTATGGAACACGGTGTAGCCAATAACAAGCGCAAGAACCGCCCAGGCAACGCACATACCAAACGTCATAAGCGAGGGCGTAGTCTGGAACAGAAAGATATCGCGCATAAACTGCAGGTAGTTGAACATGGGGTTCGCATACATCAAGATACGCACGAGATGCGGCATTTGCGCAATATAGTCAGTCGTCCAAAAGATGGGCGTAATGTAAGTCCACGCCGTAATGACGACGCTCCATAGATGCATAACGTCGCGGAAAAAGACCGTAAGGGCAGAGAGCATCATGCCCAAGCCCATGCAGAAGCACATAAGCAGCAGCAGGCAAACCGGCAGCAGAATCAGGTGCCAAGAAGGCATAACGCGGAACCACAGCATGACGATGGCGACGGCGACCAGCGAGAAGGCAAAGTTGACCAGCGAGAAGAGCACCTTCTGCACCGGGAAGACCCAGCGGTGCACCTTAACCTTCTTGAGCAGAGGGGCAGCGCCCACGATAGACGTCAGGGCCTGGTTCGTAGACTCGGACATGACGGCAAAGGTAATGTTACCCACGATCAAGTACAGCGGGTACATCTCGGGCGTCATTGAGCCATTGCGGCCCTGGCCAAAAATCGTCGAGAACACGATGGCCATGACGATCATCATCAGCAACGGATTGAGCACCGACCATGCGACACCCAGAACGCTACGGCGATACTTGATCTTAAAATCCTTGGTAACCAGCTGACGAAGGATAAACGCGTCCTTCTCAAACTCGTTCTTAGCAAACGTCGCAGGCAGACTGCGAGTTTCTTGTTGCTTTGTCTGATCCGACACGGATGCAACTCCTTTACTCGTAATCGTTGACAAACGAACAGTATAGACCCGACGGCCATGCAAAAGATTCGCGCAGCAAAACTGGAGAACTAACCCACATCTTAGGATGCCATGACCAAACGGCTATACTTTCAAGGATTGAATGTATAAGGAGCATTGAGTGAATTCTGAATCCATCGCCGTCATCATCCCCTGCTACAACGAAGCGCTCACGATCGGCAAAGTCATCGACGACTTTCACCGCGAGCTTCCGCAAGCGACGGTCTATGTCTATGACAACAACTCGTCGGACGATACCTCACGCATCGCCACCGAGCACGGCGCCACGGTCCGCTTTGAGCCCCGTCAGGGAAAGGGCAACGTGTGCCGCCAGATGTTTCGCGACATCGACGCCGATTGCTACCTGATGGTCGACGGCGACGACACCTACCCCGCCGAGGCGGCCAAAGCCCTCTGCGAGCCTATCCTCAGCGGCACGGCCGACATGACCGTAGGCGATCGCCTTTCCAACGGCACCTACGCCGAGGAAAACAAGCGTGCCTTCCACGGCTTTGGCAACAATCTGGTCCGTGCCATGATCAAGTGGATCTATGGCTACAGCTTCGATGATGTCATGACCGGCTACCGTGCCATGAGCCGCCCGTTCGTTAAAACCTTCCCCGTGCTTTCCGAGGGCTTCCAGATCGAAACCGAGCTCTCAATCCACGCCGTCGACCACCGCTGGCGCATCAAAGATGTACCCATCGAGTACCGCGACCGTCCGGAAGGCTCCGAGTCCAAGCTCAATACCGTGAGCGACGGCATTAAAGTCGTTGCGATGATCGGCACGCTGTTCAAGGACTACCGCCCGCTGAAGTTCTTCAGCCTCGTCGCGCTTCTGTTTGCGGTGATCGGCCTCGCCTTGGGCATGCCCATCGTTGTCGAGTACTTTCAGACCGGCCTGGTCCCGCAATTCCCCACTGCCATGCTTGCTGCATCGTTTATGTTCCTCTGTGGCCTAAGCCTTGCGACCGGATTCATCCTGGATTCTGTAGCAAAGGTCGAAAAAAAGCAGTGGGAGGTCAACGTATATAGCAAGTACGCCTACGAAGACCAGCCCGGCCACCCTACTTCCAAGCAAAGCGAGAGGTAAACCACCATGCCGCTCATCTCCATCGTCGTGCCGTGCTACAACGAGCAAGAATCGCTTCCGATCTTTCTTAAAGAGCTCGACAACGTCGTTCACACCATGACACAGCAAGACCCCGAGATCTCCTTTGAAGCCGTCCTCATCGACGATGGCTCGGCGGACAGAACGCTCGCCGTCATGAAGGCGGAAGCCGCGGCGGTGCATCCATACGCCATCCATTGGCACTCTTTCTCGCGCAACTTTGGCAAGGAGGCGGCACTATTCGCCGGACTCCAGCACGCAAAGGGCGACTATGTCGCCACCATGGATGCCGACATGCAGGACCCGCCCTCGCTCCTGCCGCAGATGTACGAGATCTTGCAGACCGAAAACTACGATAACGTCGCCACACGCAGGACCACCCGCGAAGGCGAGCCTCCCATCAGGTCTTTCTGTGCCCGTATGTTCTACAAGATCATCAACCGCATTTCCAAGGCCGACATCGTCGACGGAGCACGCGATTTTAGGCTCATGAAGCGACCTATGGTCAACGCCATCATCTCCATGGGCGAATACAACCGATTCTCCAAGGGCATTTACGGCTGGGTCGGCTTCAAGACCAAATGGCTCCCCTACGTAAACGTCAACCGCGTGGCCGGCGAGACCAAATGGAGCTTTTGGTCGCTGCTCCTCTATTCCATCGACGGCATCGTCGCGTTTTCCACGGCGCCACTCTCCCTCGCCGCCCTCACGGGTATCGTCTTCTGCCTCATCGCCATCCTAGGATTTATCGTCATCCTCGTCAAAACGCTTGTTTGGGGCGACCCCGTAGGTGGATGGCCCTCCCTTGCCTGCCTCATTACGCTGTTTGGCGGCATGCAGCTCCTGTGCCTGGGAATCATTGGCGAGTACTTGGCAAAAGCCTACTTGGAGGCCAAGCGCCGCCCCATCTATATTATCCGAGAGTCTAACGAGGAATCTGATGACACGGCCCAATAACAGCACGCTCAAGAATGTGGCGTTCTACGCCGCGTGCTTCACGTTTTCCGTCGCACTCTTTGTCGCACTTGCAGCGGCGGGGCATGTCTACCCCTTTGGCGACAACTCGTTTCTCACCAACGATCTCAAATACCAATACATCGACTTCTTTGCTTGGTTCCGGCGCGTCCTTTTGGGCGAGGCAAACCTTCGCTATTCCTTCTCACAGGGACTCGGCATGAACACATGGGGGCTCTATAGCTACTACCTCGCCAGCCCCTTCAACCTGCTCTGCGTGCTGTTTCCCGCAGACAAGCTGACGCTCTTCGAATTTGTCATTACCGCGCTCAAACTGGGCTGCATCCACATCAGCAGCGCTTGGTATGTGCAAAAGCGCTTTGACCTGTCCAAGCCCGCCGCATTCCTGCTTTCTCTCTCGTTCACGTTTTGCAGCTGGACCATCACCAACCTGCGCAACCCGCTCTGGATCGATTGTCTGATCCTGCTGCCCATCTGCGCCTACGGATGCCACGAGCTCATCCGCAAGCAGCGTATGATCCGCCTCGTCATCGCAACGGCGCTCAATGTCATGTTCTGCTGGTATACGGCCTACATCAGCATCCTGTTCCTCTGCATCTTCGTATTGGTCGAATTTGTCGATTATGTTGCAGAAGAAGGATTTAGCTGGAAGCTCATGCTCGATCGGGCCCTGCGATTCGCCGGGACTATCGCGCTTGGACTGCTTCTGTCCGCCTGGACCTTTTTGCCGACTATCCTTGCCATGTCCAAGGGCGGTCCCGTTCTGGCACTCGGCCCCCTACTTAAAACCAGCCCCAAGTCGCTCATCAGGGGCTTTCTTCCCTGCATGTGGGTAAACAACGAAAGCACGCCGCAGTTCTATTGCGGCATCATCATGATGCTGCTCGCAGTGAGCCTGCTGGTTAACCACACTGTTTCAACCAAGACGCGCATCGCAGCACTCGTCGTCACGATAATCCTGGTCGCAAGCTCTGTTTTGAGCCCGCTCGAGTACATCTGGTGCGGCATGCGCGTTCCCAACGGCTTCTACTCGCGCACGGCTTTTTTGCTGAGCTTCTTTGCGCTGTGGGCCGCAGGATACGCGCTGCAGAAACTCAAAGAGCGGCCAGCATTACATCGAGCCCATCGTCCGGCCATCATCATGCCACTCCTGGCACTCACGGCAATTGAACTATTTGCCAACGCCCATGTTATGTGGAACCAGCTGTACACAGGCTATTCCGAAGAGGCCAACAGCGCCTATGTCGCCACCGCAACCGACACGATCACGGCTATTCAAGACCAGACTTCGGCGTCGTTCTACCGCATTGACCGCACGACCACACGCGTCGACAGCGCCGCCCTCAACGAAGGCCTGGCGCTTGGGTACAACCAGTTGTCTTCGTATTCGTCTGCCAACAACCCGCAGGCCATCGCACTGCTCAACTCCCTTGGATACAGCAGCGTCGGCGAATTCTCGACCCGTTATGCCGAGCCCATTCTCGCCGTCGATGCCCTACTGGGAGTCGAATATGCCATTCCTGAAAACGCGCCTGCAGGATACGTTTTAGCCAAGACGAATCAGGCCGACTCCACAAGCGCGGTGTACGAGAACCCCTATGCGCTCAGCATTGGCGTCGCGGCCTCAAGCGATATACAAAACAGCACGCTGAAGAGCGAGAACCCCTTCGAAAAGCAGAACGACCTCTACAGCAAAATCCTAGGCCGCGAGGTCGAGCTCTATACCAAGATCGAGGCCGCGAGCACGGAGAATAGCGATAGCTTAAAGCAATGGAGCGTTACTCTTCCGGCAAGCTCCATCGGGTATCTCTACATCAACAAAGATACGACCGCCGGCAGTTATTGGCCCGTCACCCTTACCATCGACCAGCGAACGATCGAAAACGAGGCCTGGAGATTCGACAATAATATCCGTCAGATTGCGGATGCATCGGACGCCCCGAGCCAGCATACGGTGTCAATCGGAGTCGCAGAGGGCTATACAGACATGCCCCAAGACAATGAGCCGGTCTTTTACGCCCTCAATCTGGACGTTTTCGAGCAGATTATTAACGAGCTTAAGACGAGCGAATTTGTTCCGACGGTTTTTGAGGACGGAAGAATCGAAGGCAAATATACCGCCAAGGATGACGGCAACCTGCTGCTGAGCGTTCCGTACGATGAGGGCTGGAACGTAACGGTAAACGGAACCGCCGCAGAACTAACGCCCGCCGCCGATAAGGGCTTGTCATCCCTGAACATGCAGAAAGGCGCGAATAGGATCGTGATGACCTACAAGACTCCGGGCGCCCTTTCTGGGCTTGCAGTGAGTCTGGCGACCGCCGCCGCCCTTGCTGCAGCGGGGCTATACGCCAGGCATAAGAAAAGCCGCCGTTAACAAGCGGCGGCTTTTACTCTCGAAAAGTTAATAGCGGCTAGAGCGTCTTGAGGTACTCCCCCAGCTCTTTCTCCCAGTCGGGCATGCGGAAGCCGGCAGCCTCAAGCTTGGAGAGGTCGAGCGCGGAGTGGACCGGGCGCGGGGCGACGCGGCCCGCGACGGTGGAGTAGTAGTCGGCGGTCGATACCGGCACGACCTTGTCCCCGTTGCCGTTGGCGGCCTCGAAGACGGCGCGGGCGATGTCGGCCCAGCTCCTCACGGCGCCGGAGCCGGTGCAATCGTAGGTGCCGTAGGGGGCGTGCGAGCCCAGCACGTGGAAGATGGCGGCAGCCATGTCGCGCGTGAAGGTCAGGCGGCCCAGCTGGTCGTCCACCACGGTGGCCTGGTCCAGCTTGTCGTCCGGGTCGGCTACACGGTCGGACAGCCCCTTCATGGTCTTGACGAAGTTGCGGCCCTCGCCGATGACCCAGGAGCTGCGCATGATGTAGTGGCGCGGGCAGCCCGCCACGGCGATGTCGCCCGCGGCCTTGGTCTGGCCGTAGACGGACAGCGGGCTGAGGGGCTCCTCCTCGGTGTGCACCTCCGCGGCGCCGTCGAAGACGTAGTCGCTGGACACGTGGACGAGCGTGATCCCGTGCCCGGCGCAGGTTCGGGCGAGCAGCGCCGGCCCGGTGGCGTTGGCCTTCCAGGCGGTCACGCGGCCCTCGGGGGTCTCGGCCCTGTCCACGGCGGTGTAGGCGCCGCAGTTGATGACGGTGCCGTAGAGCGACCAGTCGTACTGCGCGTAGGCGTCCGGGTCGGACATGTCGAAGGTGTCGATGTCGCAGAAGTCGAAGTCCTTCGCCACGCCGCGCTCCTCGGCGAGCGCGCGCACCGCGCGGCCCAGCTGGCCGTTGCAGCCGGTGACGAGGGTGCGCTTCGGCGCCATGGGGACGACGTCCTTCAGCATCGGGTGGTTCAGGTCCGCCTCGGAGACGGTGGCCTCGGCCAGCGGGATGGGCCACTGGATGGCGAGCTCGGGGTCGGCGAGGTTCACGAAGGTGTAGGTCTTCTTGAGCTCGAGGGACCAGTGGGCGTCCACCAGGTAGGTGTAGGCGGTGCCGTCCTCCAGGGCCTGGAAGGAGTTGCCCACGCCGCGCGGGACGTAGATGGCCTTGCTGGGATCCAGAACGGTCGTGAACACCTTGCCGAAGGTCTCGCTGCCCTCGCGAAGGTCCACCCAGGCGCCGAAGACCGAGCCGCGCGCCACGGAGATGAACTTGTCCCAGGGCTCCGCGTGGATGCCGCGGGTGACGCCCTTCTTGTCGTTGTAGGAGACGTTGTTCTGGACGACGCGGAGGTCCGGGATGCCCAGGGCGGTCATCTTGGCGCGCTGCCAGTTCTCCTTGAACCAGCCGCGCGAGTCGCCGTGGACGGCGAGGTCGACGACCTTCAGGCCCCCGATGCCGGTCTCGGCGACGGAGAGGTCCTTCTCGAATGCGATGTCTGCCATGTGGGAAAAGCTCCTATCGAAGAGGTTGGGTAACCGGGGGCGCCCGCGCGGGGACGCAGGATCATCCC